>CAZIOX010000006.1:0-75378 GCA_964541145.1 uncultured Candidatus Saccharibacteria bacterium
AGGGGTACTTGGCTGAGAGTTTGTTGCAGGCGTACCAGGAGGGGCTAGCGCCCCTTCTGGTGGTTTCGGATTGGATGGGGTTTGGGAGGTGACACGTGTGGCGGGATAGCGCTATACTGTACGTACTATGGGGAAACACACCACTCAACCGGGCGCAAAACAACGGACTGGCGCCGCTCATTCCACAAAGAAGCCAGCCAAACATCTACGCTCCACCACCCAGAGGAGGCCTAGAAAGCTACCAGTTCCCCGCAGCCGATGGTTTCGGCCATCGACTTGGTCACTCACCCGAGAGTATGCCCGCCAAAACCGCACCCCAATCCCCAAAGCTCGTGTATTAGTGCGTGAAAGTCTCGCCACACTGCTCGCTGCTCATCGTGCACTGGCAGGAATAACGCTCTTTTATGGGATAAGTATGATTGTGTTTGTCAGGGGTTTTTCGGCTGGGTTTGACATTGCCGCGTTTCGCGCATTGCTCGACGAAGCATTTTCTGGAACCAGCGGCCAAGCCCAGAGTACCTTTTACCAACTCTCAAAACTCTTTAGTACCACTGGCGAAACGTCATCTGCGACAGGCAGCATGTACCAAACCATTTTCATCATCGTGTGCAGTCTCGCCGTTATTTGGGTACTGCGAATGAGTCAGGCGCAAAAACCAGTGAGCACTAAGCGTTCGTTTTACCTTGGTATGTACCCGATCGTGCCCTTTTTCCTGGTGCTGCTGGTGGTCGGTCTTCAACTACTACCCCTGAGTGCAGGCACGTATCTTTACAGCCTCTTGACCACTACCGGGATTGTGGTGACGGGCTGGGAATACCTCGTCACTATTCTAGTGTGTGGGTTGCTGGTTTTTTGGTCACTGCGCATGGTAACCAGCTCTCTGTTTGCTCTGTACATCGTGACACTGCCCGACATGCAGCCTCGTCAGGCACTTCGGAGCGCCAAACAACTCGTCGTCGGACGCCGGCTCTTAGTCTGGCGCAAACTCCTCCCCCTGCCTATTCTCGTTGTTGTCATTACAACTGTACTGATTCTTCCAGTGTTGTTTTTCTGGACAGCCGGTACAGTTTGGGTGTTTTTCGCGCTAACAGTGCTGTGGTTCCCGCTCATTCATGTCTATCTGTATACTCTCTATCGGAAACTCATCGCATGAGCATAGAAGCACGCTCCGCCGCTGAACGTATCAACAAACTGCGTGAAGTCATCAACGACTACCGGTACCACTACCATGTGCTGGACGAATCGACCATGAGCGAAGCCGCCGCCGACAGTCTCAAGCATGAACTGTCGCAGCTCGAATCCCAGTTTCCGGAACTAATCACACTCGATAGCCCCACTCAGCGGGTAGCCGGTACCGCGCTCGACAAATTTACCAAAGTCGCCCACCGCGTGCCCATGATCAGTCTGGCCGATGTCTTTAGCCGTGACGAAGTAGCCGCCTGGATCGAACGTATGCGGCGCCTTCAACCCACCCTCTCGGACGAATATCTGTGTGACATAAAAATGGATGGCCTCGCCTGCGCACTTATCTACGAAGACGGACGGCTCATCCAGGCAATCACTCGGGGCGACAGTCGTGTGGGAGAAGATGTCACCATGAATGTTCGCACTATAGAAAACGTACCTTTACAGCTCAGACCCAACCAACGCTTTGCGCATTTTCTCCGCGGACGCACCGAAATCCGCGGTGAAATCGTTATGTACACATCAGACTTTACCACGCTCAATACCGCCCGGGAAAACGCCGGTGAGCCCCTGTTTAAAAACCCCCGCAACCTAGCCGCGGGAACAATTCGACAGCTTGATCCTCGGCTTGTGGCAGCGCGACCACTGCATTTTGTTGGGTACGATATTTTGCGCGAAAACATTGAAGATACACCCACCATCGCCTACGGCTACCAGGTCTTGACCGAGCTCGGCATTACGACCAGCCGTCAAACGCGTGTTGTGTATGGCCTCGAGGAAATCATGCAATACGTTGCGCACCTCGACGCTGCCCGGAGCAAACTCAACTTCAATACCGACGGCGCTGTCATTAAGCTCAACGATCGAGCAACCTTTGCGGCTCTCAGCGTCGTCGGTAAGACGCCTCGGGCTGCAGTCGCCTACAAATTTGCTGCCGAAGAAGCCACTACTGTAGTGAAAGATATTGTCATATCCATCGGCCGCACCGGTGCTGCCACGCCAGTCGCTGTGTTTGACCCGGTGCATGTCGCCGGTAGCACCGTCCAACACGCCAGCCTCCATAACGCCGACGAAATCGCCCGCCTCGATATACGGCGCGGCGATACCGTCATCATATACAAAGCTGGCGACATCATTCCGCAAGTCGAACGTGTGCTACTAGAGCTCCGACCGAAACACACAGCCTCGTTTGATTACCAGGCAGAGCTCGCCCGGCAATACCCAGAGCTCGAGTTTGAACGGCCTGAAGGCGAGGTCGTCTACAGGGTGAAGGGCGCAACTTCTGAACTTATGCTCAAACGCGCACTCGAGCATTTTGCCTCAAAAGGTGCACTCGACATCGACACGCTAGGAGAGAAAAATGTCGTCGCGCTCGTAGACGCCGGCTACATCAAAGACCTTGCCGATATCTACCTGCTTACGAAAGACCAGCTGCTACAGCTCGACCGTTTTGCCGACGTATCAGCCCAAAAGCTACTAGACGCAATTGCCGCCAAACGCACACCACCGCTCGAGCGTTTTGTGTATGGTCTCGGCATTCGCCATGTTGGCGTCCAGACGGCGATCGACCTGGTCAGCCAGGTTGGTTCGCTCGAAAAAATAGCGGAAGCGACCCTAGAGGAGCTACAGAATATAGACGGCGTTGGGATGGTTGTAGCCGAGTCAGTCGTGGCATGGTTTGCCGACGAAGACAACCGGATGCTCCTGACCAAGTTCAAAGAGTCAGGGGTAGAACCACACTATGAGGTAAAATCAGGTGCGCTTGCGGGGCAGAAGTTTGTCGTAACCGGCACGCTGGAGAGCCTGAGCCGAGACGAAGCCGCCGAACGCATTCGTACCCTTGGTGGCACGTTCCAAACCAGCGTCGCCAAAGACACCACCTATCTCGTTGCTGGTGGGAAGGTAGGCGCGAGCAAACTCAAAAAGGCCAGAGCCTATGGCACAACCATCCTCGACGAACCTACCTTTTTGGAGTTGCTCAGCCGCTGGTAATCATATCGCACAGTACTCTTCCGGCTACATGTGCTACGTATGTCGTCGAAATAGAGAGAACTACATAGATTCAGTAGTGGTTATTACTACAAAAAAAATAGAAAGTGGGTTGATTCTTGAGTGTTTTCGGCTTACGCTTGTAGATAGTTCGTGCGCTTGCTTGAGCGGCGCTTGAAACAAAAATGCAACATACACAGCCAGAGTATCTATCGTATCGTTCGGTACTGGCACAGCGTTTCACACTCACCCGCCGCGGGTGGGCGCGCACGAAAACAATCAGACCCGCTAGTGGGTCTGATTGCATATAGGGGCACCCTCTTCTGTGCTCTGTGCGGGAGAATCGCTAGTCAACTTTGGTTCGCTGTGGGCCTACCTTGACGTCGTAGTTAAAGTGCCAAAATTCGCCGGAATATTGGTATATGCCATATTTCCAACCATTCTCAACGAGAAATGTGTAGAATGCTCTGTTGGCACCCGGAACCTTGGGCAAGGAACATATCCCCCTCACCATAACACAATTTTTTCGGGTGATATCCACACCCAAATCCCAGTCGATCGCTATCCCCACTTCATGTTTTGAGCCGCCAGGGTACGACACCCCAGCAGGGCTGATTCGATTACGGCATTCGTAGTTGTCTTCACAGAGCTCTTTCTGATGTAGAAAAGAACGATAGCTACTCTTAGCCTTGACAGTAAGGCCTGCTGCCTGAGCATCGGCAACAAGTCGAGAAAACGCTTCCGATGCCTCAGCGCTCACTATAGCGTGTCTATCCGACCCAGGGATATAGTATTTTGAGTTTGGATTACTTTCATCGCTTGTGCTTGGCACTTCTGTGATAGCGCACAGCATAATCTCCCCAGTTTTTTTACCTTTTGAGTCAAGTACTGGGTAAAAGCCGAGACTAACTGTCCCAACTGCACATTCCTCTGGGCGCGTTGGTTTGGTGATTCCTTCGGCTGGGCTGGGCATAGGGGAGACAGTTTCAGCCGCACCGCTTGCTTTTTTCTGGAGTGCCTTGACGAGTGCGGTGGCAAATCCGCGTCTGTCCTTGTCATTTTTCCCACCTGGCATTGAGTCTGCTGCCCGTTCATAATATCGGAGGGTAAGCGTGGCGGCCTCCTCGGCAGTTTTAGCATCTTTTATCTTGTTCCAGCCTTGGCCACCATTTTTTATTTCTTCCATGACAAAATCGAGCTGAACGTCTTCTGTGTCCCAAGGCAGACCTTTGGTTGCGGCAAACTTTTTCAAGGCTACGAGTCGAGGCCCCTCCCACTGAAACAGCCCTGCAGCCGGCCCGCCAACTTGATTTTTACCGGGTTCAAAGCTACTGTTTTCATCTCGTGCATTTGCCGAAAAACCTATGGCTATATGGGGGCTCATACCACGGTCTATGAGCTTCTTGGCTATGTTGGCTTGTTTTGCGAGATACTTGTCAATGCCTGCCATTACCTCGCTTAAACTCTTCAATGTTTGCTCTTTTGTCATTTTTTCTAACCCGCCTACAGAAGCTTGACTCGCGGAAGTACTTGTTTCTTTGGACTGTCCTGTACTTGGCGTCGGTGCTGGTGGCAACTGTTTCATCAGATTTTGGAGTTCAATATCGGGAAGAGTCGAAAGATCAACGGTAGCGAGCATGGCGACCATCAGTTTTCGTTGCTCGGGCGTAAAGCCTTCCCAGTTTTTGAATGAAGAATCTTTAAACTTTTCTTCGATCAGTTTTGACCGCTCTGCAATAAGCTGTTCGAGCCCCGTGCCGGTAGCCTCTAAAATGGCCTGCTGATCTTCGGGAGTAAATGATTCGCTGACGTTAAGAGTATTGGGTTTTTCCAACGCTGCTTGCAGGCGCGCTATAAGCTTAAGAGTGTTTTCTTTGCGTTCAGCTTGTGGTGTTTTGGCTTCATAGTCGGCCACTGTTTTTCTCAGCTCTGTATCGAGTGCTGGGTTTACTTCGGGCAGCTTCTTTTGATCAGCTTGAGCGGGTGTATCGTCGGCAATCTCTGCGCTTACTGCACTTGGACCAGCAGTGCTAGCGATAGCTGCGAGCCGCTCCTTGATGGTCAGCGGCTTCCCTGTATTGTTCTCCGGCACTTTTGACGTCGGTGCACTAACCACCGCAGTACCCGAAACGGTCTTCAGTGTATCTTCGGGCGTAACTGTTACTGTAGGTGTTTCCTCTTGGTTCGTCTTCACGCCTCCCGTGACTACTAGTAACGGGGTATTCGTGCTGAATACCGGGAGAGTGGTGATGGCTTCCACTGTGCTCGGCGGCTGGGCGACGACCAGGCTTATCCCGGGTGTGAGGGAAGGGGTTTCGGCGGGCCTCCCCTCATTTGTCGCTGCCGCTGCGCTTGGGCTCAGCGCGACTTGGCCTACTATGCTGAGTCCGACTGCCGCCAGTGTTGCTTTCTTGGGTCCGATGTCATGAGCAACCTTACCCGCTGCCTGTGCCGTGCCTATGGCGTGTCCTGTCATACGAGTAACGCTTGACTCTGGTCGGGGTATAGACCCCAAAGATTTTACTCCAACATACCCATGTCGTGCCAACTCGTCGTACACACCTTTTGGCAGATTACTCTCGGCTTGTTGAAGTAACAGCAGTAGGAGCTTGAGATCCTTTAGGGGGACATTTCGGATGGCACCAGGGAACTGAGCGATTCGACGCTCTAGCTCTGCGCCAGAGCCATCAACCCCACGAGAATTTGCAAGGTTTGACAGTGTAAGTGAATACGCTTCCACAATTTTTGGATCACCGTTTTTCTGCAGGGCAGCGGCCGCTTTTTCTATAAAGTGCTTTGTCGCCTGAAGAGCAGTTTCATCATCGACAGGTAACAGGCGCGCAACTTGAAGTGTTTCGTTGGTCACAGCGCCCTGTTCACAAAGTTCAATCTGTTTTCGGTACACGCCGCTCAGCAACGCATGCGGCCGCACTTTGGTATGGATATCCTTAACAAGAATTTGCAATTGATCGCCGCTATACAAGTCCTCAGGAAGCCCTTTTCCAGCAAGCGAATCCCTGTATCTACCAGTAATCGTCTTAACCGCTGGAACAACCACCTTCTTATGCACGGCCTCAGACCAGCCAATCCCCATGTCACGTGTATCGTATAGATCGCCGACCGTGTGCGGGAACCATCTCAGTCCATCAACAATTGCCGCCATACTCAGTTCCATAGCAGCTGTAGTAGCAGATGTAACGTGCTCTAACACCTCTGGTTGATATATTGTATGGGGAGAGAATGGAGCTTCGGTATGCATGTGCTATTCCTATGTTACGGGTTGTTTCGGTGATGAAAGGAGTGAATGGAGTAGCTTTCTTATACCCAACCTAAAGCCCTCGACCTGCTGGGGTAGTACTGCAGGCGCGACCGGGCGATCGAGAGGAGTCTCTGGCACTACCTGATCCTGCGGTTGCGGACTGCTAGAATCCCCGTCGGTCTTTGTTATGACAGGCGCATCTTGGAGTGGTTCGGAGTAGCTAGGGAGCGCAAGCACTTGACCCAGAAACTGCTCTGCGCTATCGATGTTTGGGCGTGTGATCATAAGTATAGGATCAAGTCGTCGTACTTGACGCTCCAATGTTGCCGTAAAGGAGTCATGCGTCTCGGATGAAAGCGCAAGAAGCTCCCCTATCTCCCGATCGAGTCGTTCTACCTCTGCTTCTACTACACTATACTCAGTCCGATCTTTTTCGCGCACCTGCTCATAAGCACTCTTCGAGGCTTCGAGCTGCTTGATAGTCTGGTGGAGTTGTTCCAAGGTATCGGCAACTTCTACTGGTAGGTATCTGGAGCTATACGATTCATAGGTCATAAACAGGCGCCCCTTAGCATCTTCATCCCCGTGTTCCGCCCATTCTTCATCCGCCAACTGTTGGTCGTGCTGCGTTTGCAAATATGCACTACGGGTATCTACTTCGGTCTTTTTTGCTCGATGTATACCTGATATTTTCTCACCAATCTGCCGGGTGGCAGTTTGTATCTGATCATTGAGCTGCCGCAGGCGGGAGCTTGCCGCCTCCCAGGCTATATTCTTCTCCTGGCCAACCGCCAATAATCCTCGTAGTGTGCACCACGTCTCGTCTGCCATACCAGCGAGTTCTACATACCCTTCGCTGACAGCCCATACTTGCTGCTCCAGAGGTGTTAGTATTGCCAAATGTCGCTCAGACTCCGTTAAAATTTCACTAAGATAGCGTTTTTTCGTTTCTACTACAGTCATCTGCTCAGCTTCAAGCCTGGTGAGCACTCCGTCGACAACCTGCACGATAGCATATAGGTTGCTTATCTCCTCAGACATGCGAGCTGGTTGTTCTGGAATCTGTTGAGTATCACCACCGACACTGGATCCCGTCGCAGTCTCTCGTCCGAAAGATACGCCCAGCAGAAAACTCCGAACTCGATCCCTCTCTTCACTGCTTGGCGCCGCTGCAATATAGTCGAGTACCGGAATCTCTGGTAGCTCAGCCATATCTGGCATATCTAGCGTAGGGACTTCTTCTGAAGGGTAGCTTCCGCCTGTCACAAAACTTTGGTATATACCCTGTAGGTCTTCGCTGTAGCGCTCTAGGGTAGCCAACAATACCTCACCGTATGCTCCAAACGTTTTTTCGCGTTCTGCGAGCGCCTGCTTCGCTTGCTGTACCACGGCACCGTGCTCAAGCCGAACTTTCTCTGCCTCTGCAAGATCATTTTCCGTACGACGGAGTTCCTTAATGCACTTTTCAGTCTTTGAAATGGTTTCTAGTACGTTGTTGTATGCACCTCCGTTGCCTTTTCCCTGACGCAACAAGTCACTCGCTGTTGCTGAGGCCGCATCTTGTTCCTGCTGGGTATCTGCACGAGCCTTATCAGTATCGGCCACGGCACGCTCGTGCTCTGTAGCACGGGTAGTGAGCTCGTTTTCGCAAACACCGACATGATCTCGTACTGCATCGTCCACGTTCCAGCCAAAGGCGAGTACTACCAAGCTCCCGCGTATGTCGCGTAGGGCTTCTTTTCGTGTCTTCAGAGCACAGTCAAAACGATCCATCGCTTCTGTAACCGTCTGGCAGTCTGCTGTACATTTTTCTAAGATTGCCGCCGAAAGCTCGGTCAGACGCTTCCCCAATTCTAATGCCTCCTGAACTTTCTGAGCACACTGGATGGTTTCACCCGAAGCTTCTTCGGGGAGCATACCCACTCGCAGCATTGTTTTCCGGGTGGCGATCTCTTCTGGCGTAAAAATCCGGGGCGAAAAACAGTCAACCGGTCGCTCGATTTGTGTTGTAACGACCCTCGTATGACACGCCTCTGGGATCGGCATACCTAGGATTTCGGGTGCCTGTGTCGTCATCGTGAAGCCTCCCGAATATTTCCGCAGCTCCAATGAGTGTTGACCACTTTTATCCCAAGCTGATCGGCCGTTAGAGGCTTGTTGACTGCTGCATATACATCTGCTGGCGGAACAAAAGATCCAACATACACAACCTTCAGGCCGGGTGCTTGCTCACTCACCTGGGCAGCGAGCACTTTTTCTGCCGCCGCAGCTATGTCTGCGCCACAGGTAGTTTTACCCAGTGTCTTTAAGCCCTCTGCGGTAAGATATTTGAGATATTCTGTATTTTTTGGTTCAGCCGTGAGTCGTTTATTGAGGTTTTCTACTTCTTCTTTGGTAAAGATGGTTGGCCCGGTAGGCAGCGAAAACTGAGCATTCTCGTACCATGCCTGCGGGTTGGTAGCGCCCGTACCCGGAAGGGCGGCTAGTGAGATCAACGAACGGTTGATCGTTACCATGCCCTGGGCAGTATCTGCTTTGATAACATCGCCCACTGGCTTTTGTAAACAGGCGGCAATTGGCACCGTACCCACATACCCGGCTTGCAGAAGACGCGCTTCTGTTGGTGGCTGCGGGGCGCTCGATGGGGCAGATGTGGCCGCTGGCGCACTCGTCGCGGCGCTGGCACCTGGACCTGGAGTGGTAGTGTGGGTGGATGGAGCTGGGTTGGCACTCGGCTTTTGGACATCTTTCGGCAGCAATAGACGTTGCAACTCAGGTTGGGTTTCGAAAAAGCCAGTTAGTACTTTGGGTTTATATGCGGGATCCGCCGCGGACTTTTGTACCTCTGCGTCAGTTGCTTTCACGGTTATTTTAAGTAACGAGTCGCCTTGGTAGTCGAGTGGTACGCTAACGATAGACTGTAGGCAGTCTGGCCCAACAATATTCGGTGCGCTTTGGGGAGGTTCTACGGGGATGAACTTTTCCTTTACAAAACTACGAGCTATTCCCAGAGCCTCACCTGGCGTCGTCTCTGTTTTGACGAGTGCTACGGTTCCGGCTACAGTCAGCCCCACGCACGCCACAGCCAGCCGTTTGCGAGCAGTCCCCCATAGCACTGGGCCTAGTGGACGCCGTCCTTCTTCTGTACTCACTTCATCTGGATTTGCTCGGCTGTCCCCCACGGGCATTCTCCGGGGGACTGCGATACCTGGAAATGGCTCTCCTCCAGTGTTACTTGAAGATGCAGGAGTCGACTGGTTTTGTAATGCTTTAAAAAAGGCATCGAAAGACGCGGAATCATGAGCTGGGGTTCCGCTCTTTTCCTCTCCGTTAGGTCCATGTTGTTCGGGTCGAGTACTCATAGCTAAAGACTCCGAACCATATTTATGCCATCGCCAATATAGTTGCGAATTTCGCTGATTGGGTCTGTGCTGCCGGTTGTCTTGGTATACACACCAACTGTAGTGCCGCTAACTAATATCACGCCAAGTACCACCGAGAACAGCCTCCGCACGATGGATCTCTGACGCCTCTCAGCAAATTTTGGCCGAGCAGCTCCGGTGTTTTGAGGCAGTCTATCTTGCCACGCACGATGGTGCGCTGAGGCAGAATCGGGCCGTCGAGCAACCACAACGTGATGAAAATGCTCGACGGAGTCTATGGCGGCACTGTCCGGCGCGGGCTGTCCATCACCTCTTGCCCTAGAACTGCCCATAAACGCACCGGCCACTGCTGCTCCACCTGCCGTAAGCGTTCCTTTAAGATGGATTTCTACAGCGCTGCCATCTGATTCTGTTCGTTTTAAAACTAGTTTACTGTCTGTATTAGGGGTTGATGGAACTGTTGCTACGTGAGAAGCAGGGAGATCCGAGCCCGGAGGAGGAGGCGACACTTGCTCCGTAGGTGTTAACACCGCTAGATGTTCGCCCAGCTCATTATGGTTGGGTATATACTCAAGCCAGTCGATATTCTCGGATGTCATAGCCGAGCCCCGCTTGTTGTTGCAGTGGGTGCGCTTTGGGGCGGCATGGAACACGTTATCTTTTCGTCCAGTATAGCTTCTTGATGTGTGGTATTTACTCCTTTGTTTTTGAGATCTTCCATATACGTCTCATCAAACATCGGTGGCTCTGTCGTTGGATTGCCGTCTTTTGTGAACACCACCGTTACTGCTTTGCCGGCTGCACGATCGCCACCTGCCAAGCGTATCGCCTGACTTTCGTAGGCAGCAACGGTGTTTTTCTGAATCTCGGGCCAGTAGTTTGGTGAACACTTTTTCCGAATTGCATCCAAAATAAGACTCTCTCCCCGAGCAGACAGGTTTGCATCTATTGCGGCTCGATCCAATACTGTGAAGGATTTAACAATACCATCACATATTTTTCCTCGATCCCCATTAAATATCAGAGCCCCAGTGCACGCTAGCTCCAGACCTGTTCCGTTCAGACCGGGGTTTTCGAGGAGCAGTTTGAGCGGGGCATCGTGATCGACTACGATCTCTCGCTCACCCGGCTTCATCACCGGTGCGACAATAACACTCAGTTTTTCCACTGGAACTTTAACCTCTACTGGAACGTACCTACTGTTTGGCGTTGCAGGTTTCTGAGTGATTTCTACGCTCTGCTTGAAAGCAGTCATGTCGCCTTTCTGGTCTATACAGTACGTTAAATTTATCAGTTCTTTTTTGGCGACTACGCTCGAGCCAAAGCCGGGTATCTCACGATCCATAACTTCCAGTCCGAATTGAGCCCGAGAGCCAGCAGCATCGGCCAGCGCGTGGGTGGTACAGGCGAAGTCAACAGGCTCCAGCAAAAGCGTTTTTGCCTGTACGGCTGAGCTCTCTGGACGTAGCTCATTCTTGATTCCAGCATTATGCACAAACCCCAAACCCCAGCCTATTGCAGCGCCAGTAACGGCTAACGCGCCAACCGATCTTAAAAACTTGGAAGAAATCGTTCCCAGTTCGCGGTTTTGCCTAGCTACCTCTCCATCCAGGTTGCTTAGCATAGCATTTGTGGCAGCTGCCTCGCCAGTGGGATTTGCAGGAGGAAACTCATTTATTCCAGGCTGTTGTGGTGTCATGTTCAAACCTTTGTCATACGACACTTACGGCACTCTCTAGAGTGCGTCCAATCTGAAGGACCTTTATCTACGACAACTAGACACGTGGACATAGTCGACACATCTATAGATGTCGTCCATGCCGACTACCACGTGAGGGTAGTTGCATGGCCGGCAGATGGGAACCACCCCTTCATATCCACCGGTCATACAACTCTTGGCAATTGTGCTTTGCGCAAGTATGTTCTACAGTATACATTCATACGTTTTAGATGTCAATCATTTTTGTGTTGAGTCAAATGCAGTTCAATCGTATCGTTCAGCTAGATTATGACCACCTGGAAATACTGTGTGCAATCCACTACCTTTCAGAGCACGAGAAGGTTTGAAAAATTATTTTTTAAGACCAGCCAGTACAGTGCAGGCCGTTGTGCCGATTGCGGCACTGTTGGCAATAGTTTTTTTAGCCAGTGCGTCTGTCTTCAAGGTGCCAGACTTGGCTTCTTCGACCCCCCTGCTGATAATGGCTTGTATCTGGGCTTCGAGAGAGCGTGCGGGAGTTTTGGCTTGGTCCTGGACATACAGTGGCATGGTAGCGCCCGCTTTTAGCGCGTCTATAAAATCTACCGGGAGGTTGCCACCGGCAGCTCGCGTGCCAATATCGTCCGTAAATATTGGCCCATTGAAGCCATACTGTTTTGCTAAGGTATAAAATACTGCTGACTTACTCGCAGGAATGCCTGCACCTTCACCGCTGCTGGGCATAAAGGCTCCCATCATGAGGCCGGTACGTTCATTTTTCGGCACAGAAACATATGGCACAAGATCACGCTTTTTCAGTTCAGTTAGAGGTGGAACTGTCCCCGGTGCATTGTCGGTGTTGTTCGTCATACCACCGCCACCAAAATGTTTATAGACTGGGTTTATACCGTTCCCAAGCATTGATTCAGCATAGACTGTGCCAAACTGTGCAGCCACAGCCGGATCGGCACTAAATATCCTTGTTTGACCGATGGCACTTTTTGAGCCATTCTGTGGTGTCACATCGAGAACGGGGGCAAAATTGGTGTTTATGCCATAGCTCTTGAGAAGCTTTGCCCGGGCACTCATCAAAGTGGTGACTTCGCTCGTCGGTTTTTTTGCCATGTCTTGTTGTGATGGAAAGGATTTATTTGGCGCAGTCATAAACCGGTTGACTATTCCCCCCTCGTCATCGATAGCTATCACCAGCGGCACATCAACGGCTGCTGGTGCGGCGAGCGCACGAATACCACTGGTAGGTTCCGTCATCACGATGACACCTCCGATATCGTATTTTTGGATGAGTTTTATTACATTTTGCGCAGGTGTTTTTCCATCCATGCTACTGCCATCACCCCTCACTGGGATCATAATGGTTTGGGCGATAAGTTTTTCGATAGGCAAGGCAGCTAACTGTGTCTCACAAGAAGCGGGCGATGGAGCAATTGCGGCGCCAGGAACAGCCGTTTCATTTGGCACCGATGGTACGCTAGGAGTGGCTGTAGTCGTCGGCTTGAGTTGGCTTGTTGCCGATGCAGAAGAGGTCGTACTCGGCATTGGACTGGTTGCGACGCTGGGACTGCCAGACAAAGAAGGATCGCTATATTTTTTTGACAACCAATAGCCTCCTGCTAGTAACGCGGCTACAGTTATCGCAGCTGCAGCCCTACGCCCCCCTCTTCCCGGCTGCAACTCCGACCCTGAAGAGTGCGGCGCAGATGACCAGGCCAGTTCAGTAGCGTTCTGTCGACCCATTTGTACGACAGTGGCGTACACCGCATCTGGCAAAAGTATTTTTCCAGTTTTAAAAAACGTTGCGAGTTGGTCTGGTTCAAGCATGTATCCATGCGCGGTAAGAGCATCTAAAACATCATTCGTTGATGGTTGCGACGTTTCTTCAGCAGTGATACCTGGCGAAATGTGTGACCCATCGCCTAGAAAAGTAATTGGTGAAACCGGTTGCTGGTTGGGTGTGTTCGGCATATGCTATTTCTCCTATTGGCGAGCAGTTTCTTGGGTAAGCGGTACGGTCACTTGAGCTGTGTTGCGCACATTTGTTGGCACGGTGGGAGTAGGCAGTTTCGTAGGGTCTGAGGGAGGAGATGCTTTCGTGGGCAAAGGTGATCGTGTAGGTAGAGCCGGTTTTGTTGGTGTGGCCGAACGTGTAGGCGACTGAGTCGGAACAGATTTTGGATAGTCGTCTTTTATGTCGATTGCGCTCAGTAAGCCGATGAAAGGCTCAAAAAAATTATTAATCACCCGTTCTGCGCGTACTTTTGGTAAATCATGCACAGCGTTGACTCCAACATTGACACACGATGGTAAAAAGAACGTAGCTGCAACGAACCAGAAAACTCTACGTCCCTGGCCAGTTCGCTTCTCTGGTTTGGTACTTTGCTCAGCTAGGCGGATATCCCGAATAGCCTCTGCAATTAGCTGGATATCAGGACGCAGCACGAATCGACCTGTCTCTGTATAGATTTTATCTACCAGGTCATCCCCTACCGGCACACCACTAAACTCAAGAGCACCAATAACATCCGCTGGGTATAATGCTTCCTGACGATCTGCTTCTTTTCTCCGAAATCCCATGTAGTTCCGTGCTCCTTACTGGCGTTCTTTAGTGGCACCTAGACCTATTCGACTGTATTGAATTACTCTCTTTTCGTTGTTTGTCAAATACATTATACTCTCATGTGTATTTTTGACAAGTCTACAATATTATTTAGTGAGCGTGTTTCTTGACAGAGTTGACTATTTTGATGTTTGTGGTATTATTTTGTATATTGGTCAAATGTGTTTCCTGTAATAGAGAGTTGAGGTTTATATGTCTGGAAGTGATTTTGGTGGTAATTGGGCTGGGATAGATGTACATGGGATCATGAGTAGGCTTGATGCATCGCAGCTTGCCGCGGCACCGGGCCGTACGTCCCAAGTACCTGACGAGGATCCTTACGAAGGCTTCTTTCATCACCCTGACCCTGATAGTTATGCCCGACCTATCCCCATTCAGCCGACAGGTGATGTCCACGGAGATGATAGGGGACTGCCAGTACCAATAGTTTTTGCGAGCGATGACGAAAACCGAGAAACTGCGATTACCCCTAGTCTACCCGACCCAAAGCGCGGTTTTGGGCGACGTACGCCGATAGACACCGCTGCACCTCACATGCTGCCAAGACAACCGAGTGCTGTCGGGCGACTCACGGCAGCAACTCGTGTAAAGTTGCTCGACAGTCTCAAGGGATGGCATACGCGCTATTCGCGCTACCTACTCGACCCGACCGAAACCCGTCCCATGAAAATAACCCCCTATGCCCTCATAGGAGCACACGCCACAGCGCTTCTGGTGGACACGGGGAATACTCCTGTTGCGTCTACACTCGACCGTTTCTTGAGCGAAGGCAGTACTATGACTTTTTCGGGCGGAGCGCTGGCAGCAACCATACTTTTTACTATGGCAGAAGTCCGCAACTACCCTGACGAAAAACTCGAATCGCCCATCGCTCGCCGCGTTGCCGCTGCCGCTATCCGCAACACCCTACACCCTATCACGGCTCATAGAAAACGAACGGAAAATCGTACCTACCGAAAAGAAGCCAAAACCTCCCATAAAGCCACCCTCATCTAATCGCACAGCTACATCAAGGCCATAGTTACCCTCTAAGGAGCACTATCAAACTAAATTTTTCTATATTCACGTAACATATGGTAAAGTTATTTATTATTAAGGAGGAAATGAAATGATAGGCATGCGTGAAAGAGTAGTCGGTATGGGGCTTTTTGGTCTAGGTGCGTTAGGAACAGTGTATGTTGGTCAACTCGCTCTTGGAACAGTTTCGGACATTGATGCTATCCAAAACCGGCCAGCTCCAATTGTAGCTGCAACTGGAAGTGTGCCAGAAAATGTCTTTGGTACGACGCAAAATCTTGTGAAACGTTTTGGAGATATTGTGAGTGATGAATGGACAATGGCCCGGTCAGCAGTTAATTTGGGTACGCTCAGTACAAGTGAGAAGCAGATTGCATCAAAAACCGAACATGCCAACACACAGTTTTTCCTCGCCGGACTCTCAGCCGCAATGTGTGTAGGTAGCGGTTTGGTCATTGCAGGCAAAAACCCTGCGCCACTTGCAAAAACTATCGTAAACCGTACACCTCTACTCCGCGGTCGTAGTTAGCTTCGGCACGCTCTGTTATTCTAACTAGTCAGAAGTATCTTTTTCGCTATCTTTGGTAGGAACAGATGAAATACAGCATGCGAGCTCGAAGTCGTCCTGCCGCATTCGTTACAAGATAAAACGACCAGTCGACGACTGGTCGTTTTATCTTGGCAGGGGCACGTGGAATCGAACCACGATCTAGGGTTTTGGAGACCCTTATACTAACCGTTGTACTATGCCCCTTCGACAGGTTAGGTTAAACCGATTAAATTATAGCGTGTACTGCCCAGAATACCAACGCTGTAAAACAGTGGGGTATACTATAAGTACTATGAAATTCTCGACTCAACCAGTTGCAGCCGCAAATAAGGCAGTGTTTGATTTCCTCACAGCTCAGCTAACGACGGGTAAAAAAGTTTTATGGCTGACGAGTGGCGGGTCATGTATTGCTCCTCAGGTAGACATCATGGAACGACTGAGACAAGCCAGCCCAAGCGTGTTACCAGCATTAACCATCCTCCCAGTTGACGAACGCTATGGCTCAAAAGGCCACAAACACTCAAACACAGCTCAGATGAGAACGGCTGGCTTTGATTCGTATACCGCCGCCTGGCATGATGTCCTCAAAAGAAATGAACCGGTGCAAGAAACAGTGTCATACTACTCTGAGCTTGTTTCAGACACACGTGCCGTCGCCGATGTAGTGGTGGCGACTCTTGGCATGGGTGCCGACGGCCATACCGCTGGCGTTTTACCCGGGAGCCCTGCCGTAACAGATACAGTTTCCACTGTGGTTGGGTATAGCTGGTCTGATTACGAGCGTATGACACTGGGCATATCCACACTTCTGAAGATCGACCATGTCTGGCTGCTCGCATACGGAGAAGGGAAAAAGCAAGCACTCGAACGGCTACATGCAAACTCGGAGCCTATCGAAAAATTGCCTGCTAAAATCTTGTATGACATTGCGAACGTCACCGTCTATAATGACTACATAACTACGGAGGAATAGCGTATGAAAATTGCCGTACACGGCCTGGGTCGGATGGGCATGCAGATTGCACGGAAGCTCGCCGAAAGTGGTGAACACGAAGTCTTTGCACACAACCGCAGTCCAGAGCCTATGGAGGTAGCATCTGGCTATGGGGCAAAACCCTTCCCTGTTGTAGACGATATCCCAGGTGCATTTGGTCAAGACCAGGCGGTGGTGTGGGTAATGCTGCCCGCTGAAATTACCGACCGAGTCGTCACTGAGTGGACGCAGCGATTGCCAGCTGGTTCAATCATCATCAACGGCGGCAACTCAGACTTTCGCAACACACGGACACTCAACGAAGCCGTGCGGGCAGCTGGTATGGAGCTGATCGACATCGGTGTAAGTGGTGGCATATGGGGGTACCAAAACGGCTTTCCGCTCATGTGTGGCAGCGACAGTGAAACGGCATTTGAGGTCATCAAACCCGCACTCGAAACCCTCGTTCGTCCGGGAGGAATGTACGCACGCTTCGGTGCCAGCGGCGCTGGACACTACGTAAAAATGGTACACAACGCTATCGAATACGGCATGATGCAAAGTCTCGGCGAAGGCTTCCGCCTCCTGCACGACGGCCACTATGCGGGACAGATCGACCTGGCTGTGGCCGCAGACTTGTGGCAACACAACAGTGTTATTACGAGCTGGCTCACCGAACTCAGTCGTGACGCCCTCCGCGAAAATCCGGAACTCGAGGGCGTTTCGGGATACGTAGCAGAAAGTGGCGAAGCACGCTGGACACTCGAAGCCGCCAAAGAGCTCGGAATTGATCTGCCCGCTATTCAAGCCGCTTTCAATGTCCGACTGCGCTCACAACAGGGTGAAACCAACTTCGCTACCAAGGTCGTCGCCGCACAACGTAACAAGTTTGGCGGACACAATCTCAACGGTGAAGGAGCGGCCTAAATGACCGCCCGCGGAGAGGACGCATAGTGGACTACCGAGACAAACCGCTCCTGCTCGTCATTTTTGGAATTACCGGTGACCTCGCACAGCGCAAATTACTCCCTGCCCTGTACAATCTTAGACGCAAACATGCACTACCCGAACGCATTCGTATCGTTGGACTCAGTCGGCAAAGCGTCAGTACCAAAACAATTTACCAGGGGCTTACCGAACGTTTTGCGGGAACCGACTTTGACCCAGAGATTATCGACTATCTCACACGTATCACGGACATGGTGCAGCTCGACATGGCAAACCCAGACGATTACGCCCAGTTGCGGTTACAACTCCACGACATAACGAGAGAGCTCGGTGGTGGTGTCGGCCGGCTCTACTATCTTTCTATCCCCTCTCAGGCATTCAAGGAAGTCGTCACCCAGCTCGGTGCGACCGGTCACAATCAGCCGTTCGCTGAAGATGTCGACCAGCCGAGAATACTGGTCGAAAAGCCATTTGGCTACAACACAGCCTCTGCCAAAGAACTGATTGCCGCTATCGACAATAGCTTTGGCGAGCAACAAACATTTCGGATTGATCACTACCTCGCAAAAGAAACAGCGCAAAATATCCTAACCTTTCGGTTCCGCAACCCGTTGTTCCAGGCCATGTGGAATACGCGGCACATCGACGCTATTCATCTATCGGCTCGCGAAGCTATCGGTATAGAGGGGCGCTCGGGTTTTTATGAACAAACGGGCGCGCTCCGCGATATTTTGCAAAGCCATTTGCTGCAACTGCTCGCGCTGTTTACCATGGAAAGCCCTGCGCGGTTTACCAGCGCCGATATCCACCGAGCAAAACTACGGCTGCTCGACAGTGTTGCGACAATCGAACGTGAAGAGCTGTACGAAAAAGCCATTCGTGGCCAGTACTCAAGCTACCGTAGCGAGGTAAATAACCCTCATTCAAACACCGAAACGTATGCTAAGCTCCACCTGTCGATCGACAATGAGCAGTGGCGAGGCGTCTCCGTCGTACTCGAAACTGGCAAGGCGCTGTCCGAAAAATGCACTGAGGTTACCATCCGTTTTCGACCGACGTCTGACATTTCTGGCACAAACGCGCTTATCTTCCGCCTGCAACCGAGAGAAGGCATAACGTTGAAGCTACAGGCCAAGCAACCCGGACTCGACAATGAAACCGAAGAAGTCGAAATGGACTTTGACTACGCAAAATCTTTTGGTGGCACCTCAGAAGCATACGAACGCGTCATCATCGATGCGGTTCGAGGTGACCAGGCACTGTTCGCGTCGAGCGCGGAAGTGCTTTCTTCCTGGCGAATCGTAGAGAATGTTCTTGAAGCATGGTCCGAATCTGACAACGGATTACACCTGTACGAAACTGGTGCATCGCCAGAAACAATTCTCTAAATTTTGTAAAAATTTATACAAAAGCGCTTGTGCTTGTATGGGCTCGGGCGTACAATGTATTCGTAAACACAACAATCATACAAACATAGGGACGCGCACATGAGGGTACTAATGCTTGGGTGGGAACTTCCACCATACCACACCGGTGGTATGGGGATTATTTGTTATCAAATGTGTAAACAGCTCGCCCGTAGCGGCGCAGATATTGAGTTCATCCTCCCCTTTACCGCAGATTTTTCGCACATCGATTTTATGCAAGTCAACCCGGCGCTTCCGGATGGGGTCGAGACCGTCATTGGTCAAACTGCTGGCAGTACCTATGATAGTCAGTATTTTGAATATGTTATGCCCGATGGTACGCGGCGCGGCGCGGCCATGTCCGAACACCAAACTGCGTATGCAAGCTATGTGAGTACACTGGTTCGGCGTAAAGAGTACGATGTCATCCATGCCCACGATTGGCTGACGTTCCGGGCAGCTCTCGCTGCCAAGCAAGCCACCGGTCTCCCCCTGTTCGTCCACATCCATTCCACCGAATATGATCGCTCAGGTGGCAACGAAGGCAACCCGCTGGTGCGCGAGATTGAGTACATTGGTCTACATCTCGCCGACAAAATTTTTGCCGTCAGTCAGGCCACCAAAGACACTATCGTCCGCGAGTATCACATCGATCCAGAAAAGGTCGAAGTTGTTCACAATGCCATGGATTTTCAGCCGCACGAACTTGCCGAAGACAGCAGCGACAACTCCTTCCGCTACCTTCAGGCTATGCAGGCAGTCGGCTATGGTGTGGTGATCAGCGCCGGGCGCCTCACTATTCAAAAAGGCTTAACCCATTTACTCGAAGCCTTTCGTAAGGTGGTCGATATTCGTCCCAAAAGCTTATTGCTCATCGTCGGGTCGGGCGACCAATATCACGAGCTCCTTGAGCGAGCTGCCGACCTCGGCCTGAGCGGCAATGTCATTTTTACCCACCACCTCAACGGCACTGGGAAACAGTGGCGCGATGCGTTTCGAGTGGGGAACCTTTTTGTCATGCCAAGTGTGTCTGAGCCCTTTGGCATAACACCGTTCGAAGCACTTGCCTACGGCACGCCCGCTCTTGTCAGCTACCAAACGGGATCAAGTGAAATTCTCCACAATGTACTAAAAGTCGACTATTGGGACACCGACGAAATGGCCAATCAAATCGTCGCCGTACTGAACAGCTCTGACCTTGCACAGAGCTTGACCGAAAACGGCCAACATGAACTGCATGCCCAAAACTGGGAACATTCGGTGCAAACCATTACCCATCACTACCATCACCACACACCACGTCGCAAAACTCATGCAAGAGAGGCTGTGTATGCCTAACCAACGTGCCATAGTACTGTACCTGCACGTCCACCAGCCCTACCGTGTGCGCCACTACACCATTTTTGACGCTGGCCGAAACCATGATTATTTCGACGCTCCAGCTGGTAGCCGCGAGTCAAACGCCGACATTGTGCGCAAAGTTGCACACAAGTCGTACGTCCCGACAAACCAGCGTTTACTCCGCATGCTGCACGAAAACCCCGCGTTCAAAGTATCACTTTCTATCACCGGCACGGTACTTGAGCAGTTTGAACGGTATGCCCCCGATGTGCTCGCTAGTTTTCAGGAGCTCGTCGGTACTGGTCGTGTCGAGATTGTCGCCGAAACGTACCATCACTCGCTGGCGTTTTTCTACAACCGCGACGAGTTTGAGGCACAGGTTGCCATGCACCGTGATATTATTCAGCGCTTGTTCGGCCTCACGCCCACCGCGTTTCGCAACACTGAGCTCAGCTACAACAACGATCTAGCCTACTGGGCAGACAAAGCGGGCTACAAGGCGATTTTGAGTGAAGGTTGGGATCCGGTACTGGGCTGGCGCAGTCCAAACTTCCTCTACCGTCCAGCGTATACCGAACACATCAAGCTTCTAACCAAAAACTACAAGCTAAGCGACGATATCGCCTTCCGTTTTAGCAACACTGCCTGGGAGGAACATCCTCTGACCGTCGACAAATTTATGTCCTGGACAAACGCGTCGTGGGAGCAGCCACTCCTCAACCTGTTTATGGATTACGAAACGTTCGGTGAACACCAGTGGGAAGACAGCGGTATTTTTGACTTTCTCGAACACCTACCGAAGACATGGCTCGGCGTCGAAGGCCATACCTTCATGACTGTAACTGAAGCGGCCGAACACTTTGAACCCGCCGACACCATCGATTGCCCCCAGACGATTACCTGGGCAGATAACGAACGTGATCTAACCGCCTGGCTCGGCAACTCTATGCAGCAAGGTGCCATACATAGTCTGTACGCCTTGGGTGAACAAATTACAGCTAGCCAAGACCTCGCACTGATCGAAGATTGGCGGAAGCTCCAAACGAGCGACCATTTCTACTACATGTGCACCAAATGGTTTAGCGATGGCGATGTCCATGCCTATTTCAGCCCATATGCGTCGCCATACGAAGCGTATATTGCATTCATGAACGCCTATCATGACCTCAAATACCGTCTGGCCGAGAAAGGCATGGCAGTTTGATGGCACGAGGGTGGCAGTGTTCTCTGGCTACTTTCGCCCTTTGGTGGACGCCACGTCGCAACGCAATCATACAACGTAATATAGAGAGGAGCCTTTCCCATGGGTAGACCTGTTATGCTCGGCAATGGCAGCCTCACCGTTGGTCTCAACGAACGGGGTCTTGTGCACGATTTTTATTATCCCTATGTCGGACTCGACAATCTGACGACGGCACGAAGTACCCATCACAAGATTGGTGTGTATGTCGACGATCAATTTAGCTGGGTTGATGACCACAATTGGGAGCCAAGTGTCGACTTTGACACCGACGCGCTGATCAGCCGAATTATCTTGCGAAACCCTTCTCTCCAAGTAGAACTAGAACTCCATGACTTCGTCGATCCCGAGTTCAACGCCTTTTGTCGGAAAGTTTTCGTGCGAAACCAGATAGACCAGACCCGTACCATCCGTGTCTTTTTTCACCAGGTGTTTGAAATATCACGAGGCGGCCGCGGCGACACTGCCCTGTACGTACCCGATGGCAACTATTTGCTCGACTACAAAGGCCGCTGTAGCCTGCTCGTCTACAGCCAGACGGCCGACGGAGAAGCATTCGATCAGTACTCGGTCGGCAACTATGCTATCGAAGGTAAAGAAGGCACCTGGAAGGACGCTGAAGATGGCGAGCTCACCAATAACCCCATCGAGCATGGCGGTGTCGATTCTGTCATTGCCAACACCCTTTCTATCCAGCCGCAATCAACTATGATCATCAACTACTGGGTCGTTGCGTCTGACTCGCAATACTCGGCTGAGCGCATCCATTTCCAGATTTTAAACCATGGCATGAACGCTCGCCTCGATAAAACCAAAGATTACTGGGCGGAATGGCTCTCCCAAGCCAACACTTCCATGGCAAACAGTCCTGAACGAGACCTCAATGCTGTCAAAAAATCACTGATGGTTATCAAAGCGCACACTGATCGACGTGGCGGCATTATCGCCAGTTGTGACTCAAGCATATATAACTACGGCCGGGACTACTACAGCTATGTCTGGCCTCGCGACGGCGCCTATGCCATGTGGCCGCTCATACGACTCGGTTACACTGAAGAGCCGAAAAAGTTTTTTGAATTTTGTCGCGACATCATGCACCCCGACGGTTACATGATGCACAAATATCAGCCCGATAAGGCCATCGGCAGTACCTGGCACCCGCTCATGCATGGCAAACGAGCCGAGTTGGCCATTCAAGAAGACGAGACCGCCATCGTTATTTTCATGCTGTCAGAGTTCTACAACGAAATCGGCGACCTAGATTTCGTCTCCTCTCTGTACACCACCCTCATCCAGCCAATGGCAAACTTTATGGCTGACTACATGGATGAGGAAACGGGCTTGCCCCACGCCAGCTACGACCTATGGGAAGAGAAATTCGCCACCCACACGTACACTGTCGCACTGACGCACCGTGCGCTCTTAGAAGCTGCTAATTTTGCTGATATGTTTGAGTATCCTGATAACGCGGTGCGTTGGCGTGAAACAGCCGAAAAAATCGCTCGTAACAGCGACATCTTCTTTGACCCCGAGAGACAGGCCTTCCGAAAAAGCTTTTTGCTCCAGCCAGATGGCTCACTCAGCTTTGACAACACGCTGGATATCTCAAGCGCATTTGGCGTCATGACGTACGCTCCTGCAACGTTTGGCAAAGAGCGCCTCCATAGTACCGTTAAGCTCATTGAAGAAACACTGCTCGACATTGCACCATCCGGCGGAACGTCTCGCTACGAACACGACCAGTACTTTGTGAGTGATCCAGCTTACCAGGGCAACCCCTGGTTCGTTACGACACTCTGGATCGCCCAATATTATTGCCGGGTTCAGAAAGAGCCTCGTGCCGCCGAGATCGTCAACTGGGCTCTCAGCAACACTACCCCTAGTGGTGTGCTGGCCGAGCAAATCAACCCGAACACGGGAGCACCGCTGTCAGTTTTGCCACTCGTGTGGAGCCACGCCGAACTCATCAACACCATTCTCGATCTGAAAAAATAGTCCTGTCAGTGCGCGGCACGGCCAGGACTGCTCAAGCTAACTAAGAGGGCCGCCCAAACTCGGTGTACATACCAAGTCGAGGGGGCAAATACGTTATATTTACCCATGAGTACTTAGCTTAGCCATGCGCCCTGCATGCAAAAAACCAGGAGGCGCTCCTGGTTTTTTGCAGTGCGTAGACCTAAGTCTGACTTATTTTTTCGGTTTTACTTCGTTACGACCAAGGTTTTTCTTAGTTTCAGTAAAGATAACGTGCTTTCGTAGCTTTTTGCTGTACTTGCGGAGACTCAGCTTTTCCGGAGTGTTCATAGTATTCTTGGATGTGTAATATATACGCTCACCAGACTCTTCACTCACGAGCCCGATAAGTTTACGTTTTTCACCTTTTTTTGCCATATCTGGTTCATTTTATCAGATATATGGTCGAATGTAAATAAAAATACCGAGTGATCAGCTCGGTATTATTTATCCCCTGCAGGGAGGAGAATTTTTGCAAACGTTTCACTCTTGTTTAAGGAATGATAGGCTCGCTTCTGACAAAATCTGACCCGTTTTACCGTTTCAGCATGTCTCAGTAAGTGTTTTCGTTTTTACGCGACAATAGCTTACTAGTTCAAACATATCAAAGTACTTATGGTTTGTCAAGTACATTCCCAGGTAAGACCTTGGAGCCCCAAACGGGATTCGAACCCGTGACCTCATCCTTACCATGGATGCGCTCTACCAACTGAGCTATCGGGGCAAAAAAATTATGACTCATAAATAGTAGCAAAATCTTACAGTTTTTGCTACACTTTGTATCTGAAAGCATGCCACCTTAGCTCAGTTGGCCAGAGCGGCTGTTTTGTAAACAGCGGGTCGTGGGTTCGAATCCCTCAGGTGGCTCCATGTACATGCAGGGTTAGTGAAGCGGTCAAACACGACAGACTGTAAATCTGTTGGCTTATGCCTTCGTAGGTTCGAATCCTACACCCTGCACCAGCATCTTTTTGTCTACGTAGTAGATGAAAAGTTGCTGGAGCGGGCTGGAGGATGAGAACCGTACGGCGGAGCCGAGGTTCGTACAGGTGTGAGCGTGCAGGAGCTTGCTCCGAAAAGCGAATACCGTGCGAGCGAAGCGAATCCTACACCCTGCACCAGCATCTTTTTGTCTACGTAGTAGATGAAAAGTTGCTGGAGCGGGCTGGAGGATGAGAACCGTACGGCGGAGCCGAGGTTCGTACAGGTGTGAGCGTGCAGGAGCTTGCTCCGAAAAGCGAATACCGTGCGAGCGAAGCGAATCCTACACCCTGCACCAGCATCTTTTTGTCTACGTAGTAGATAAAGTCTATAAATATACCGCCCACTTTGCCGCAATCTTAAGCAAAGAGTCATGTGGGCACTGACGAATGAAATCGAATTATGTACCGTTCTACTGTACGTCGAAAGATTTATACCAAGGTACAAGGCACACCAATGCCGGTCGTAACTACTGCCGATATTCCTTCGGGAAACGAAATAATCGCCATGAGCTGCTAATCAGATAACAACTTTACGTGGACGGAGAATTCGACGGGGTTTACCGGATGGTACGATAAGCTTTTTGAGTTTTTCTGCGATTTCCTCTGCCTCGGCGTCCATACCGCGTTCGGCATAAGCTTTTTGTAGTAACGAATACGTTTCCTGATTGGGTTCCAGGTCTACCGCGCGTTTCAGGGCGTCGAACATCAGTTTTTCATTACCAAGCTTTTCACTCACTTTGGCGTACGCAACATGCCGCGCCGCGAGGTTTTCCTCTAGTTTTAGCGCTTGCTCAAAGGCAATCCCCGCTTTTTCATAATTTTCCGTTTCATAGTAGATGAGTCCAAGGTTGTGCAGGCTCGAGGGCGTCGCCTCTATGCTGCTGGCTATCTCAAAACAGTCTATGGCGTCACGAAACTCTTTTTGCTTGGCATACAGTATACCGAGCCGGTTATAGGCGGCGGCGTTTTTTTCGTCAATCTTCAGAATGGTCAGCAGTGCTTTCTCGGCGCGCAAGAAACGGTTTTCCCGCATACCTTGATGGGCAATATCCCACAATTTGCCAATTCTATCGCCGACGCGCTTGGAAATATCACTATCTTCCTCGGCCTTTTTACGAGTGTGGAAGAGTCCCATAAAACCAAATGCGCTAACTAGTAAAAGCTCATACACAATGCGTACAGTATACCATACCCTCCCAACACGTCATTTCTCTGGACTAGACCACAAACGAGACGCTCTCTCGACCCCTGAATGTCGCCAGTTCACCGGTAGCTCTATCCGCCACGCAATCCCGCAGCTAGCCAAAGACCAAGCACCGCACGATTAGAGGCTCAGCAGTAGCTCATCGAGCACCAGTTTCGTATTTGCGTTTTTAGCCAAGCTGTCTTCTGCTACCAACGCTGCCCGCTGGACTTTCTCCCATCGCTGCACCTTGGCACCATCTGTACTTTGAACGCTCTGGGATAGCCCGGCCGCAGTTATCTTTAGCAGTGTTTGTACAAACTCACGCGCAGCTGCTTTATCCTTCAATACACCATCCACTAGTGTCAGTCGCTCAAAAACAGGTGATGACAGCGCCCGTTTGACGATATCGACTGGGAGTTTTTCACTCGACATCTCGCCGCTCAGCACTGCCCGCAGCGCCGAAATATCATCCCCCGCCAGCGCTTGTGCCCGAGTTACCTCTGCCGTAGAAAATCCCTGAGCAACAAAATATGTCGCGACATCAGCCGCTTCAGGCGCTAGAACCAATAGCCGTTGCACGCGCGAAAGAATAGTTGGCAGAAGCTGAGCGGGTCGAGACGATGTCAAGATATAGACGGTTCCAAGCGGTGGTTCTTCGAGCAACTTTAGGAGAGCGTTCTGCGCTTCTCGGGTCATCATGTCGGCGTCCTGGAGAATGATTACACGGTTTATCTGGCTGTTAGACGGTACCTTCAAGCTCACAAATTGCTGAATTTCCCGGATGGCGGCAATCGGTATTGCTCCGTCAACTGGCACGATAATTTTGCAGTAGGCATGCTGGTCGGTTTGTTCGGGCACAGTCTTCAGCAGTGAGACAGCGAGCTGACGCGCCAGCAAGGTTTTGCCAATCCCTTTTTTACCCGTTAACAGGGTTGCCTGAGATGGCGTCGCGCGATATTGATCGCAGGCTATAGCGGTGCGCTGGTGGAGGAGTAAGTCACTATTCACGCCTCTACCTTTTCGCGAAAACTTGGTGGTGTTGGTACGCTAAACACTTTTCTTTCGTGTGTCACTGGCAGCGTACATTCGAGGGCATGCGCGTGCAAAAACATCCGGCCAGATGACTCTCCACCGTAGAGCACATCGCCGACGATCGGATGACCCTGGTGTGCCAGATGCACCCGGAGCTGGTGCGTCCGGCCAGTTTCTGGCTTGAGCTCGACTAGACTATAGCGGCCATCGGTAGATTCGGCGATTGTCCGGTAGACGGTAATAGCTGACTTTCCTTGATTACCGACGCGAAACGTAGCTGGCGCTTTGGGATTGCGCTCGATAGGCATATCGATAACAGCTTCTATAGGATTCATGCGCCCTGCGACTACGGCATGGTAGGTCTTCTTTGTGCGACGCTGCGCAAACTGTTTTTGCAGCCAGCTGAGGGCTTCTGAAGTCTTGGCACAGATCATTACGCCACTGGTCGCTCGGTCAAGCCGATGAACAATACCTGCTCTACTGCCGTCCATATCTTTCAGTCGTGAACGAAGCCATGTTGCAACGGTGGGCTCTGGGTTGAAGACGCCTTTACTGTGGGTCAGTAGGCCGACGGGTTTGTTTACTACAACACAGTTGTCATCTTCGTATATTGTCTCGAGTTCAATGTCAGGAATCTGCGATTCAGCTGCCTCGTCGTACTGAACTGTCACTACATCATCCGGCCGGAGTTTGTAGCCTACCTTCACCTGGGAACGGCCGTTTACAGAGACGCGTTCCGTCTCGATGAGTTTTGCTGCATAGGCACGGCTCAGCTGCGGCAACATCGTCACCACCCGCTGATCCAACCGCTCTGCCCGACTCACTTCAAGATTTGACATGCTTGTCCTTACTCTCACAACACCAGAGATATGTATAGTCGTCATGAAACGGATCATGATCTGGAGACACTCCATGTTCAGCATCCGTTTTGTCGACAGCCTCACATAGATAGCCGATAGGTTCTTTAATGGCGCGAGTTGATTTCAACATATCTAGTACCATAGATGGCGTTAAGTTGCGGTCATCGTCAAATAGAAGATACGTAAGCCCATTTGAGCCAAAACAATACAAGCGGCTTGAAAATTGAACCGTATCAATCCAACCAATATTTGAAACAGATGATTTATGTATCTTTTCAGGTGTGATGAAATATTGCGCCATTTCTGAAACATACTCAGAGTCTATAAGCCAATCCGTTTCAGTTATTATTATTTCCATAGTGACATTTTAACAGAGGTGAAGATTTATCGTAAGCCGACGGCTTGCTGAATGCGTAGCAGAGTACCGGTCGCAATGTCGTTCATGGCACTTTCGTCGGATTGCAGTTTTTGCATAAGAACAGCGTCATCTACCTGCGATAATCTTTGCTGAAAACTTACTAGAAAATCATGTACCTGTTCTGCTACTTCTTTCTTTAGATCCCCATAGCTTTCTTGACCATCGTGATGTGCAGCGACTGCTTCAATGGTTTCCCCCGAAAGCAGCGCGTGGAGCTGCAGCAAATTTGAGATTCCGGGTTGGTTTTCGTAGTCTAGGTGTACGGCGCCGATACAATCGGTTGTAGCGCTCATAATCTTTTTGGCGGCGGCATCCGGAGTGTCGCCGAGGAAAATTATGCCCTTGCCGGACTCTCCACTTTTACTCATCTTTTTTGTAGGGTCTTGAAGGTCCTTGATACGAAGTCCTTGATCCTTACCAAAAAATTCGTGCTGTTTCTGCACTGGCTCTGGCACCACAAATAGCTGACCATTAAACTTATTATTCATTCTTTCAGCTATATCCCGCGCAAATTCCAGATGCTGTGTTTGGTCATCTCCCACCGGCACATACTTTGCCCCGTACAGCAAAATATCTGCCGCCATCAGCACTGGGTAGTCGAACAGCCCAACACTGATCGTGTCATTACTTAGTCGAGCAGATTTATCCTTGTACTGCGTCATACGCTCTAGCTGACCCATGCCAACGAACGAGTTTAGTATCACCGTCAGTTCTGAGTGAGCCGGCACGTAGCTCTGGCGGTAGATGTGCACGCTGGGGTTATCGAGCGGAAGACCAGCAGCCGCGTACAGTCGCAGATTGTGCATAATCTGGCTCTGGAGCTGACTATGGTCTATGGGCGTGGTAAAACTGTGTAGGTCAGGCACAAAAAGATGTACCGTATATTCATCTGATCGTTTGCGCGCCATGTCTATGAGCGGCAGTAGCGCCCCAAAATAGTTGCCAATGTGTAGGTCGTTGTTTGCCCGCAGGCCTGTCAGGATAACTGGTTTACTCATTTCTCTAGTATACCTCATGCAACTACTTCTGGCTCAACAGATGTACACGCTGCAATGGCTTCAGAGCATGCGCCCAGGCCTGCTTCTGTCGCCTCTTTTTTGAATATCATACTCTCTAGGGCTATGCCGGCAGCTGCTGGTATAGAAAGATTGTAGCGCGCAATATCAAACTCGCTCCCGCACCGTCTCACACCCTCCAAGATGGCTTCAGCAACTCTGAGGCATGGCTCTTTCAAAGCCGACAGCGGGCACAGTTCACACTAAAGTAGAGTTCTTGTTTTTATTTCATGCACAGTACGTGGTGTTTTCAGGGTATTACCTATCTTTTTAGAATTATTAAAACCGCCTGGGTGGCGGTCTCTTTCGTGGGTTCAAATTTTTCAGCGCACAGAACAGACCGCCACAGAAGTGTCGGTAAACCAATAGAAACTGTCCTGAATGGCTTTCATTTCTCTACCATACCTGCCAGGCCATAAAAAGGCAGCTCAAACTCCCAAAAACCCCCAAAGAAATTTCTCATAAAACATCAAAATAGATTGTCCGGCCGGACAATCTATTTTGAATCGGCGTGTCACTCGACACTATAGATTTCTCCCGATGCACACTATTCACCATCACCACTCACAGTGGTCCAGTTGTTGTCAGCGGTACGCGACGGTGACCAAATCTGCAAAGTTTTGCAGTACAACTCTGGGTGAGTCTGGGGCTGGGCGAAACGTGGCTTGACGCAGGTCAGGCAGAACCGTGTATGCTACCTCTTCAGAACCTCCGCCCCGCGGCACTGTTGCGCGCAATGCACAAAGGGCGTCAAACAAATAGGCGGCGTTAGCGGTGACAATCTCCCCACTGTATTCGGCACAAATAACCTGCGTTTGTGGTGGTTGCCCAAGCCAAACTTGTGCGATCCGTCTCTGGATATCTGCTTTCCTGACATCTAGCGTCGGCAATTTCGGCATTCCGGGCACACGCATAACGGCTCCCATAAAACCGTCCAGGCTACTTGCAACTCTTACGACCGTGCTGCCTAGCCCGTTGGGGTAACGAGCCAAATCTATCCCAACTGCGCGAAGCTCCTGATCCACTAGCTCCAGCATACTCGAGACCGAAAGCGACCCCGATGGTATGGTTTGCGTAACAACTGGAACATCTTTCAAGACCCTTCCAGCAAACATATCGATAGTCTCGAACGGGTCAAGGGTGGGTTTTTTGCGCATACTCTCTACGACTGCACTACATTCTGCACGAACAACCATGTGTAGTAAAAGAGCCTCTACGCAGAGGCTATTTTACTATTCGGTTCAAGACCAGCTTAGCGTTTGGTGAACTGGCGTTGTTTGCGGGCGCCTTTGAGACCAAACTTCTTGCGTTCGCGTTCACGACTGTCGCGGCCAAGTAGCTCGGCGCGGCGAAGGGTTGCTTTGTAGTTTTCGTCTTTTTCGACGAGAGCTTTGGCAATCCCTAGTCGAATAGCGTCAGCCTGTCCAGCATGACCACCACCACTGACGACTACGGTGACATCGTAATCCTTCAGGGGAAGTTCAAGCACGCTAAACGGCTTCTGGATCTCTCCCACTAGCAGTTTGCTCTCGGCAAAATATTCGCCGACTGGCTTTTCATTTATCGTTATGTTGCCCTTGCCGTTCATAAGGCGTACTCGTGCAGTAGCGCTTTTACGACGGCCGAGAGCGTAGTAATAATGACCTTTTGCTTCAGCCATAGTTATTTCGCTCCTTTCAGGCTCAAAGTTTCTGGTTTCTGTGCGGCGTGATTGTGTTCGGCTCCAGCATAGATTTTCAAACGCGCCAGACGCCCATCACGCAGCTTGTTGACGGGTAGCATGCCGCGGACGGCTTTCATGATGACTTCAGTCGAATCGTTTGCCATCAGGTCTTTCAGCTGACGCTCGCGGAGTCCACCTGGAAAACCACTGTGGTTGTAGTACATTTTTTTCTCTTCTTTACCGCCCGTCACTTGCAGATGATCGGCATTGATTACGACGACAAAGTCGCCACAGTCGATATGTGCAGTAAACATTGGCTTGCCTTTACCGGTGAGCAGTGTGGCGACATGGGTCGCTACACGACCTAAGGTTGCCTCGGAGGCGTCAACGACGTACCACTTTCGGGTCACGTCACTGGGTTTTGCGGAATAGGTTTTCATTAGCGTTCACCACTCTTTCTAACCTGAACCGCTGGCTTGTGGCTCAAGTGTTTATCGGCTGCCTTAACCGTGCGGCTTGCACCGGGAGTAGCCTTTTTAACTGGGGTGGATTTTACTTCGTCTTGTTTATGGTGCTGTTTAGCTGGCGCTTTCGTAGCGACCTCTTTCGCCACCGGAGCACTCTGAATGTCATCGACAAAGCTCACGCGTGCCATTTCAGCATTGTCGCCGCGACGGTTATCTTCACGAGTAATCCGTAAATGCCCGCTCGTGCGGCCACCGAGTTTGGGCGTAATCTCATCGACTAGTCGATGAGCCGTGCTAACCGTCTGGAGCGACGCCAAAATCTGCCGACGATTGTGTAGGTCGCCTTTTTTGGCCTTGGTAATCAGTCGCTCCACATATGGTACAACAGCTTTTGCTTTCGGCAGGGTTGTAACAATTGAACCGTGAATAATGAGCGCTTCTGCAAGACTCTCGATGAGAGCTTCGCGCTGGTCACGCTCGCGGTGAAACTTCGTTCCTTTATATCCGTGTCTGTGCATTTAAAGCTCCAATTCCGCCAGCTTATCTTTGACTTCGTCGAGTGCTTTGCTGCCAAAACCCTTGAGATCACGGAGTTCAGTGTCGCTCAAGGCAAACAAATCCTGGATGGTATGGATGTCGTTGTTTACCAGCGCGTTGGTCGTACGTGCTGTCAAGTTTAGGTCTTCGATAGAAGTGTTCAGCATAGAAGCGTCGTCTCCCATGAGGTCTATCTTTTCGGTGGCAGCTACAGCGGCCTCCTGGACAGGTAGCCGGGTTTTGCCAGCGAGAGCAGCATATTGATTGACAAGAATTGCGGCTGCTTCTTCGAAGGCATCACGTGGGGTGATCGTCTGGTCAGTGTCGACCGTAATACTGAGTTTGTCGAGGTCAGTGACCTGTCCAACACGGGTCTTTTCTACCTTGTAGCGGACTCGTAGGACTGGGCTAAAGATTGCGTCAATCGCCACAAAATCACTTTGCTTTTTAGCGGTACTTTCTTCGATAGTTCGATAGCCGCGGCCGGTTTCGACGACGAGATCAATGGTTAGGCCAGCTTTATCATCGTCGATAGTGGCGATACTTTGCTCGGTGTTGACGACTTCAATATCAGCATTACCCTGAATGTCTTTACCGGTAACCGCGCCTTTGCCTTTTTTGACAATTCGGATGGTTTGCGCGTCTTCACCATACACACGGAAGCGAAGCTGTTTGAGGTTGAGCATAATAGCCACCACATCTTCTTTGACGCCTTTGACGGTTGTAAATTCGTGCGTCACGCCATCAATTTTGAAGCTCGTGACAGCCGCCCCACTTATACTCGAAAGCAGTACGCGGCGCAAGCTGTTGCCAAGAGTCATGCCATAACCGCCCTGAATAGGCTCAATGACAAAGGTACTGCTGGTAGCGCTATGGTCGTCTACGGCAACTAGTCCTGGTGTGTGAATCATTTTTGACATAGTTTCTTAGTGTCCTCCCTTTAGCGTGAGTAGTACTCGACGATTAGTTGTTCATGTATCTCGGGTTCAGCGTCTTCGCGCACTGGCAAGCCCGTGACGGTAAACTGTACTTTTTTACGATCAATAGTTTGCCAACCAACATTGGTGGTCGGAGCGGGGCTCACTTCGTCAAGCTTCTTGAAATATTCGTTAGCTTTACTGTGTTCGCGCAGCTCAATTTTATCGCCCAGCTTGAGACGAATAGAGGGTATGTCTACTCGGCGGCCATTGAGCATAAAATGTCCGTGGGTAACCAGCTGTCGTGCAGCCCGACGACTGGGAGCGAACCCAGCACGGTATACAGCGTTATCCAGCCTTCTCTCGAGAAAAACGAGTAGAATTGCACCTGACTGGCCTGGCATGCGATCGGCTTCGGCCATGAGGTTACTAAACTGTTTTTCGAGTAAGCCATACAGGCGCTTGACCTTCTGCTTTTCTCGCAGCTGCAAGGCATACTGGCTGGGCTTGTTGCGCATACGAGCGTTGGCGGCCTGGCCTGGCATGCTTGTCCGCTTCGCAAGTGCTTTGTGTGCTTTCGGGTGCAGTGCATAGCCTTCGCGCCGCGACATTTTGACGATAGAATGTGTATCCCGTGCCATTAGACCCTCCGTGCTTTCTTCGGTCGGACACCACCATGTGGCACGCCCGTAACGTCTAAAATACTGTCGACCTGAATACCAACGGTTTGCATAGCACGTATGGCTGCATCGCGGCCAAGTCCAACGCCCTTTACAAAAACATTCACTCGGGCAAGACCATAGGCTTGTTTTGCAAGGTTGCCTGCCTTCTCGGCAGCGACTTGTGCGGCGTAGGCTGTGCCTTTTTTGGAACCACGGAAGCCACACGCTCCTGCGCTTGAAGCCGCCAGGGCTCCGCCGTGAGCATCGGTCAGAGTAACAATCGTATTGTTGAACGTAGCTTGAATATGAAGCTGGCCAGCAGAGACACTGCGCTTTGCTTTTTTCTTCTTTGCTACTGGAGTAGTTGTTGCGTCTGCCATATTAGGTCTTTGAAGCTACTTTCTTAGCGGTACCACCGACAGTTATCTTGCGTCCTCGCCGAGTTCGCGCATTGGTTTTAGTGCGCTGGCCACGTGATGGCAGGTTGTTTTTATGACGTATGCCTCGGTAGCTACCGATGTCTTTCAGCCGCTTAATATTGCCACTGATAATCCGCTGGAGCTCACCTTCTACGGTGTACTGTTCGTTGATATAGTCTTGAATGCGGCCTATTTCAGCGTCGGTCAAATCCTTGGTGCGAACGGTTCTCTCGACCTTGGCGGCTTCGAGTATGGTATCTGCGGTCTTTGGCCCAATGCCATACACATACGTCAAAGCAACCCAGATTTGCTTCTCAGCTGGAATAGTAACGCCTGATATACGCGCCATACTTACCCCTGCCTCTGCTTATGCTTAGGTTTAAATTTGTTGATAACATACAGACGCCCCTTGCGACGAACTATCTTGTCGTCGGGGCTGATTTTCTTGACACTGGCACGTACTTTCATTGCACTCCACCTTGGACTGCAAACGAGTTCCGTTCACTTGTTAGTTGGTATTTCATAGCTTTGGCACGTATATGACATTTGTTGCGACTGCAACGAGTGGTCATCGTACGGATCGTACTCCCTTTCTTGGTGTTACGACACACTGCTTAATAGTTAATAATCGTGGTAGAACTTCAAGAGGATTGATCCGTACTTCGGCTACTACGCTGTTCGTATAGCCCGTCCGGATGAACCAATCCCAAAGAAGTTCAACCTTTGCGGTACGTGATCCGTCCTTTGGACAGATCGTAGGGCGTGAGCTCTACCGTCACCGCGTCGCCCGGTACAATACGGATAAAGTGTTTCCGCATTTTACCAGCAACATGAGCTATAATCTGATGGCCGTTTTCAAGCTCGACTCGAAACTGAGTACCCGGGAGGGTCTCGACGATAACGCCGCTTAGCTCGATGACTTCTTTATTACCTGCCATAAATTATAACTTCAAGCCATTATAGCAGTTTTTACTACGAGCTGTAAAGAGTAAAATGGGGTTACTTTTGCTTCCGAGTGGATTTTTTTCGGTGCGGAAGGAACTTGAGCCGCTTTCCTGTCACTGCACCCGACTCGCCGCCACCGGCACTGTCGTAGAAAAAGTCGTCTCTACTGTACTGATCATAAGTTATCATGAGGGCACGCGACTCGACGGCACGCAGTGTTTCGAGCGAGACAGCGACCAAGATCAATATGCTCGTACCCCCGAGACCCACGGCGATATTTGATGGTACAAAGAGCTGCGCCACGATGGGCAACAACGCCAGGAGCCCCAGACTAATAGCGCCAAATAAGGTGATCTTGTTGACTGTTTTAGCAAGGTACCGCTCGGTCTGAGAGCCAGAGCGGACTCCTTCCAGGAAGCCGCCTTGCTTCTGAAGATTTTCGGCGATTTCTTTACTGTTAAACGTAATACTTGTATAGAAAAAGGTGAAAAGAAATACCAGCATAAAGTATGTGACAGGATAGATGTAGGCGTGCCAGTCAGCGCTGGCAAATGTCTGAGCAGTCGGACTCTGGAACCAGGTTACCAGGTTTTGCCCTAATTGCTGCCACTGCGCGTTACTGTGCCCTGTCAAAAGCTGGCCGACGAAGCTCGGTACACTCAGAAAAGCCAGGGCAAAAATGACTGGCACCACCCCAGCAGTAATGAGTTTTACGGGAAGGGTCGTCGTGACTCCTCCGTAGGCTCGATTACCCTGGACGCGCTTGGCGTAGTTTATAGTAAGCCGACGAGAAGCTTCGTTTAGCATGACGACGACCCAGGTTATCAAAATAACTGCCATCAGTATTGCGAGGGCATACCAGAACGACTTTTCATTGATAGGCAGCTCTCGACCAAAAATTTGCCATTTGTTCTGTTTGTCGTATATGCTTGAGGCGATCTGACTGATGGTGGCTGGTAGCGCGCTTACTATACCTACTGTAATAAGTAGTGAGATACCGTTGCCAACCGATTTTTCTGTGACAAGCTCACCCATCCACATGAGCAGCATCGAACCACCGGTTAGTGCGGCGACCATCAGGATCCATTGTGAGAGTGATGTGTTGGCAGTAATGTCGCCAATCCCGCCGACACTTTGAGCGTACTGGCGAACGAGATAAATAGACCCCACTGCCTGGACTATCGCCAGTGGTAAGGTAAGTAACCGAGTATATTGATTGATCTTTTTTTGACCAGATTCGCCGTCTTTACGCATGTTTTCGAGTTTCGGAAGTGCTTTAGTGAGCAGCTGCATGATAATACTGGCGTTAATGTATGGCCCAAGCCCAGCAATCATTATGGAGAAGTTTGCCAGTGCGCCACCACTCAGAACGTTGATGAAGCTCAAAAACTGAGGAGTGTTTTGTGAAGAAAAAAGATTTGTCAGCACTTGCTTGAGCGTCTCTGGATCGGCCAGAGGCACGGGTATGTGCGCCAAAATTCGAAATATGAGCAGTATACCCAACACCCCAAAAATACGTTTACGCATATCGCCTTGTTTAAACGATGCGCCAATAACCTTCCAGTTCACACGTAACCCCTCGTTGTTATTTGATAGTGTATCTTTCTGTTAGTATACACGCTTCGTTTCGGTCTGCAAAACCCACACCTCTGGCAAATGTTCGCTATGTGCGACATGGTTTTAGTGCGAGCGCATCACATGGTGATGTTTATGATGAGACGAATCTTTGTACTGCACGATAAATACGCCCAGCAATATGCAGGTACCGCCGGCCACCATCGCCACCGACATTGTTTCGTGGAGAAATAGTATTGGCAGCAGTACAGCAACGAGTCCCTCCAAATACACCAGTGCGCTGATTGTGGCCGAACCGATTCGCTCATATGACCAGACAGTCAAAATACGCGAGACGAGTGAAACGGCCGCAAAACTATATGCAATCGCAAGCAGCCCGCTTGTAGTGATACGTGGCGCTTCCATGTGGCCTATCGACAGCCATAACACGCCGCTCACTGCCGCAACCACACCGCTCATTGCACCCGTCAGTGCGATGAGCGATACACCATGTACTTGGTTTGCTCTGCTCATCGCAATCGAAACCATGGGGTAACTCAAGGCATTTATGACACCGCACAGTGTTGCGAAGGGGTAAAACACAAAGGTTCCTTTGTGTTGCAGGGCAAAAGGCAGAAGCGCGACCATCGTTGCTCCGGCTGCAGCCAGTGTAATCCCTGCAATCGCCCGTCGAGAGACACGCTCGCCATTGAGTTTTACTGAGTACCACACTAACACCACGGGCGAAAGCAGCTGCAAAATACTGACATAACTCGCCTGACTATGCTGTAGCCCTAAAATAAACGCTAAAGATGCAATCGTCATCGCCGCACCAGCTGCCGCTGTCGGGGACAATGCTCGGCCAAACATAGCCGCGCGTTCACGCCATATCCAAGGCAAACACACTACTGCGACAGCCCCAAATCGTAGTGCATTAAGCAAAAACGGATGCCAGTCTGCAACCGCATACCGCATAAACATTGCGTTGGGTGCAGCCAGCAAAACCCCAACCAGCGCAATGATAAACCATGTTTGTTTTGTTTTCATGCTATGTCCAGTATAGCACCACGCAACTCCAAACTCGATATGATGGCGAACACGGTAGAGACAGAACACGCCCAGTGTGATGTACGAGGTCTAACCTCGTACATCACACTGGGCGTGTGTAGGAGTGGGGTGATTAAATATAAAAAACAGCGCCTGTGACAGGCGCTGTTTGAGGACGCAATATCGTCTTAGTTTTCGGTCTTTGCGATTTTTTGACGCATAGGGCGTGGAACAATCGTGACACTTCCACCAGCCTTTTGGACAGCTTCGATCGCGTTGACACTTGCCCCCTGTAGCTGAACAGCAACGTTTTTTGTAACATCACCCCTGAAGAGCAGTTTAACGCGTGTAAATTCGCTCGTTACCAAACCTGCTTGTGCAAGCGTAGCGTTTGTTACCGTATCGGTGAAGGCATTAAGCTGTTCGGTATACACATTTTCTGCCTTTGGCTTCAGACTACGAAACCCCCGGAGTTTTGGCAATCGCTGCATGAGTGGGTTCTGACCCCCTTCAAACCCTGGCTTTTTGCTTGAACCAGTTCGCGCACCCTGACCTTTGGTACCGCGTCCGGCAGTTTTCCCCTGTCCAGCAGCAATACCACGACCAACGCGTCTCGCAGACTTTTTTGGTGCAGAAATCAGTTCATGGTATTTCATTTCTTTACTCCTCGTCCAATTTTTGTTGCGATTTTATCGCTGAAAGCAACAATCATACCTACAGCTTCTGAGTCAGATGTATGCTGTGTCATATCTTAGACTCCTTCTTTGGGGCGGTTTTTTTGACTACTGGCTTTGTAGGAGTAATTGCCGTTTTCACCTCGGATGGTTTTTTAACAGGGAATTCTTTTGCTTCATTTTGTACTGCGGAAACTTTGGTGTCAGCTTTTTTGCCCGCTTGTAAACTAGCGCGATGCTTTGTGGTTATCCAGTTTTTGCTGGGTACCAATGCTTCGAGTGCTTGAATAGTAGCGTAGGCAATATTCGTTTTGTTGCTGCTGCCCAGTGATTTGCTGAGCGCATTGCTGACGCCTGCAACTTCTAAAATCGTTCGCACAACGCCACCCGCGATCAAACCAGTACCAGCTGAAGCTGGCATAATGAGTATACGTGCGCCAGCAACCTTTGCTTCGACCTCGTGTGGCAGCGTGTCTTTGTAGAGCACCACTTTTACGAGGTGTTTTTTGGCGACTTCAGTCGCTTTGCTGACGGCGGCTGTAACATCTGCGCCTTTGGCAGTGCCAATCCCTACCTTGCCCTTACGGTCACCAACAACCACAAGTGCACGGAACCGGAACCGACGGCCACCCTTCACTACGCGGGCAACGCGATCAATGTGCACGACTCTTTCGTCGAAAGCTTTTTCTTCGGGAGCTTGCTGATTGCGATTGTCGCGTCGCGAACCACGGCCACTGCCGCCACCCCTTTGACCACCACGCTGCCCACCACCGTAGCGTCCACCCTGATTTTGTGCAGCCTGTTCGGCTGCAGCTTGTGCAACCTGTGCTTCTTCGGCCATATTAGAACTCCAATCCTTTCTCGCGCGCTGCGTCAGCCAAAGCTTTTATGCGGCCATGGTATTTACGACCACTCCGGTCAAATACTATTTTATCAATCTTGGTTTTTTTGGCACGACTTGCGATCTCTGCGCCAACCCACGTAGCCTTTTCGGTCATCGTTCCAACGGCGTCTTTTGCACCAACAGTTGTAACAGCAACAAGAGTTTTGTGAGTTGTGTCGTCAATAATCTGAGCGCTGATATTGGCGTTACTTATCGAGACGCTCAGTCGTGGGCGCTCACTCGTGCCCTTCAGGGTTGCACGAATGCGGTTTTTTCGCTGAGCGCGCTGGACTAATTTTTGGCTAAGGCTCATGCTATTTATCCTTTCCTGACTTACCGGACTTACGCAATATGCGTTCGTCGACGTACTTTATACCTTTGCCCTTGTACGGTTCTGGTTTCTTAAGGGCACGAATTTCAGCAGCGACCTGGCCGACCTGTTGTTTGTCTATGCCGCTAATGGTCATTTTGTTCTGCTCCACTACAACCTGGACACCTTGCGGTACTTTATAGATGACATCGTGGCTGAAGCCAATATTGAGCTTCAGGTCGGTGCCCTGCATAGCCACGCGGTAGCCGACACCGTTTAGTTCAAGCTGCTTGCTGAAGCCTTGGCTGACGCCTTGCACCATGTTGTGTATGAGGGCGCGCATGAGGCCGTGGGCGGCACGTACCTTGGGCATATCATTTGCCCGGGCGACAGTGAGGACACCGTCCTCAACCTTTACGGTAATATTCTCCAATTGTGGAGTTTCCAGATTACCGTTCGCCCCAGACACTTTGATAGCGTCTGAGTCGACAGTGATTGTCACACCGCTTGGGATCTGGATGGGTAGTTTTCCTACTCGACTCATTATGATTTAGAGTTAAGAAGTATGAGTTATGAGTTAAGAGTTTTATGCTCTTATCTCTTTTCTCTTATCTCTTATCTCTCCTTTCCTTTAGTTTACGATTCTTATTCATGGAACGTATTATACCGGCCACTGCTCCTGCTATAATTACTGCCCCGAGTAAAATTCCAATAAATGCTTCTTGTCGAACATTATCCATAGCAGTCGTGGCAAAGTACATAGTATTAGTACACTTGGCAGATTAATTCTCCGCCAACTCCTTGTGCTTTAGCTTCTTCACCGGTCATTAAACCCTTACTCGTTGAAATGATGAGCACGCCACGACCTCGTTTGACCTGTGGTACTTCGCGGGCATTTGTGTAGGCGCGGCGACCAGGCTTGCTGAGGCGTTTGATTTCTGTAATCTTGGCGTTTTCGCCGTCTAGATTGATGGTGATGTGGAGTCGCTTGCCAACAGTAAGGTCTTCGGTGCGAACATCGTGCAGGAAGCCGTTGTTACGCAAGGAAATTGCCACATTTTCTTTAATCTTACTGTGCGGTAAGCTTACCTCGTTTTTGCCGACGGCAATTGCGTTGCGGACACGGGTGAGCATGTCGGATATAGGATCGGTAGTCGTTACGCTCATACGTTATCTCCTTTCTGATTTAGCAGAGAGCAGGTAGTAGATGGCAGAAATGCAGCATCCTGATACTTGTTATCTGAAGAATGAAGTAAAGCGTTCATTACCAGCTCGCTTTCGTTACACCAGGGATTTCGCCCTTGCTTGCATGTTCACGGAAGGACAAACGGCTCAGGCCGAACTGTCGCATGTAAGCATGTGGTCGGCCGGTTTCGACACAGCGGTTCTTCTTACGGGTCGGTGAAGAGTTGCGTGGCAGTTTCGCCAAACCTTCGTAATCACCAAGCTCTTTCAGTTCTTTACGCTTCGCAGCGTACTGCTCTATCATCTTCAGGCGTTTTTTATCGCGGGCTAGGTTCGATTTTCGTGCCATTATATAGCTCCTTTCAGTCGTAGAGTCATGAAGCATGAAGCACCAGTCATGAAATCTGCTTTGCAGCTGGTAACCATACCTTGTCTCTTGTTTCTTGTCTCTTGTCTCATTTTGATTCCTTTTCAAACGGCATACCAAACTTCTGCAGCAGTGCCTTACTGTGAGCCTTGTCTTCGCACTTCACGACAAATACAGCTTGCAAGCCGTGCGGCGTGGTCGTTTCCTCAAAGGTCAGCTCCGGGAAGACGCTCTGATCGGTCAGGCCAATACTGTAGTTCCCTTGCTTGTCAAATGCTTTTAGTTTCACCCCGCGGAAGTCGCGCAGACGCGGAAGTACGATGTTGATGAGTCTGTCCATAAACTCGTACATTCGCTCGCCCCGTAGTGTCAATCTTAACCCAATCATATTGCCTTCGCGCAACTTAAAGCCGGCGATAGAGTTTTTTGCGACGGTTTCAACTGGTTCCTGACCAGTGACTTTACGCAGCGTGTTTTTGGCGGCTTCAATCGTCTTCTTGTCTTCTTTGGCTCGACCAAGACCGACATTGACTACAATTTTTTCGAGCTTCGGCACCTGATGGGCGTTTTTCAGCCCAAGCTCTTTCATAAGCTCTGCCGCAAACTTCTCGTTGTACTCATTTTTCAGACGAGCAACATACGGTTTTATTGCCTTCTTGGGAGCAGGTTTTTTTGTCGTTTCAGCCATTATAGTACCTTCGCTCCTTTCTTAGTCGCAGGCTTCTTTGCTAGAACTTCGACCTTGATTTCCTTGCCGGTTGCCTTGTAGATGCGGGTTTTGCCGCCATCTTTATCGAGCGTGTAGCCTATGCGTGTTGGCTTCTTGGTGCTTGGATCGACCACAGCAACCTTGCTTACCCAAATAGGTTTCGTAATCTCTAGAATACCGCCTTGCGGATGTGCTTGGTTCGGCTTCTGGTGCTTTTTGACGATGTTTATACCTTCGACAGTCACCTTATTTTCGGCAGCGTGCGTGGTCAGGACCTTGCCTTGTTTGCCCTTGTACTTGCCGCTCAGAACTTGTACTACATCACCCTTCTTTAGTCGTATCTTGTACATTTTCTTGTCTCTTGTTTCTTGTCTCTTGCTTGTCATTACAGTACCTCCGGTGCAAGGCTGATGATTTTGGCATAGCCCATGTCGCGCAGTTCGCGAGGTACCGGTCCAAAAATACGTGTTGCCTTTGGCTGCTTGTCGTCACCGACAATGACCGCTGCATTATCGTCAAACTTTATGGTGCTGCCATCTTTACGCTTGATTTCTTTCGTGGTGCGTACCACTACGGCACGTACCACTGATTTCTTTTTTACCCCACCACTTGGGTTCGCTTGCTTGACCGTGGCGGTTATGATGTCACCCACTCGAGCATATCGCCGACGCGTTCCACCAAGCACACGTATGCAGAGAATTTCCTTGGCGCCGCTATTGTCGCAGACGACGAGGCGCGTTTCTTGCTGAATCATTATTTGGCTCCTTCTAGTCGCAGAATCATGCAGCTTGAGTCTTGAGACAGGACAGCTGTTTTAGGGCTGAGAAGCGTTAACCGATGAGACATACTGCTTGATTTGTCATTCATGATTCAGTCTCCTTTTTTGGCTTATCAGTTACGCCTGGCACTTCTACGGCAGCTTCGACGTGCTTCACTTCGGCAGTTTCAATGATGGATTGCAATGTAAACCTTTTTCGCTTGCTGATTGGTCGTGTTTCGACCACCACCACCTTGTCGCCGAGCTTTGCTTCGTTCTTTTCGTCATGCGCGATAAACTTTTTGCTCGTAGTATATTGCTTTCGGTAAAGCGGATGGGTCTTTTTCTCACGAACGGTAATGACAATGGTCTTGTCTGACTTGTCGCTGGAGACGACACCGGTAATTGTCTTGGCCATTATTTTGCCTCCTTGACTAGGTTATCGCTTAAGACGGTCAGCATACGAGCAAGATCCTTGCGCTTATTGCGAACGGTTCGCACATTTCGGTTGTCACCCATGTAAATGTGGCGACGCAGTTCGGCTATTTCGTCTTTTAACTTGGTTGTTTCTTTCGTGAGCTCAGCCGTGCTGAGTTTGCGAATATCAGCAATTTTCATTATGCGCCCTCCTTCACCAAGAATTTTGTCTTTACGGGCAATTTATGACTTGCTAGACGCATGGCTTCTCGGGCGGTTTCTTCCGAAACGCCTTGCATTTCAAACAGCACCGTACCGGGTCGTACTTTGGCCACGAAAAACTCTGGGCTTCCTTTGCCACTACCCATTTTGACGTCAAGTGGCTTACGGGTAACTGGTGTATGCGGGAAAATTCTGATCCAGATTTTGCCACCACGCTTGATATAGCGAGTCATGGCCTGACGGCTTGCCTCGATCTGTCGGCTCGTAATGCGTTCGTGCCCTTGTGCCTGCAGTGCGTATTCACCGTAAGCAATGTAGTTTCCAGCTGTCGCCACTCCACGAACTTTGCCTTTGCGAACTTTGCGGAATTTGGTTCTCTTTGGTAGTAACATCTTAGTTTTCCCCCTTGTAGATCCAGACCTTGACGCCGATAACGCCGGCAATGGTCTGAGCCTGTACGCTGGCGAAGTCAATATTGGCACGGATAGTGTGCAGTGGCACTGACCCAACCGCTTCTTTTTCGCGACGTGACATTTCTGCGCCGTTCAAGCGACCAGCCACTTCTATACGCACACCCTTTGCGCCAGCGCGCATGGTAGCGGCGCTCGCACTTTTAATTGCTCGGCGGAAACTCATACGGCGTTCGAGCTGATGAGCAATGTTCTCGGCGACAAGCTTTGCATACATCTCTGGTTTTTTGACTTCCTCGATGTTGACACGAGCTGGTACGGCATAGATTTTTTCGATAGCTGCTTTGAGCTCCTGGGCACCTTGGCCACCACGGCCAATCACCACACCAGCCTTGGCCGTTGCGATAGTGACTGTCACGAGGTTCGGTGAGCGCTCTATATCTACTTTATTGATTGCGCCACGTGAACCAAACTTGGCTTGGATTAGCTTGCGAACCTTGAGATCTTGAGCGAGGTAGTCAGCGTACTGACGCTTGCCAACGAACCACTTACTTCGCCAATCTTTGTTGGCCTGCAAGCGCATAGAAATAGGATTTACTTTCTGGCCCATTACTTGCTCTCCTTCTTTACAGTCGGTTTCTCGACTGCTGGTTTTTTAGCAGGTCGTTGCTCGCCGTCTACGAGTACGCGGATGTGTGAGGAACGCTTCATATAGGGCAATGCTCGCCCCATAGCCGCCGGTCGGAAACGCTTCATGCGAGGGCCATGATTTACTGTGATTTCAGTTATACGAAGTGTGTCTGCCTTGTAGTTGTGATTATGGGCAGCATTTGCCTGTGCACTTTTGACCGTCTTTAGAACGGATAGTGCAGCGCGGCGTGGGGTGTGTTCAAGGATAACGATGGCGTCTGCAACCGTGCGGCCACGAATGAGTGCCGCAACTGCTGCAACCTTACGTGGGCTCAAACGAACGCCTTTAGCTTCTGCTTTTACACTCATGTCTATTTGCCCTTCGCTAACTTCCCGCCATGAGAGCGGAACTTACGGGTTGGGCTGAATTCGCCCAGTTTGTGACCAACCATGTTTTCTGTCACGAAAACTGGTACATGCACCTTACCATTATGAACGGCAAAAGTTTTGCCAACAAAGTCCGGTGCAATCGTGCTGGCACGCGCCCAAGTTTTTATAATGGTGCGATCCTCTGAGCCAAGCGCCGCAACTTTTTTCGCGAGCTTCGGATCGATAAATGGCCCTTTCTTCAGTGAACGACTCATAGCTTATTTCCTCTTGGCCGCGTGGCGGCTTCTTACGATCATATTGCTTGTACTCTTACGTCGGCGCGTCTTAAACCCAAGTGTCTTCTGACCCCAAGGGGTACGAGGCGCTTTGGCCATACGGTGACGACCACCATCACCACCACCGTGCGGGTGATCGACTGCGTTCATGACGACACCACGGACACCAGGGCGCTTTCCCAGATGACGGTTGCGGCCGGCTTTACCAATTTTGACATTTTGGTGCTGTTCATTGCCTACGACACCGACAGAGGCAGTGCACACGAGCGCAACTTTCCGAACCTCACCACTCGGCATGCGTACCTGGGCATAGTCACCTTCTTTTGCCATCAACATAGCACTGTTGCCGGCACTGCGGACAGCTTGGGCGCCACGACCAGGCTTGAGTTCGAGTGCGTGAATGGTGGTGCCAACTGGTATATTTTTAAGCGGTAGCCGGTTGCCCATCTCAATAGCGGCCTCGGCGTGAGCTACAAGCTTTTGACCCTGATGCATGCCACCAGCTGCAAGCACATAGTGGTAGACACCTTTGTCGTCTTTGACGCGGGCAATACGAGCACTGCGGTTGGGATCGTATTCGATGTGTTCGACAACGCCTTCACCAGAAAAACTGAAGTTTACCACTCGGTAGTGCCGACGGGCACCACCGCCCTGGTGGCGAGTCGTTATGCGACCCTGGTTATTGCGACCACTGCCGCGCTTCATACTTTTTACAAGTGAGCGTACAGGTTTTTTAGTCGTCACGCCAGAGAAATCTTGACTAGACATACCGCGTCGACCTGGAGTCGTTGGGTTGTACTGTTTAATCGCCATTATGCAGCTCCTTTCAGTCGCAGAGTCATGAAGCATGAGTTACGAGTCATGACAGATGCCATGCAGATGTTCTCTAGTTCTTGTCGGCTGTCTCTTGTTTCTTGTCTCATTTTGATTCCTTCTTACCGACGAGTTTTTTCAGACCCTTCGGCTTGGATACGTTTTCTTCAGACTTTTTGTCTGCTTTCTTCGCAGCTTTGGCCTTTTCAGCTTCAGCTTTGGCAAGTTCTTCTTCGGCCGCGGCAAAAAATGGCAAATGGCTTCCGGCTTCCAGGGTCACATAGGCTTTTTTGGTGTCGGGCTGTGTACCTTTGCGATTGCTGCTGCGTTTGCCAGTTGTATTCATGACGCGCTTTACTTTGCCCTTGCGATTGACAACTCGAACGCTTTGTACCTTGACGTCAAACTGCTTTTCAACCGCATCTGCCACTTCGTATCTGTTGATTTCACTTGGGATGTCAATAACAAAGGTGTTCGTCGTTTGGCTTAGACCAAAGGCCTTCTCACTCAGTCGTGGTTTGAGAGTATGCATATTATTTCTCCTCCTTCGCGACTTTTGCGACTGGCTTGAGCCAAGATTCAACTGTTTTAAGTGCATCGGTCGTCAGCACAATGTGGTCGGCATTCAAAATGTCGAATACGTTGAGGTAGCTGGCGCTCACCAGCATGACATTTTGGAGGTTAGCAGTCGCGTTTACGAGTTCTGGTGTTTTACTATCCACGACGACGAGAGCGTCGCGCGTGACACCGAGTTTGATGAGCAGTTTTGCCATTTCGGCAGTTTTACCTTCTTTGCTCGAAAGTTTTTCGACGACAATGAGTTTGCCATTTTGATTGGCTAAGCTCAGTGCCTGTCGCAGCGCCACGCGCTTGCTGGTAGTGGAAATCTTGACAGTGTAGTTTTCTAGTCCAGTAGGACCAAAGACAATACCACCGCCACGCCAAATTGGGTTGCGTGAGCTACCGAAACGCGCCCGACCGGTGCCCTTCTGCTTCCATGGCTTCTTACCGCCACCACGAACGAGTCCACGAGTTTTTACGACGGCGAGATTCTCGCGACCATTTGCAAGATACGCATCATAGGCTTGTTTGAGTAACTGATGGTTTTTTACTTCCACGCCGAACACTTCACGGCTTAGTTTGGCTGCGGTTGCAGCTTTGGTGCCTGCAGCACTAAATGTAGGAGTAGCCATTAGAACGCACCTCCTTTTTGGATTAGCGTGTCACCTCTGACCTGTGTGGTAACAGTAGTAATGAACCTGTCACTATTGGTGCGAGATTCATGACTAATGGTTACAGGCGAATGTTTGGTGACAGGTAACAGGGAAATGGATAATTTCATAGTTATTTCTCCTCCCCGCGGATAACAACGATCCCTTTACGTGGACCAGGCACGGCACCGACGACGCCGATGTAGCCTTTTTCTGCGTCAACGATAGCTACCGTAAGATTACGTACCGTAACTTGGTCGTGTCCAAGGTGACCCGCCATTTTTTTACCAGGTAAAATATGCTGTGGATACATAGAACCGATAGAACCAGGCCGGCGATAGCTGCGACCACCGTGCGTTTTGCGTCCACGGTGGAAGTTGTGGCGACGGATAGTGCCAGCCCATCCCTTGCCTTTGCTTGTGCCAGTCACATGCACGGTGTCCCCAACTGAAAAGACCTCGGCGTTGATGGTTTCTCCAACTTTGAGGTCTCCGGTGATTTGTGGGACGCGAAACTCGCGCATAATACGCACGACCTGCTTAGCTCCCTTAAGATGTCCGACTTGCGGCTTTGCTACTTTGTGTTCTTTTACTTCCTCGCAGCCGATTTGGATGGCAGTATAGCCGTCTACTTCATCGGTTTTCACCTGTGTAATCACACAGGGACTAGCGGAAAGCAAGGTGACAGCCTGTAGAGTACCGTCGCTACCGATGGTACTTGTCATGCCAACCTTTCTCGTAATGAGTGCCTTCATAGTTTTGCACCACGTCATATGCTACCAGATGACGTGCTCCTTTATGGTTAATATTTGTCGAACGGCTGCTTTTTGGATCTTGTACACTGATACAAAAAACGTGGTGGTCGACGGTTTCTACCCCTGTTACGAGCGGACCTTTCCGACATCACCAACACAACGAGTGTTCGTACGTACCTTACAGATTACCATGTAAAGATAACACCTGTCAACCTGTTGTATAAACTACATGATCTAAGCGGTCAAACACTGCCTATAGCGTTATAAAAAGTCCAAACGGAGCCAAGAACCCAAAAAATCCCGCTATGATCAATACGGCAATTTCTATACGCCGTTCCATCCGAAAATGTTCGTGAGAGGCAAAAAACAGCCCTACGGCTAAACCAATCGGCAGAGGTACGTGCAAGTTGCTGCCAGTTTTTGTTATTTTGATCCACAGAGATGCCAAGATAACATACAAGGTTAGTTTTAGCACAAAAGCTCCATCGCTGTTTGAAGTCTTTTTGCTAGCAGGTTTTTTTGAGGCGGCAACCTTAGAAACAGATTTTGTACCATTTTTTTTGTTTTTGTTCATCTACAAACAGTATACCAGGTCATCACTCTCATCTCAAGGCATTGACGCTTACCAGTTATGAGACTACCCACACCTGCGTGGACTAGGCGGCTCTATCAAGTAGCTCGTCGAGTTCATACGACTTTTGTTTCGAGTAGCCGATAATGCCGGCGCCGATGTTGTTGACGCGTTTCTGTATACACTTCAGCCCTCCCAATCGTTCTCCGCCTACCTTGTAGCCGTCATGTGAAGCGCGTTTGCCGACACGAGCACGGTGACGATCGGCTCTTGTTTGAATCATGATCTCGACTGGCGTGCCATCGAAGTCAATTGCAGCCTTGACAACTCGAAATTCTTTTTTATGCGTTCTTAGATCCTCTTTGATCGTACTGACATCGAGTCCAACTTCGCACATCTCATTTTTGATTGTTTCGATATAGGCCTTGTCGCCACGAACATCGAGACCGGCTACGGTTGGGTCGTTCGACGCCAGGGTGGCATGGTTGCTTTCATAAATGTTTAGCTGCATTTGGCAGAATACATCACAGAGCTGCGTCATATTATCTACGACAATAGTCAGCCCAACCATGTCCAGCACTTTTTGTCCTGGTCGCTTAAACATTTTCATGGCATATGATCCGAGCGATTTTCGTCTCCAAACCACTTGAAACGGATCCTCACCCTGTATATCACGCTGGAGCCTAGATTCACCGACAATGATGTCGTGGTCGGTGTTATCTTCAAAGCAGTGTTTGCTGACGAGAGAACCGCCAAATATGTCGTGTAGAACGCTATCGACGATCTGTAGGGTTTCCTTGCGATCATACGGCTCAAGTCTCTTTTGAGCTTCCTCGACAACACTGTGTAGACCCAGCTTTTTGAGACGAAGCACGTTTGCGGCGCTCCTGAGAGCCATTGCAACACCATCAAAGCCCATTGCTTCGTTTATCTTTGCAAACACCTGGGAGTCAAAAATGTGACGGAGAATCGTTGTGTCTTTGCGCGCTGGCGTTTTCAGCCTATCGATATGCCTGATAGATTCTTTATTAACTGCTTCGACATTCACGTGATTCAACATGGCATCAATACGTTCAAGGGGCGCGGGAGGCAAGTCAAAGTTCCATAGCGCCTTTGAGACAGGTTCATCATCGTTTGAGTCGATAATGCTTGCGATCTCTGTTCCTTGTAGTGTGTGGTCACGGATTACATCGAGATGCGTACGAAGCTCTCGACCGTCAACCAAAAAAGCAGCTGTTTTACGCCATCGTTTGGGTGGTTGAGTACTCCGATATTCACGCAATGCTTGTATTGCCAGTGTCTGCTCACTAACCTCAATTTCTGAGCTTGGCTGGCTCATTACCGCTTCACCGATCGCCTGGAGTAGCGTAGCCCGCTTAATACCCTTTCCAATGCCCTTTCCATCGCTAAAATCGCATAATTCTACATACGTACGTAGTGTATATTGCAAAATACGCAGCGCTGAATCTGGATCATTGAGTTCATCCGTGTAGCCTACGAGTGTTTTCACCTCTGGGAGAAAGTCAGGTGCGACGTGCTCAAGCGAGGCCACTACGCCTTCTGTACCAGGCAGATCAAACCTTGAAATAGCCATACTTATATTTTAGCATACTATCCTGATTTTGTCCAGTTTCTATATCCGTCCACCATACATTGGACTGTTGTATTGGTAATCGTAACAAGTCCTATAAGTTCAGATTAGCTTTTTTGGCACTGAGCCCTAGGTAGCACATAGCACGCGTCAAATGATCCCATATGACCTGATTCTCATCAAATAAAATGGAAGACAGTATCCATACTCATAAACTTGAGAAATGTTCATGTAAGATGCTATGTGTATCATAGTTGTTTCTGGTATTCATCACCCAATCTCTTACTGGGCATGTAGCCAAATGAACGGAGTAAGTCTCTCATCCCAACTCTTTCTTCTTCTACGCTTGCACGCACAATATTGGTTCCACTAGCCAGTGCCGCCGCCTCGATCGCTTCTAGAAGGTTTTTTGCCCGACCTTCGCGCTGGTTTTTTGGGTTCGTGGCTAAGAACACTATTTCCAATGCCTCACCTATTGTATGGGTGGCCGCAGCAGCAGCTGTGACACACCCACTTGTTGGATCTTCCACTATAAATAAATCTGTAGCGACACATTCTCCAAGGGTTCTTAATAGACCTTCGTCCATCCCAAACGGCTCACGGAAAAGTTCGAGTACACCATTAAAAAGGTTTTGATCCGTTAAAAATTTTTCGGAGCCAATATTTTTGACAACTGAATTTAATTCAGACATGAAACTTATTGTATCATGTTTTTTTATTTTTGTCTACTAAACTGCCTATATGACGCGTACCGGCTATTGTCTTTACGCAAGCTTTTCGTGTTTTCCAAGAATGTTACATCTTGATTTCGACGTCGCAGCCAGCGGGGAGGGAGAGGTTCATGAGGCTGTCGATGGTCTTTGGAGTCGGTTCAAACACGTCGATGAGGCGCTTGTGGACGCGCATTTCGAACTGTTCACGGCCTTTTTTATAGACGTGCGGGCTTTTTACCACCGTAAAGGTACTTTTGCGCGTGGGTAGTGGTATAGGTCCAGCAAGGCTAGCGCCAGTGCGCAAGGCTGTGTCGACAATCTGCTTGGCTGCTTGGTCAATGATTTTGTGGTCGTAGGCCTTCAGGCGTATACGAATACGTTGTTTGCCTGTTGGTGCTTGGGTGGCGTCTGCCATGGTAAAACCTCCGGTTTTTTTAGGTTACTGGTTATAGACTATAGGTTATGGGCTTCATTCCCACAAAAGCTATTGCCTGGTGCAAACGGCCGGCTTCACCCGACTGGGCTTTGTAACACCTTACGAATCCACCTGGGAACACGCACGGCTTTTAGTCAAAGCTACTAGTTTACCTGTGTATCGTATCATTTTTGTTAGATAAAAGCAAAGCCGCCTAGCGTTGCTTCTTGCGAAAGCGTATAACATGGGCAGCTTTTTTGTGGATTGACCGCTTGGGCGGTTGCGCAGAATATTCGGCGAAGATGGTGTCGATAAAGTCATCCATTTCTGTGTCAGTCATATCTGAGGCAGCCCCTTCGCCACCAAGATCGTCACGGTACTCTACCGTAGCTATACCAGTGCGAAAACTGTGCATGCGGTCGTAGGCACGACGAGCAACGGGGTCTTTGAGGGTGGCGTACGCTTTATTGAGCTGCTGCATATGTTCTAGCGACCCTCCTGCATCAGGGTGCTGGTGTTTGGCGAGTTTCATAAAAGCAGCTCGAATCTCAGTAGGCAAAGCACCCGGCTCTACCCCTAACAACTTGTACAGGTCAATAAAACTTTCGTAAGCTCCCTCTGCCATAACGTCTTAGTATACTCGACTTATGTAAAAATCGCGCTATCTTCAGGCGCCGCCACGAGTGATAGAAGTTTTTGCTATGTTAAGTTTAGCCTGCTTCAGCACGAAAGAGAAGCGCTCTGTCAAATGAGACGGAGCGCTTCTCTGTTCTGGGATGACTCCCAGGTGAAACTATTTCGTGATAGCGGTCACGACGCCGGCACCAACAGTGCGACCACCTTCGCGAATAGCGAAGCGTAGACCCTGCTCCATTGCAATAGGAGCAAGTAGTTTGACTTTGAAGGTGATAGTGTCACCCGGCATGACCATTTCTTTGTCAGCTGGGAGCTCAACTTCACCAGTCACGTCCGTGGTGCGGAAGTAGAACTGAGGCTTGTAGCCCTTGAAGAATGGCGTGTGACGACCACCTTCTTCTTTGCTAAGGATGTAAACCTCGGCGTCAAATTCGGTGTGAGGGGTGATTGTACCTGGCTTGGCAAGTACTTGACCGCGCTCGATGTCATCGCGCTCAATACCGCGTAGTAGTACACCGGCATTGTCGCCGGCTTGACCTTGGTCAAGAGATTTCTTGAAGGCTTCTATACCTGTTACGACAGACTTCGTGGTTGGGCGAATACCGACAATTTCTACTTCGTCGTTTATCTTGACAATACCTTGTTCAATACGGCCAGTTGCGACGGTGCCGCGACCCTTGATACTGAACACGTCTTCGATAGGCATAATGAACGGCTTGTCAAGGTCTCTGGTTGGCTCTGGAAGGTAGTCGTCCATGGCCTGTACCAGTTCCATAACGGCGTCTTCATTTGCGGCATCGCCTTCGACAGCCTTGGCTGCTGAACCCTTGATGATTGGACAGTCCCGATCGAAACCATTTTTCTCGAGAAGTTCGCGAATTTCTTCTTCAACGAGTTCGACGAGGTCGGCGTCAGCGAGATCCATTTTGTTCATGAAGACCAAGATCTTTGGTACACCAACCTGACGCGCAAGCAGTACGTGCTCGCGAGTTTGCGGCATAGGGCCGTCGGCAGCAGAAACGACGAGGATTGCGCCGTCAACCTGAGCAGCACCGGTAATCATGTTCTTGACATAGTCGGCGTGGCCCGGCATGTCGACGTGTGCGTAGTGGCGCTTTTCGCTTTCGTACTCTTGGTGAGAGGTGGCGATGGTTATACCGCGAGCCTTTTCTTCTGGGGCGTTGTCGATTTGCGCGTAGTCAACCTTTTTGTTGGTGTCGCTGGGAAGTTTTTTCGCCAATACAGAAGTGATAGCAGCGGTTAGTGTTGTTTTGCCGTGGTCGACGTGACCCATCGTACCAACGTTGACGTGCGGCTTGCTTCGGTCAAATGTTCCTGCCATAAAAGGTAGTACTCCTAATATTATGTTAATAGTTGTTCACGCGGTCCATATTGCTCTGCTGTACTTTTCTCATACGCTCGTACATACCACAGCAACGCCCTCACGCGAGATACGGTGTTATTGTACCGTAGGACGCCTACAGAAAGCAAGGCATTTTGGCTGACTAATCGTATTGTATTTTTAGATCGAGTTTATCAGCTATTTGGAAGATTCACTTTTCCAGACGATCTTGTTGGTTGTCTCGTGCCACATTGTCGGAAATGATGTCTTCTATGCGCTTCATGTGCGAGTCAAGTACGCTGTATATATGGTTGAGCTTACTGTCTATCTCGTCAAACCACTTGTCGTGTTGAACCAGCTTTTGTTCAACGCCGAACAAGCGGGTGTCCATGGCATCAAATCGATTATTTACCAAAGTGAACTGTTCAGAAATGGTCTGCGACACGTCAGACACGACTCCAATCACACCATCAAGATCTGTCGGGTTTTGCCCATAGTAGGGTAGCGCTTCGTCTTATTTCGAGTTTTTGGCGATGATGGCTTCGGCGACATTGTTAGGTACGTCGGCGTAGTGCGCAAGCTCCATGCTTGAGCTGGCTCGGCCTTGGCTCATCGAGCGCAGGTTTGTGGTGTAGCCAAACATCTCTCCAAGTGGAACGAACGCTGTAATTTCCTTGATCCCAGACGAAAGATCCTCCATGGACTCGATGCGCCCGCGCTTGCTGTTTAGGTCGCCTATGACGTCGCCCATAAACTCTTCAGGGGTGACGACGACGACTTTCATAACTGGCTCAAGCAGAACGGGGCCAGCTTTTTTGAAGCCGTCCTGGAAGCCCATACTACCGGCTATGCTAAAGGCCATTTCGTTACTATCGACTTCGTGGTAACTGCCGTCGTACAACTCAACTTTCACGTCTACGACCGGGTAGCCAGCGATAACACCGTTGCTCATGGCTTCTTCTATACCCTTGCGCACGGCGGGGATGTATTCGGAAGGCACCACGCCACCCTTGATAGAGTTTATGAACTCAAAGCCAGCGCCCTGTTCGTTTTGACTCAGTCGCAACCAGACATCACCGTACTGACCGCGTCCACCACTCTGGCGGACAAACTTGCCTTGGGCTTCCACGGCATCTTTACGGATGGTTTCACGGTAAGCCACTTGTGGCTGTCCGATGTTGGCCTCCACGCTAAACTCGCGTTTCATACGGTCGACGAGGATTTCGAGGTGTAACTCACCCATGCCAGAGATGATAGTCTGGCCGGTTTCGTCGTCAACACGAACGCGGAAAGTGGGGTCTTCTTCGGCGAGTCGCTGGAGTGCGAGGCTCATTTTCTCTTGGTCGGCCTTGGTCTTTGGCTCGATGGCAATAGACACGGGTGGCTCTGGGAAGGTAATGTTTTCGAGCTGAATGGGGTGTGCTGGGTCGCAGAGTGTATTGCCAGTGGTCGTGCCTTTGAGGCCTACGATAGCAGCGATGTCACCAGCGACTACTTCGGTCACGTCTTCGCGCTTGTCGGCTTGCATGCGGACAATGCGACCGACACGCTCTTTTTCGCCCGTTGAGCTGTTCAGCACATATGAGCCGGCCTGAAGTACGCCGGAATACACACGGAAGTAGGCGAGCTTACCAACAAATGGGTCGGTGGTGATTTTGAAGGCCAGGCCAGCGAGCGGTTCGCTCGTGTCGTGTTTGCGCTCGATCTCTTCACCAGTTTTCGGGTGCACGCCCCAGGCGTTGCTGCGGTCATCTGGTGCTGGTAGATAATCGTTGACCATGTCTAGCACTTTTTCGACGATGACGCCGCGGCCATCACCACCGGTGACGGCATAGAATTTACCGCTCAGCACCGCACTGCGTATGGCTTGCTTGATATCTTCCACGCTCAAACCTTCTTCGCCAACCTCAAAGTACTTTTCGAGCATGGCTTCGTCTTCGGCGACAGCGTTTTCGATAAGCAGACTGCGGTATCGCTTCACCTGTTCCATCATGTCAGCCGGAATATCACCCTCGACGAGTTCGTGGTCGTGGAACTCGGTGTAGGTGTAGCTCTTCATCGCGACAAGGTCGACAACTCCATTAATACTCTGTTCAAAACCGATGGGGAGATGTACGGGGAAGGCACGCTTGCTCAACCGGTTATGAATACTCTCGAGCGATTTGTAGAAGTCGCCACCAGTTTGGTTGATTTTATTGATGAAACAGATACGTGGCACACCGTACTTGTCTGCCTGACGCCAAACCGTTTCGGATTGGCTTTCGACGCCCATTTTGCCGTCGAAAACCACACAGGCTCCGTCGAGAACACGAAGTGAACGTTCCACTTCGGCAGTAAAGTCGATGTGGCCTGGCGTGTCGATAATGTTGATCTGCTTGCCCTTCCAAAAGCAGGTCACAGCAGCTGACACGATGGTAATGCCGCGTTCACGCTCCTGGTCCATCCAGTCGGTTGTAGTGCCACCTTCGTGCACGGCACCAATTTTGTGCTTCAGACCCGTTCGGTACAAAATACCTTCGGTCGTCGTCGTTTTGCCCGCGTCGATGTGGGCTATGATACCCATGTTGCGGATGTCTTTCATCAAAACTTTTTTATCTGCCATAGAAGCTCCTTGGAGTTAAGAGATAGGAGATAAGAGATAAGACTCTTATTTCGTACCATTTGTTTTGTTAATTAAGCCTGTTAGTACTTTGTGGCACGCTATGCTCGCTTCATCCAGCTCTTGGTATACATGATTTTGTATATAGCGAACGTCCTTTGCCACCAATAGCTGCGCTTGAACCTCATGCAATGAAGCCCGCGCCATATCGTAAAAGTGCGTTCGATCTGCCATAGTTCTTCGGCCAAATCCTTCTGCTATATTCGAAACAATTGATACGGTTGATCGCCGGATTTGATTGGTAAGACCGAAAATCTCATCTTTTGGAAAATCTTTGGTAATCTTATAGATTTCTAAAGTTAAAGCATGTGACTTTTGCCAAGCAATGAGGTCTCGAAATGTATGGATGCTCATTCTTAACTCTTATCTCATATCTCTTAACTCTACTCTTTTGCGGCTTTAGCCCCTAGCAAAATGCGCGAACGCACGGTTCGCTTCGGCCATGCGGTGGGTGTCTTCACGCTTTTTCACTGCACTGCCCTGGTTGTTGTAGGCGTCCATGAGTTCTAGAGCGATGCGGTCAGCCATGCTCATGCCTTTACGGGCGCGGGCAGCAGCTACGAACCACATCGTAGTGAGGTGGTTTTGACGCTGACCCTTTACCTCAAATGGAATCTGGTAGTTGGCACCACCGACACGGCGAGAGCGAGTCTCGACATTGGGGCGGATGTTACTGAAAGCCTGCTCGAACACGTCGAGTGGGTTGTCTACCTTTAGTTTTTTGGCAGCAGTTTCCATGCCCGTGTAGACGAGGCGTTCGGCGACTTGCTTTTTACCATCGCGCATAACGCGGTTTATCAGCCGCTGCACGGGTACGCTGTTGTACACGCGGTCAGCGGGAATATCACGAACAAGTGAGGCGGTTACTTTCCTAGGCATTATTTTTTTCCTCCATTTTTCATTTGGGCAACAATTTTGTCTGACTCTGACACAATAGCCACACCGATAATCACCCCTAGAACACGTACCATGTCTGAGACAGCGAGCAGCGAAACGGCGACAACTATAGCAGCACCTAAGAATACAATAAGGTACTTAGCGTTCATGCTTCTTCTCCTTCTGCGCATCAGTGATCCATGCGATAGATAGCAGGACAATTATAAGAACGAGAGCGATCTGTAGCCAACGAAGCTTTTGTGCCGAAGTCACTATGAGCACCGTATTGAGTGCAAGAATGCTTACGAGTCGCTGAATGTCTTTCGGGCTCATTATTTGCTCTCCTTCTTAGCGCCATATTTGCTGCGGCCTTGTTTGCGGTTTTGGACTCCTTGGAGATCGAGGGTGCCGCGGACGATGTGGTAGCGTACGCCCGGAAGATCCTTCACGCGACCGCCACGAATCATAACGACGGCGTGTTCTTGCAAGTTGTGGCCTTCGCCGCCAATATATGCCCAGACTTCGTAGCCATTGCCAAGACGCACGCGGGCAACCTTACGCAGAGCTGAGTTTGGTTTCTTTGGGGTTTTGGTAGTGACCTTCACACACACGCCACGCTTAAACGGTGCAGCTTTCTCGTAATGTTTTGTTTTTAAGTTGTTGGTGACGCGCATAAGCGCTGGTGACTTCGTTTTGTGAGTCACCTTGGTGCGCGGTTTGCGTACCAATTGGTTGATTGTAGGCACTGAGCCCTTCCTTTCTGCGGATAAACATTGTATGGTACCGCCCTCTCGAACTTGTTCAAGGATCTATACGGTATACCCGACGGCTATGGGTGTATGCATACATGCTGAAATAAATTCAATATGATACCCCATACAGCTCTTGTTTTTTCCGATATTACATTCGTGAAGAGAAATCTATATCAGGCAAACGTACGAAGCGCCTGAACAGAAACATCTCCTCTGCCGCCAATCTTTCCCGGCATATTGCCATGAAAGAAGCTCGAATTTGATATAACCTGCATATTGTACCAGTAAGTGCACCCCTACGCAAGGCATCCATTGGACATTTTACGTATTGTTAGTCTGCGAATCACCACGGAAATAAGCGTTTTTCTCACAAGATTTGAAAAAACTTGAGAGCCGCTCGAAAGAGAAGTCACTCACTCTGGTAAAAGGAGTGCCTCGCCCGCACTAGTGGAATGTCGTGACGGGGTGAGTACTTGATCATCGTCGAAATACGTTCTTTGTCGTACAGAAGCCCCGGACTGGCCGGGGCTTCTGCGATTGTTTGTATGTTACCTGCCGGGGATGCTCAGACGAGCTCTTCCGGCTTAGTTTGAGCCGTCGCCCGAACCGTCAGAAATACCATCGGCAATGCTTTCGACATCCTGAGGTTCGTCATCGTCGATGTCTGGCCGCATGTCGGCGACCATAACCGTTGGCTCCTCGACTTGCTGCCGAGCAACAAACTGTTCTCCCTCATAGCTGTCGTCACCTTCATCGAGTGCGTTGGAAGCGCCGTACCCAGTACCAACTGGGATTTTGCGACCCAAAATGACATTTTCTTTGAGGCCGAAGAGCTTATCGATGCGACCACTAGTCGCAGCACCAATCAAAACACGAGTCGTGTCCTGGAAGCTTGCGGCACTCAAGAACGAGTCAGTTGACAAGCTTGCTTTGGTGATACCAAGTAGCAGCTGGTTGACCTTAGCAGGCTGTTGGGAGGCCGCAACAAGGGCTTCGTTCGCCTCGGCTACAGCGAGCTTGCTGACTACGTCACCCGTTACGAACTCGCTATCTCCCGCATCTTCCACCTGCACGCGACTGAACATCTGGCGAACGATAATCTCGAGGTGCTTGTCTGAGATATTTTGTCCCTGACCAGCAAAAATACCAAGAATTTCGTTCATGATGTATCGCTGCGTTGCCTCAACACCCTGCAGGCGAACCAAATCGTGCAAGTTGATCGAACCGTTCGTCAAACGCTGACCAGCGACGACGGTGTCACCATCCTGGATAAGCATTTGCTTGAACCCTGGTATTTCGTAGCGCACCAGGCTCTTGGCGGTCGGGGTAATGATGACTGACTTATCAGTAAACTCAGCCTTACCTGCCATCGGTGAGATAACCGGTTCTGCCCCACCCTCGTGACTAGCCAGAACATCGCCAATCGCCACATCTGAGCCAGTTGCAATCGACGGCTGACGACCGGTGAGTTCAATCTCAACCTTTTCTTGGTCGTCGGCTGTCACCTGGACGATGTAATGATCGCCTTCCTCCCAGGTGTTAGCGACACCAGCGATGTCAGTCAGGTACGCCTGACCTTTTGGCTGGCGGGCTTCAAAGAGTTCTTCGATACGACTGAGCCCCTGGGCAGTATCGTCGGCGACCGCAGCACCAGACCGGTGCTTGGAGTCGAGCGACAGCTGCGTACCAGGCTCGCCGATGGACTGCGCCGCAATGACACCAATCGGGTTATGACTGGCTACCAAATGCCCTGTCGCTGGGTCAACCCCATAGCTCTTTTGCGGCACACCATGTACTGAAGTAGCGCTGAGAGCACTTCGGATCTTGACACCATCGAGTTTTTCGTCGGCGTCAACTGCCTCCGCAATGTCTTTCGTAAAGACTTCTCCGGCAGCAATATAACCCGCTACCTCTTCAGCAGCATAGCGGCCTTCGAGTCGAGATGCGTACGACACGCCGATAGCGGCAGCATCTTCGCGAAGCATCTTGAAACCTGGATCTGTTGCGTCGTCCGCATCATCATCAATGGTAAAGACGTCTTGCGAAACATCAACGAGACGGCGCGTCAGGTAGCCTGCGTCAGCAGTCTTTAGGGCAATGTCAATGACCGCTTTTCGGGTACCGCGGGTACCAGTAAAGTACTCGAGTGGGTTCAGCCCGTGCATATAACCAGCCTTAACCGGTAGTTCAATGATATGCCCGGCAGCATCCTGGAACACACCCAGCATACCGACTGACATTTTCATCTGGGAAATATTGCCGCGGGCGCCAGAAGTAATAGCGATGGCCATTGAACCGTCTTGCCCCTGCATTTGTTCGGAAAGCATGTTTTGGACGCGGGTATCTATTTTTGTCCAGTTTTCGACGGTCAAACGGTGTCGTTCGTCGTCGGTAATGAAGCCCTGGTCGTATTGATCGGAGATGTTAGCACTCTTCGTTTCACCCTCATCGATAACCTTTTCGAGTCCATCGATTGGTACGAAGTCGCCCATGCCCATACTGAGTCCCGACATCGTAGCGTAGCGAAAACCGAGATCTTTGAGGTCATCGGCGATTTGCGCGGTCTTTTCCTGGCCGTATTTCTGGTACACAGCTGCCATGACTTTTTGCAGTCGCTTTTTGGTCATTGGCTCATCATGGAACGTAAAATCTTCTGGGAAAATTTCGTTGAAGTAAATTCGACCAAGGGTGGTGTCACGGATTTCGCCCCTAAACTGCACTTTTACACGGTCCTGTAGGTTGATGACATTGGCATCAAACGCCATCGAAGCTTCATCAAGGCTTGAAAAGGCTCGTGGAGTTTGGGCTGCATTTGGGCGCTCGTATGTCAGATAGTAGCAGCCGAGAACTATGTCTTGTTCGATGTGCAGAATAGGCGAGCCATCGGCTGGCTTGAGCAAATTACGGCTGGCCGACATAATATCGCGGGCCTCTGCTTGAGCAGCATCGCTCAGTGGCAAATGTACCGCCATCTGGTCGCCGTCAAAGTCAGCATTGAAACCTTTACATACCAAGGGGTGTAGCTGAATAGCGCGCCCTTCGATAAGTACCGGCTGAAATGCCTGAATACTGAGTCGGTGCAGCGAAGGAGCACGGTTCAAAAGCACATATTTGCCTTTGATGACATCGTCAAGGGCGTCCCACACTTCGGTTTCACCCGTTTCAATCATGCGGGTAGCGCTCCGAATATTGTGGGCTTGTTCACGGAAAATAAGCTCACCGATGACAAATGGTTTGAACAGTTCCAGCGCCATCATCTTCGGCAGACCACATTGGTTTATCGTCAGCTCTGGCCCCGCAACGATGACAGAACGTCCAGAGTAATCGACACGCTTGCCGAGCAAGTTTTGGCGGAATCGACCCTGCTTACCTTTGAGCATGTCGCTCAGGCTCTTGAGCCGACGGCGCTGGCCGGTTGCGGCGACCGCACGTCCACTACGGGCATTGTTGTTGTCGATCAGCGCATCGACCGCTTCTTGTAGCATTCTCTGCTCATTTCGTCTAATGACCTCTGGGGCATTTAACTCCATCAATTTTTTCAGACGGTTGTTGCGGTTGATGACGCGGCGATACAGGTCGTTGAGGTCGCTAGTGGCAAATCGACCGCCAGTGAGCTGCACCATTGGACGGAGGTCCGGGGGAATGACCGGCAGAACGCTGAGGCACATGCTTTCAGGCTTTATGCCAGCTCGCTCCATACTTTCGAGGAGGCGCAAACGCTTCATGAGCTTCTTCTTGCGCTGTCCCTTTGCCTCTTCGGCCTCGGTAGTCAGGTTGGCAATAAGTTCGGCAAGATCGATCTCCTGCAGCAGGTCGCGTAGTGCGGCGCCACCCATGCCGACGGTAATCATAGCGCGCAGTTCGCTCGGCAAGTTGCGGTAATCGGTCTCGTTCATGAGGCTCAGTTTGACCAGACTATCGAGTTGAGTTTTGAGCAGTTCCCAGTCAGTATCGAGCGCTTCGAGTTCTTTCGTCTGAGCTTCCGCCAAAGCCTTGACATCGGCACCTTCGGCCGCTGCCTCTGTTTCGTACCGAAGTTTAATGGCCTGCTGTGCGGCTTGCCACTCAGCTTCTTTGTCCGCCCTGTATTGATCTCGGAGGGCTTCGTTGACACTCTTGACGATGTAGCTTGCAAAATACGCCACACGTTCGAGGTTTTTCACCGTCATACCGAGCAGTAGCCCTACAGCACTCGGGGTGCCACGCAGGAACCAAATGTGGGCAACAGGAACAGCCAAGTTGATGTGACCCATGCGTTCACGTCGGACAATGCTGCGCGTTACCAGCTCACCGTTTTTGTCGACAGCGGCTTCGCGAGAACGAACACCTTTGTATTTGGCATCGTGTGGGTTGATGTCTTTAACTGGTCCAAAGATGCGTTCGCAGAACAAGCCGTCCCGCTCTGGTTTTTGCGTACGGTAGTTAATGGTTTCTGGCTTGAGAACCTCACCGTAGCTCCAGTCTTCGATGTCGCGACTACTTGCGACGGCCAAGCGTACTGCATCAAAATCGGCAATATTTGTTCCGTAAGAATAGCGACGCATTTAGGCCTCCTTCCCTTCTTCTGTGTCTGTTGTATCATCGTCGTTTCCATCGGTGGTTGCTGCAACAAATGACGGCTCATCACTGAAATCGCTTGCTACATCACCTTCTTCAAACTCAAACCCTTCGCTAGCTGCTTCTTCGTCGCTGACATCGATATCAGAAATAGCCGATGTTGGAACCTCGAGTGTTGCAGGGTGGGTTGCTTCTTCGTGAATGTTGGTCGAAAGAATCGCCTCGGCATCAACCACGTGGTCGCTCGCCACGAGATCAACCTTGAGTCCAAGTCCTTGTAGCTCTTTTACTAAGACGTTGAAGCTTTCTGGCACTTTTGGTCCGACGATCTCGGTCTTCTTGATGATACTTTCGTATGCTTTTGATCGACCGTAAACATCGTCTGATTTGATTGTCAACATTTCCTGCAAAGTATTCGCAGCACCGTAGGCTTCGAGCGCCCAGACTTCCATTTCACCGAAGCGTTGACCACCGTTTTGAGCTTTACCGCCCAATGGTTGCTGCGTCACCATGGTGTATGGACCAGTTGAACGGGCGTGGATTTTGTCGGCCACCATGTGGTTGAGCTTGATCATGTACATGCTACCGACAGTGGTGCGCTCTTTGTAGGCACCTCCCGTACGACCGTCGTAGAGCTGCTGTTTGCCGTCTTCGGGGAAGCCAGCCTCTTTCAGGAGTTCTTTGATCTTTGCCATAGGTACGCCATTGAAACTTGGGCTTGCCACTTTCATGCCAAGCGCTCGAGCAGCCATGCCTAAATGGGTTTCAAAAAGCTGTCCAATGTTCATACGACTTGGCACGCCGAGCGGGTTCAAAATGATGTCGACTGGAGTGCCATCCTCAGTAAAGGGCATGTCCTCCACAGGCAAAATCCGCGCAATCACACCTTTGTTACCGTGCCGACCACCCAGCTTGTCGCCCACGCTAATTTTGCGCATTTGAGCGACGAACACCTGGATCTGCATAAGAACACCTGCTTTGAGCTCATGACCGTTTTCGCGTGAGAAAATCTTCACACCGACCACTTTACCGTGCTTGCCATTGCTCATGCGCTGTGAGGTATCCCGAACTTCTTTGGCTTTTTCACCAAAAATTGCGCGTAGGAGACGTTCTTCACTGCTAAGCTCTTGTTCGCCTTTTGGCGTGATTTTACCAACCAGGATATCACCAGGGTGTACCTCGGCTCCAATCCGGACGATTCCTTCGTCATCGAGATGCCGCAGTGCGTCTTCGGATACGTTCGGGATGTCACGCGTAACGATCTCTGGACCAAGTTTGGTTTCTCGCACCTCAATCATGTAGTCGACGATATGCACCGATGTCAGCGTGTCGTCTTCGACCAACTTACGGCTGATGATGATTGCATCTTCAAAGTTGTATCCAGCCCATGGCATAAATGCTACGAGCAAATCTTTGCCCAGCGCGAGCTCGCCGCCCTCTACACTCATACCTTCGATCAAGGGATCGCCCGCTTTCACTGCGTCGCCTGTATTCACAACAACAAACTGATTTATACTGGTTCCTTCGTTGCTACGGACAAAATGCTGCGGTTCATAGGTGACCGTGCCGTCTTTGTACTTCACTACGACTTGGTCGGCATCGGCTTTGGTAACCTGACCATCTTGATCAGCTAGCACAAGCTGACCGGTGTTACGAGCAGCAGCTGCCTCCACCCCAGTTCCGACAATGGGACTCTGGGGACGAATAAGCGGCACAGCCTGCCGTTGCTGGTTACTACCCATCAGCGCACGGTACACGTAGTTTTTCTCGATAAACGGAATTAGCCCAGCGCTAGAACCTATAATCTGATTCTTAGCCGCGTCGATGTGTGTCACATCCTCTCTGTCGACAGTGGCGGACTTCAAGCCGGCCCGTGCACTAACGCGTTCCTGAGCGATCTTTCCGTTCTTATCAAGCTCGACACCGGCGCCCGCAATCACCGACTGTTCTTCGGCAGCCGCATCGAGGTATACAATCTCTTCGGTGACTTTGCTGTTCACTACCTTGCGGTAGGGTGTTTCGATAAATCCATAATCGTTAATACGCGCAAAGTTCGCGAGGTTCAAAACCAAGCCAACGTTTGCCCCCTCAGGAGTTTCAACAGCGCAAATGCGGCCGTAATGTGTTGCGTGCGCGTCGCGAACTTCAAACCCAGCTCGTTCTCGGCTCAAACCGCCTGGCCCCATTGAGCTAAGACGACGCTTATGAGCGAGTTCGGAAAGCGGATTGATCTGATCCATAAACTGCGAAAGCTGCGAACTCGCGAAAAACTCGCGTACTGCTGCCACCACTGGACGAGCATTGATAAGCTGACCGGGTTGTACCGTCTCGATTTCGCTCATACTCATGCGGTCTTGAGTGTTACGAACCATGCGCAGCAGGCCAATCCGGAACTGACGCTGCACAAGCTCACCCACCATCTTTATACGTCGGTTGCTGAGGGAGTCGATGTCATCGCCCGGCTCCTGCGTAACATTCATGCGAATAAGTTCAGCGATGATCGCGACCAGATCCTCGAGCCGCATAATTCGGTTTTCGGCCGTGTTTGCAACATCCAGACCCAAGCGCTGGTTGATCTTGTAACGTCCGACTCGAGAGAAATCAAACCGCTTGAAGTTGTAGAACATATTTTCAAGCAGGGTGCGCGCGTTGTCCACAGTAGCCAGGTCGCCAGGTCGCAGGCGTCGGTACACTTCGATCAGGGCTTCAGCGTGCCCCTTGCTAGGATCTTTGTCGAGCGTTGCTTCCAGGAAACTACCCTTTGACTGGTCAACATGTTTGAAGGCTTCTTTCATGCTGGCTTCGGTCATACCAAGGGCGCGTAGCAGTGTCGTAACGGGGATTTTGCGCTTCCGGTCAATCTTGACATACATCGCACTATTTGCGGCAGTCTCAAACTCGAGCCAGGCGCCACGTCCAGGTATGACTTTTGCGCTGTAGAGGTTGCGCGTGCCATGAAGTTCAGCAGTATAAAATACGCCAGCCGAGCGAATCAACTGGCTTACGACAACACGTTCTGCGCCATTGATGATGAACGTGCCGCGCTTGGTCATCCAGGGGTAATCACCCAAGTAAATCTCGTGTTCTTTTACTTCGCCGGTGACTTTATTTGTTAGCTCAACAGTTGCCTTGAGTGGCGCTTCATAACTCACATTGTTTTCTCGAGCTTCCCCCTCGGTCATTTTGGGATCTTCAAAATGATACTGTTTAAACGTTAAGCTCAGCTTTGTGCCAGTGTAGTCATCTACTGGACTTATCTCCGCCAAAAGCTCACCTAGGCCTTCATCTATCAGCCATTGAAACGACTTGTTTTGGTGGTCTACAAGATTTGGCAAGTCAAGACCTGAGTCCTGGTTGTCAGTAAAGTAGACACGAGTTGTCTTGCTCGAACCTGTCGATTTTGCCATACGCGCGTGCACTCCTTCGAGAGTTATAATTTATACTAGTTTATCCACATCAAGCATGAACGTTGCCGATCTCAGAGGAGATATGGTACGCATGATCGATGTTAGTTTTGCTCGAAGATACCTAAGTGGGAGATTTTGGTGCTGATACCCCTCGGTGAGGGTAAACACTGCTTTGGCGCCACAGCAGCACAGCCCAACTTACACTACTTCTTACATATAGCATACAGAGTCAAGCAAAGTGAGTCAAGGATTTCGGTGATATACATCACAGCTTTTCCAATACACCCCGCTTCTGCCGCCACCTATCAGCCAACCTATCGTACCTATACCTATCGGGTACGACCCGATAGGTTAGGCTGGGTTATAGACCTATTGGGTACGACCCGATAGGTGGCTGGGTATCAGGTTCTCTCACAGGACTAATGTTTTGGGGGTGTAGAGATGACTTTATCGACAATGCCGTATTTGAGCGCCTCCTGGGCGGTCATCCAGCGGTCACGTTCCATGTCTTCATGGATTTTTTCGGGCTTTTGGCCAGTATTTTTTGCCATGATGCATTCAAGCAGTTTCTTTATGCGCAGAGACTCACGCAGGTCAATTTCCTGGTCAGTCACCTTTCCGCGCGTGCCGCTGCTGGGCTGATGAATCATAACTGTCGCGTTTGGCAACAGATAACGCTTTCCTTTCGTTCCGCTACTCAGTAGAAAAGCAGCAGCACTTGCCTGCACCCCAATACCGACCGTTTGCACGTCGTTTGCGATGTACTGCATAGTATCGTAGATAGCTAGCGCGTCGTAGACACTGCCGCCGGGACTATTTATGTATAGGTATATATCTTTTTTTGCGTCCTCACTCTGTAGAAACAAGAGTTGTGCCACGATAAGGTTCGCCGTGGCTTCGTTGACATCGCTTCCCAGGAATATTATTCGCTCCTTCAAGAGACGGCTAAATATATCATAGGCGCGCTCATAGCGACCTTCGCTTTCGATTACGGTCGGGACTAGTACACTCATCTCCGCTCACTTTCTTTTAGAAACCGTGTCTGTATGATAGGCACAGTGACTCCAGTATACGTAAACTAGCACTCTCGAGTCAAGAGTGCTAGTTATTGTTGAGTTGTTCAGGGGCTTTATATGTATGCACTGTACCATTCCAGACTTGGGTACCCGTGCTTGGATCTAAGCATGCATTCAGCGCTGCCTTGACGAAATTCCCTAGTCTCTCAAGCACTGTAGGCTGACGCCAATCAGCCTCAGGCCTGGGAGGGCTTAATAGTCCAGTGCGTGTTGTCATATTATTTTATGATATCATAATTTTGTAGGTATTACAAGTCCCAAGCAACTCGCGCTGGTTGGGTAAGGTGTGAGAGTTACTTCCACACTAACTCAGCCTACCTATCGGGTACGACCCGATAGGTAGATTGGTATGATAGGTTGAGTACATGGGTACAGTTGTGCTGAGGCTCGAGCAATTACTCAAATCCAGGTTCGTATTTAGTACATGGCGCTCGGTGCCTGCTGTGGAGGGCGGACATTATCAGGTGCCAGCGGTTGAGTCAGTACTACCTCAAAGCAGTCCGCCAGCCATTCATGATATTCGGCTCCGAGCTTATTGACGGTTCCATTTTGCAAAATTTCCTCACATCGCTTCAGAGAAGGAAGCTGTTTGAGGTTAGTTATCTCGGCATTATACGAAACCCATTCGGGATTTTCTTCGTTCGGAGGGATGGTAAATGCAACATTCAGCAAAGTAACCAGCCCGTTTTCGGTATAGAGCTCCAGAAAACTATCGACATAGTCAGGACTATTTTCAAAATATATTGTCAGGTGATCATGCGGGTCCATTGTATGTCGGGTATAGCACTCGGCTGCCGCGATAGCAATGCGTGTAGCAGGGGGTTTCAACTGCTTAGGACTGTATTCAGGCGTAGGCACAGTGTTGAGACCATCAAAATTCTCTGCACCTCCTGGAAGTGGTTGGTTGAGCGGAGCGCTTACATCATCAGTCTCAGAAGTATCGTCTTCGAGTGCTTGTAAAATTTTGGCATCATACGTTTCCACTAGTTTTGAGCCGTATCTTTTGTACCAAATAATTAGCCCGTACGCCCCCCTAGCAAAATACAGGTGGCCATCAAATCTGTACGAAGTGCCCGGATAAACGCCTCATTCTGCGGCAAACCGCCCAAAACACTCCCCCAAATATCCCGACGATCTATAAATAGATTTGGCACCGTACCATACGTCTGATCGAGTGCCCTGCCTATGGCAGCCAAATACCCTCTGAGCAGCGGTAGAAGGGCTGTGAGGACTGTTGCTACGAAGTAATCACGTTTTCTGCGAGGCGGATCCAACATACATAGATATGTAGTGAAGCTGAGGAGTGTATACATATAAAATCCACCACTACTTTGCGTGTCCGCAGAACCTAGCGCAAACACAACCAGTACGGCAATCGTAGTCAGTAGGGCTTTTTTACGAGCAGACGCTCCGTCTAGTGTTATCGGACCTGACACTGTACTATCTGTCCCTACCCTTGTCAGTTCTTCGAAGCTGCGGCCACCAGTACAGCGATAGCCTTTTCGGTCATCATTCGGCTCAAAATGTCTTGCTGATTTTCTGGTTTGTTGAGTTCGGCCTGCATTTTTTCGTCGGTGTACTGCTGTTTTAGATCGGCCAGCCTTTGCTGGAACTCTTCAGGGCTGACACGCACCTGTTCGTTTTCGGCGACTTGACCGAGGGCAATCCCTGTCTTGACGCGCACCGTCGCTTGTTCTCTATGACTCTCCCTGTGCTCAGCTTCGGTCTTACCTTCACTATCGAGATGCTCCTGCCACGTCTGTCCTCGGTAAACAAGATTTCGCTTCTCCTCCTCGTCCATGCGGTCAATTTCCTGTTCGATCAGACTTTCGGGTATGGCGACAGTCGACTTTTCGCCCAGCCGCGTCAAGACTTCATTTTCTAACACACGCTGCGCTTGATTTTCTTTTTCGAGCTCAAGCTGCCTGCGAATGTCCGACTTGAGTTCTTTGAGCGAAGTAAACGGCCCAACCGTACTGGCAAAGCTATCGTCCAATACTGCCAATTTTTGCTCTTTGACTGCGGCAACCTGGACGGTAAAGCTAACCTTTTTATTTTGCAAAGGTACCGCGCCATAATCTTTGGGGAACGTAACCGCAAACGTTTTTTCTTCTCCTGCTTTCAGGCCAACCAACTCTGGCTCAAACCCTGGGATAAATGTATTACTACCTAGCACTAGGGGATACGCCTGGCCAGATGCACCATCGATTGGCTCTTTTGTCTTGGCGTCGACGCCAGCGAAATCTATCGTCACCTCATCTCCGTCAGTCGCTGCTCGTGTCACTTCATGCTTCTCTGCCCCACGACTTCGTAGATCGGCCAGCACTGTTTCGATCTCTACGACGGTCACGGGATCGAGCTTTTTGACAATGCCAAACTTCTTGTAGTCAGGAAGCTTAATATCGCCAACAATCTCCACACCCGCCGTGAGCTCAAGCGTTGTATAGGGCACAAACTTTTGCAGGCTCACTTCTGGTTGTGAAACGGGGCGCAGCTGTTCTTGCTCAAGTGCTTTCAGGTACAGGTCGTTTATCACTGCATCGATAACTCTGGTTTGTAACAGCTGTGGATCGACGACTTTCTCGACCATTGCTGCAGGAGCATGGCCTTTACGGAAACCGTCCAGCTTAACTTCTTTCGAGAGTTCACTCAGCGCCATTTGCTTGGCAAATGCCAGCTCTGCCTCATCGGCCACGATGGTTAGTTCGACTTTGGTAGGGGTAAGGGTTTTTTTAGATACTTGCATAGATAGGTACTGTACCAGATATGCAGCCATTACGCTAGCCGGTCGAGGAACAGAACGAGCACCGGAGCAAACCACACCACCTCGACCCATACACCCCAAACTCGTTCGGTTTGAATGCTGTGATGGAAGCGCCGAAACCAATTCCAAGCCGGCGGTTTTTTGACCCAACCATTTTGGTACAAAAACCGCGGCGCAGAGTACAAATCTGGATAAGCAGCCACAAACGCCGTCACGCACGCTTGAAACCAGTGCGCCGGCTGAAGCAATGCCAACGCTACAACTACAACAAAACATAGTGCCGCCTCAACGGCTAGCAGATACCGAAACCACGTTTGCGTTAACAGCTCTTCGTCGGTTTTGGCGCCCTTAAATCCAAAATGAGGTATGGTATCGAGCACAAAGTGAGACAGCAGCGCCGCTGGTATGGCTAGCCAGGGGTTCGCAACAGTAAGCCCAATGACTGCTCCAGTTAGCGCATGGTTCGTTGCTGTCATGCGCCGAAATCATCCTCTTCAGCCAAAAAATCGTGGCCAGGAGAGGTATGTTTACGACGATAATCCCGCAATATTGCTACGATCCGTTCTGCGCCATGCGCTTCTTCAATGCCGGTGGTAAGGTTTTTTAGTTTATACTGTGCTTCGCGAAGTTCGGCTTCACCGATAAATATAGCGTGGTCAATCCCCATTTTTACGGCCGCTTTAATCTGTTTTTCGAGCCGACGGTTCGAGGTATCGACCGCCAGCCTGAGTCCTTCTGCGCGAAACATTCCGAGCAGCTCTTGCGCTGTTTCGTACAAGTTATCCTCGAGGAATATAACGTACGCATCGGTTTCAGGCGGTAGCGTCGGGAGCAAATCGTGCCCTTCGAGAAAATTTTGCAGCGTCACATCACCCATCCCAAAGCCCACTGTTGGTACTGGCTCTACCCCAAACAACCCGACTAGCCCATCGTACCGTCCACCGCCAAACATCGACCGCTTGTTTTCTGGGTGCGTGTCAAAAACTTCAAACACAATGTCGGTATAGTAGTCGAAACCTCGCATGAGTGTTATGTCAAAAACTACATTCGTCACCCGCGACGTCTCAAGTAACTTCATCAGTTTTGTCAGCTGAAGCACAGCCGGTAGCTCTTCGCAGCCACTGGGCAAATCTCGGAGACTTTTGGCACGGAGCACTTCCTGCAACCGGGTCAGTACCTCCGCCTCGCGTTGAGAGGGCGTCAGCACCGCCTCAACCTGGGCGAGAAAAGCTTGAGGCTCCATCTTGTGCATACGGTCAATCAGTCGCACCAGCGTTTCCTCTTGCGTTTCACTCAGCACTAAATATTCACGGAACAGGTACCTCATGAGTTGCCGACTGTTCAGCCGAATACTATACATTTCGGGCGTGGCTCCGTAGGCACGCAGAATGGTATCGGCTAGAAGTATTGTTTCGTGCTCGGCCTCCACACCCTCAGACCCAAAAATATCAACATTGAGCTGCCAGAACTCTCGGAGCCGACCCCGTTGCATACGTTCGTACCGCCAAACGTTTGGAATAGAATACCACCGTGCAGGATAGGCCAGCTCCTGGCGTCGACCAGCCACCATACGGCTAACGGTGGGGGTCATTTCTGTCCGAATAGTTACACTGCGACCCCCACGATCCTGGAAAGTGTAGGTTTGCTCGTCAATAATTTCCTGATTGCCCTTTGCCAAAAACAGGTCAGTCGGCTCCAAAATGGGCGCTGTGTATTCTTGGTAGCCAAATGCTTCACATGCCTCGCGCATTGTACGAAACATGTAGTTTTGCACGCGCATATCTTCTGGGTAAAAATCCCGCGCGCCCTTATACGGTTGAGTCGATAGTGTCATAGTCAAGCTCCATTATAGATTATCTACACGAATTGAAACAGCCCGCGCGTGTGCAGTCATTCCTTCAGCGTTCGCGAGGGCGGTCACGCAAGGGGCAAGCCCCCTCAAACCAACTGGTGTTATCGACTGAAAACTGACGGTTTTTTGAAATGTCGCCACAGAGACGCCACTGTAGGTTTTTGCCCAGCCTGCGGTTGGTAGGGTGTGATTCGTGCCACTGGCATAGTCGCCAGCACTCTCTGGGCTATAAGCACCGACAAATACCGACCCAGCGCTCAGTACACGGCCAGCCCATACATCTGCCTGTTCGGTTTGGATTATCCAGTGTTCTGGAGCGTAGGCGTTTGCAAATGCAACTCCCGTCTCGATGTCGCTAAAAAACACGCTGAGCGAATTCTCAAGTGCCCTGGCGGCGATATCACCTCGTTCGAGCTGCCGTATCTGGCGTTTTAACTCATTTTTCACTTCATTTTGCACGCGCCGTGATGTCGTTACTAGCACAACTTGACTGTCGGGGCCGTGTTCGGCCTGGCTTAATAAGTCTGCTGCCACAAAATCAGCCCGAGCAGTGTCGTCTGCCAGAACCAATACTTCCGAGGGTCCAGCCGGCATATCTTGAGCAACTCCATACTGAAGAGCGTACTCCTTTGCAGCCGTGACATACTGATTTCCGGGGCCAAAAAGTTTATCTACCTTAGGCAAACTTTCCGTACCAACACTCATCGCCGCTATAGCTTGTGCGCCTCCGATTGGATACAGATACTTCAAACCACACTTGGCCGCTGCGTACCTGATAGCACAGTTGATATCACCACGGCTATCAGGAGGCGTACAAGCGACTATATCGCAGCAGCCTGCCAGCTGTGCCGGAACACCGAGCATGAGCATGGTAGAAATCAGCGGCGCCGATCCACCCGGAACGTACAAGCCAACTCGCTCGATTGGTCGTGTTTCGCGCCAGCATACTACACCCGGCAGCGTTTCAACGAACGGGCGGTTCTCGCCTATTTGCGACTGGTGAAAGGTGCGAATATTACGGTATGCGTCGTCTATTGCGGCCCGAAGCTCTGGCGCCAGAGTCTTAGCTTCGACTGTTTCACTTCGAATAGGCGTTTTTACATCGACGAGCTTCACGCCATCATACTGTTCGGTCAGGGCAAGTAGGGCGCTGTCACCGCCCTGTCGCACCGCATCAAATATGCTCCGAATCGTTTCAGCAATCTCATCTCGCCTGAGGGTTGGCCGTTGGGAAAGCTTTTTCCACTCTGATTTACTCGGTTCAATACGCGTCAGCATCTTGCCTCCTAACAACAATTTCGGGGTACATATTCGCCAGGACAAATACTTCCCGGCCTCCCAGTTTTCGTACTGTCTCACCACTGACAATTCTATCTGCAACCGCACCTATGCCATTATCACGCATTGTTGCCTCGCCTTTCCCGCTTATCGGTACGCTCGCGGGTAAAAGCGGCAGGTCTCGACCAGCTGCAATCATTCCGAGATAGCGTGGAAATGATGCCGGTAAGCACCGCGGCGGCATGGGGTAGCGTGACGTTCGCTCGAGAAATTCCTGCCAATCATCGGCTGTTTCGTTGAGCGCTAACACGCTGTAGCGGCACAGTGCTGAACCAATTCTGACGCTGGTAATATCGGGTAAACCCGCTTCGGCCACCAGTTCGGTAGAGCAAATAGCAACATCTCCCCAGCCGGCCGCAATCTGACCAGGCATATCGCTGCCAGGCACGAGCCGAAAGCTCCGTCCACCCGCTTTCACATATTCCTTTTCCCACAGTGTCGCTGGGACTTCTATGCCTGTTAGTTTTGTAAATGCAGTGACACTGCTCAACGCATCGCTACTCTTGGGAACAAGCAGTCGCGTAGCAGATTGCGCCATGTCTCTCGCTACTATGTTTGTCCCCTGGCCTGGCAGGCTACAGCTTCCATCACTGCCTGCCCGTTTCGCTTGAGTGAGACCAGGTCCTGTTCCTGTTACGTCAGCGGTGAAGACACCCCCTGTCAGTAGCCGTATTCTGTTCGTACGTTCCGCTCATTTTCACTTCATTCATAGTTTTCCATCCTTATAGTTCCATTTATTTACTGCTGTACTGTTGAGACGCCGGATAACTTCCGGCGTAGAGCATGACAATGTTTGGTGTCACGTTACCCGGCAGTTTCCGGCGATGTATGGCGATGGGTAGCTTCTAGGACTGGGCGGTAGCCGCCAGCACCGTTTTGCAACCAATCGCTAATGCGCGCCACGGTACGGCTGCTGAGGCGTGTGCGGCGGATAATAGCTATATATGACTCCCCCCGTACAAGCATTTTGGCGGCCTCAAAGCGGGCGCTGATTTCAGTTATTTCCTTTTCAGTCATGACATCACGCAAGAAAGCCCGCATGAGCGCGGGCTCAGTTATACCAGTCAGCGTATCCGCAAGCTGCGGAGTAAGCTCCTGCTCCCAAACTGACATAATATCATTTTCCATTCCCCTACTTTATCAAAGTAAAGTGACAATGTCAAGACATCTTTATACCCAGGCGCGTGGCCTGGGTACATAGATATAGAACTGAGGGATTATTTTCCAGAGGTGCTTGCTTTGTTCACCTGTTCAGCAGTAATCATGGCATTACGAATCTGGTCTGACATGTCTGTCATGCCGCCAGGGCCGTGAGGGATGAGAATGGTGCTGTTTTTGCCACTTAAGCCCAGCTCTTTGATGGTGTCAAAGTACTGGGTCATCATGACGAGGTTCATGACGTCTTGGCTGTTGACGCCGTTTACGGCACTCGAGAAGTTTTCGACTGATTCTTTCAGGCCTTCTATGATGGCTTTGCGCTGGTTGGCAATACCCTGTCCCTGTAGCGCTTTGCTCTCGGCCTCACCTTCGGCGGCTTTTACTACGCGAATCTTGTCTGCCTCGGCTTGCTGTATCGCGGCCTCCCGGAGTCGCTGGGCGGCATTTATTTCATTCATGCTCACTTTGACTTTTTCGTCTGGGTTTATGTCTGTCACTAGCGCCTTGACGATAGCATAGCCAAAGTCATCCATAACAGTGTCCAGTTCGGCTTTTACAGCAGTAGCGATGTCGTCTTTCATCTCAAACAACTGGTCGAGGTTCACGGCGGGCACGCGGGCACGGACGGTGTCGAACACATAGGCTGTAATCTGTTCCTGAGGATTTTGCAGCTTGTAAAACGCATCAACGGCTTTTTCGGCCGGAACGAAATACTGTACGCTGACGATGACAAAAACGAAGACATTGTCTTTCGTCTTAGTTTCTACCTGGACATCGAGCTGCTGCACACGCAGGTTGACTCTGCCAGCTATTTGGTCGATAAGTGGGATTTTGAAGTTTAGACCAGCTTTTGACGCTTTCTTGAACCGGCCAAAGCGCTCCACAATGGCAATTGTTTGCTGTTTGACAGTAAATAGCCCAGTAACGACTAGTATCAGCACAACTGCTGCAATGATCCAACCCATACACCCTCCTTTTTAATACGTTATCAGTATAATCTTACCAGAGTTTCTTGGTAAACTACAGCGTCAGACATATAGAGCGGATCTTTAGCTGGTGGAGTTTGAGTACCAAGCTCGAAACTATTTGAAAAATATTGCTTAAGATTGCGGGGTAGTAGGAAGCGGTCTGCCCAGTTACCCCGCACCCCCCTGTTGCCAAATACAACAAAGCATGCCACAATGTATGTTATATACTAAACATGTGTTAATGTACGGTGTTAGCAAGGTGGAGTGTACCGTTCGCTAAGGAGTAATGCTAACTGCTATGGCCATAACCGAAGCAATCCCCGGATCACATAATGAACTAGATATTAGGGATGACTACCGCCGCATAGTAGAGGGTGCTCTACCTGATATGGGGTATAGACCCGAGGCTGAAGGGGTTCCTGCGCTTGAACGAGTCCAGGCTGGCATTGACCGTATACCTGGCCTGGCAGACTGGCTGGTAGAGCGAGCAGACAATGGGGCACAGGACACGTTGGTTATCTCGCGCACTGTTGGCGGCGAACAAGGTATTGGCGTAGCCCGTACTATTCTCGCTCTTGACGCTTGGGCATGCGTCGATATTGTCGATACTTATATATGGGGTGCGATTTGGGGTAAAACATTGTGCTGGAACAACGCATATACTAACAAGGCTGTGGCACATGACAATGCCGGCAGTCGAGGCCTCCAGACGAAGTGGGACACTGCCATCCTGCTCCGCGATCCGACTGACCCTGCTACGGGCAAAGACGCTTACGACCCCGGTCTGGCCTACACCAGTCAAACTGTAGCCGAACAGCGGGAAGCCTTTGCGCGTGAAGCAGCCGGGGTACAGAAACAACGTGGCATTACCATTGTTACCGCAACACTTGGTGCCATAGTAACGGATTACGCGGCCATTCGAAGTGAAGGTGACCCGAAACGGGAAGGCGTTACTCGGTTCATCCACTACCCACCACAAACCCTTGGCGGTGACCAAGTTACGTACGTGCCGAGCGTGTACCACTTTGGTCGTCTAACATTCGATATCTCGAGCGTTGGCAGCAGCTGGAGCGGCTTTGGTGTTCGACGCTTGGTGAGGGTGCCTACACCTCTTGATGTTTAAGGTTTAGGGTTCTAATTTGTCGGACATCTTGCAAGGCTACGCCCTGCCCAAAAGCTGGATGGCACATTATGCGAAATACTAGAAACAGCGGTTTGACTCTGTGAAAACTCAAATAGAGGGAACGTTGTGGCGATAATTTCGCAAAAATGCGATTTGGTGCAATTTTACACTTTTGCGCGAACCCAGTTTC
>CAZIOX010000007.1:0-37165 GCA_964541145.1 uncultured Candidatus Saccharibacteria bacterium
GAAACTCACTCTCCACCCCTCCCTAAAGATTGCCTGGCGGCTTGTTCGCTTCGCTCACAGTTGTTTATGGGAGGGGATGGTCAAGGCGCGGAGCCTTGCGCTGAAGATTTGTGTAGGGCCTTCTAGGCCTAGGATTCGCATAGCCTCGACGAGACTAGCGAGATCGGCTCGTTCGCTGGGCGAGCTGATTGCCTGCGCTTCGACTTCGCTGAATAGCTTTTCTACCTTCTCGGTGAGCCATTTTTCCTCTGATGGTTTCACTTCGTTTGTTAGCAATGGTTTCTCGGTTTGGAGTGTGGGTACAACAACTTCAAGCGAACGAGCGCTGTGGTCGCGCTTCACGAGATGCCCCCGCTTGATGAGATTCCCAACATGTAATGACACTGTTGCGACAGACGTGTATTGTAAGCCATTCATAATCTCCCGGTAGCTGGGACTGTACCCGTGTTCGGCGATGAATTGCTCGATATAAGCGAGTAGCTCTTTTTGCTTCTTAGTTGGCCGAACGGGAGGAGGGTTTGTAGGAAGAGGTGCGGATGTTTGCTTTTCGTTCATGTTTTTATGATAGGCGTTTAGATGAAAAAAGCAAACTATTGACATTGTATACAGGCTGTAGTATACTGCCTGTATACAACTAACGAAGGAGTACATACGTATAACACCGAATATGAACGCGAGCTTTTGGAGGCGTGGGAAGCATCCTATAAGCAAGGCCAGTTAACTCTGTGGGTCTTCCTTGCGCTCGCCGAAAGCCCCAAAACAACAGCCGAAATTAAAGTGTACGTTGAATCAGCTACAGATGGCGCTCTGACCGCGGACGACAAAAGCCTTTACCGTTCCCTGCGACGCTACTACCAAGCCGAAATGGTAGACTTTGCACTGCAACCCAACCCGAAAGGCCCCGCTACAAAGCTCTATTCTCTGAGTGAAATAGGAAAATATTTGTTAAGACGGTTTGTCAGACGCAATATACCCATACTTATAACTAACCCCCAAATACAGGAGATTTTGGCATGAAAGACAGGCTCATTACATTATTCGAAGACATTAAAAGTCGGGGTTGGCGTGCATTCGTCATTGCTAGTCTCGTCGTAGCCTCGATACTAAGCGTCGCGCCTGAAGCAAAGTGGCTCGGAAAGTTTGGCCAAGCCAGCATTGGTTTCATAGCACTCATCTACGCTTACATAATCATTACTAAGGATACAAACCGTTCTATACGTTCTACAAAGGGTGCGGTGTATGGCAGCATAATTTTTGCGACACTTTGGGTGACCGTTGCTATTGAAACATTACAGCGCTTCGTTCGCGGCACAAACAATGGGAACGACGAACTCATCCCGCTTGCTGTGGCCACAATATTTGTATTGTTGTTTTTCGCAGCAGGCCTGGCAACTGGCATGATTGGCCGATACCGCACGCACGTCAAAGGTATGCCAAATAAAGAGCTCTTCAAATAGTTCGACCCTATGTGCGGTAACCTAGACTACTCTGCAGAGGCGAGCCACCTACCTGACTCGCCTCTATAGTAGCCGTTCTGCCCTGGACGCTATGATATCTTTTTAAATACCCAGTGTTTGTACCAGAGCCATTTCCAGATGGTGAAGAAGAGACTGGATATCCAGAGCCCAAGAAATGGGCTGACGCCAAGCCACTTGAGGCCGCCAACAATGGCGTAGTCTATGGGGAGGTTGAGGAGGCTGAATGGAACAAACTTTTTCAGCACTTTTTTGTGGCCCTGCTGTCGGGCAGACTCGCGAAAGGCCAGGTGATGCTGAATGAAATAATTCGCTGTCCAGCCAGCAAGATCAGCGAGACCTTTTGCCACCAGCCAGTGCCAGTGGAGCACACCGTACAGTAGCGCAAACACTCCATACCCCAGTATGAAAAACACTACTCCGCCAAGGTTGAACCATATAAACTGCTTAGGGTGGCGTATCTGCATGGGATTTATTGCGTTTTGGTTGCCACCAAAGTAAAGCTCTCTGCGGCATTTTCGCGGAGGATGAGGTAGGTTATACCCTGACAGACCCGCCAGATGACATGGGCAGGGAAGAAAAACGAGAAGTAGGTGCTCTGGTAGTACGGACGGAGTAGGGTAATTTCGAGATTATTTTTTTCACAGAGTTGTCGAAACTGTGAGGGCGTACATTTGTGGTAATAGGCTGGGAAGCCTTGGGCATGTGCAGACTCTGGGAAAATGCTAAACAATATTTTACGTTTTAGTTTTTCGGGTAGGACTCTGTTAATAATGGCAAACGCAGCATTGCGGGCAGGAACAAAAAGCGCAACCTGTCCACCCACCTTGGTAAGCGCTGCGATGTTTTTTAGTGCCTGTTCATTGTTTCTGACATGTTCAAGCACCGCTTCGCAAATAACGAGATCTGCTCTGCCGTAACGACGCACCTGTACACCCGAAGAGTCGCCAATATCTGCGACGATGGTTTTATAGTATGCCCCGAGTGGTGCTCGTTTGAGTTCGGCAGAGTCTATGTCTACCCCAACGATTTTAGCTTTAGGGGGAGCAGCCATCTCTGAGCCCACAAACGGTCTCTTGCCGCCACCGATGTCATACACGGTCATACCTTCGCCAACGAGAGGCGGGACAACATGTTGCACATAATCTTTCATACCATCCCGCCGCGCTAGCTTGGGTACAAACCACCGATCAAAGCTACTCGACACTGCTCGGTTTAGATTGATAAAACTTCGTCGCATAGACTCAACCCGATCAGCAGGAATAATCCGCGCAGCAGCAAAACCCGCCAGTCCCCACCATATAAACGCAAGAGTGTCGTCAAACCAGCCATACATAAAAATATTGGCCACCCCAATACCAATACATGATAAAAACAGCCCATAGCCGAGCGCCGTATGCGACACGAGAAAGAGCCGCACGCCCACCACTGTGTAGAGAGTAAGGAACAGTACCAGTCCAAACCACCCAAGTTCTTGCCCTATGTTAAGGTATTGACTCTCGCTAATTCGGGGCGGAGCTTCGGTGTTGTAGGCGGAAGCGGGTCCTGCTGTACCCGGACCGTCGCCAAGCGGATTTCTGGCTATGTCTTCGAGTCCTTGCTGGATCCCCTGTATGTGCCCGTCGTTGGAGTCCGTGGCGGCGGTCGATTGTGTGGTGGAATGCAGAAAAGCATTTTGAAAACCATGGAGGTGCTGTACGCGGGAATAACCAAAAACAAGTAGCAAAACTCCCCCTGCTAGCAGGCATATCAAATATTTTCTGGGAAGCCTTTTGAAAAATTCCAGACTAGCGACGAAAAGGACAATGATAGTACCCAGCCATGCGCTTCTCGAAAAAGTCGTGACTAGGGCAACGCCTACACAAAGTCCGCCCACCAGGTATATGCTCCGCATTTTCGCGTTCAGTTTCTGCCTAGATAGTACCGCTATGACCATTGCTATACCGAACATGCAGTACATCCCGAGCTGGTTGGGACCACGCAGGAATGACTGAGTGCGAATGGTGGATGTGTCTTGGTTGATCGTTTGGATAGGCGGAATCGTGACCCCCCGTTTGTATCCAAACTGAGACAGGAAGTCCGCTGGCAGGACGAAAAATTGCAACACAGCAAATAGCGCGACGATCACGAGTGGAACGAAAACGAGCGTGCGCCAGTGCTGCTCAAACCATGAAGATTTCCGCGCAAGAAAATACGCAAAAATAAACCAAAGTAGATAGCGTGTATCCACCAGCACACCGTAGGCGAGCGCCTTTACACTTACCTCGTCTCGTATATAAGCAACAACCCCAGCCACGAGCACCAGCACAATACACAAAATGGTTAGTTTTATGAGCCAGGAGCTACGGTGAATACCCCGTTCCGACCAGTTGCGTAGAACAGGAAACCCAATCAGACCTAGTAGCAGAAGCACTAAAAATTCGGGCCATAACCGTAGCGCAACATAGTGCCCAACCAGCGTAGAAAGCCAAACCGTAACGAACGCATGGAACGGCACCAGCACGATGACTAGCCCAACAAGATACTGCTCAAGGAGTCGTTTCGGTGTTAGGTCTTTTCTCATGGATGATACAATTGATTATACATGAAGAATAATGCCTCGCTGACGTACAATCTCCTTCTGGTTTTGGGGGACATAGGCGCGCTGATCGTGGCGTTTATGGCGGCTTTTATCATCCGGGCGAACAGCACTATCGGTGTTGCACATGAGATGGAATGGCAAACGTATGGAGTTATGTTTGCCAGTTTGCTTCCTTTCTGGATATTGATCTTTGCTCTGCTCGGCTTGTACCACAGCTCCTTGCACGAACGACGGTTTGCAGAAATAGGCCGGCTGTTTTTGGGTTCGTTCATCGGGCTGCTTTTCATGGTTTTTTGGGATTATATGAGCCTCACGACGATTTTCCCTGCGAAACTAGTGCCAATTTACGGCTTTTTGATCGGTTTTGTACTACTCGTGGGGTTCCGAACCGTCGCTCGGCTCATCCGCACCAGCCTTTTTGCGTATGGAATTGGGTTGAACCGAATCGTCCTCGTCGGTAACACTCCTATGACTCTGGAGCTGGTCGAGTCACTGACACACAAACAATCTGGCTACAACATCGTCGGAGTGATCGGCTACAGACGCCAACTGCCTCAGGCACTGCAAGCGTATCCTAACTTTACTCAGTTTCTCGCCTCATACACCGACGACCTACATGGTATCGTCCAGACGGAACTGTACGCAAACGAGGAGCGCAATGCTGAACTGCTAAACTACGCTCAAGAACATCATGTCAGCTACCGCTTTGTGCCGGGAAATAGCGAACTTTTTGTCGGCAATATCGACGTGGATTTGTTCCGCAACTCTATCCCCGTGATTCAAGTGCACCATACTGCCCTGTTTGGCTGGGGGCGAGTAGTAAAGCGTCTCACCGACATTTTTTTGGGCGGACTGCTGCTGGTTTTGAGTCTGCCGCTGTGGCTGTGCTGTGCCCTGCTCATCAAACTTACTGATCCTCATGGCCCCGTGTTTTACAAGGCGAAACGACTCAGCCGTTTTGGCAGTACCATTGGCGTCTACAAGTTTCGCACTATGAAACAGGCGTACAACAACATGTCGCCCGAGGAAGGATTTGCTGTGCTTGGTCAGCCTGAGCTTGCTCGTTTGTACCGGAAAAATGGCGATCATCTGCCCAACGACCCTCGTATAAGCCGAATTGGACGTCTGCTACGCGCGACTAGTCTCGACGAACTTCCTCAGATATGGAATGTCGTCCACGGGGAAATCAGTCTTGTGGGGCCACGCGCCCTCGATGTCTACGAAATGGAGCGCTACGACAAGAAAAACCTCATCCTCAGCGTGAAATCTGGCCTCACGGGATTGGCTATCGTTTCTGGCCGAGAGGGCATACCTTTTGAGGAACGGCGAAAGCTCGATCTGTACTATGTGCAAAACTGGAGTTTTTGGCTTGATCTCGTCATCATTTTTAAGACAGCTCGGGTGGTTCTCGGCCGCCTGGTTCGCCATGGAGCGCGCTACCGGTAATATGAAACCCCCGCACACACCTCCGCGAGTCGCCATCGTCCACGACTGGCTCGTAGGAGGTGGAGCGGAGCTGGTCGTGGAACAGCTGCATACGCTCTTCCCCGCCGCGCCCATCTATACCTCATACGCCACTCGACAGTGGCGAGAGCGGCTCGACAATGTCGTGGTGACAGGCTGGCTGCAGCACCTCGGTTGGGCACGCAAATGGATCCCTTTGTTACGTATTTGGTGGTTTACCCATCTGAAGTTCACTGAGTACGACATTGTGATCTCCAGCAGCGGCGCCGAGGCAAAGGGCATACGCGTCCCAAAAAACACCTTGCACATCAGCTACTGCCACGCCCCGACCCACTACTACTGGAGCCGCTACGCTCAGTACATGCATAATCCCGGCCTAGGAGTACTCAATCCTCTTGCCCGCATCGGACTGTGGGTATTGGTACGTCCGCTGCGTCAATGGGATTTACGAGCAGCGCAACGACCGCACGTTATGCTTGCAAACTCTTTGCACATTCAGCAAGAAATAGCCAAATACTATCAACGGGATAGTGTGGTCGTACATCCGCCTGTGTATTTTGAACGATTTCAAAAGCCGAAAAACCAAAAGCTCCGGCGCCGAGGCTACGTTATATCTGGTCGCCAAACCCCCTACAAGCGGTTTGATCTCGCCATTGCCGCCTGCACGAAACTCGGGTTGCCACTGACGGTAATCGGCACTGGCCCAGATCATAGCCGTCTGAGAAAGTTGGCCGGCAAAAGTATAACCTTCCTCGGCGCAGTGTCTGATGAAGTACTCGAGAAAGAGTTTGCGAGCGCCGAAGCGCTGCTGTTTCCGGGACTCGATGACTTCGGGATAACTCCAGTAGAGGCAATGGCCGCGGGCACTCCTGTGCTCGCTTTCCGTGGGGGCGGTGCCCTAGATTATGTACATCCTGGTCAAACTGGTGAATTTTTTGACCAGCCCACCGCCCTCTCGCTGGCACAGGCACTCAAAACCTTCAACCCCGCAAAGTACCATCACGAGACAGTCCGAGCGGTTGCGGAACGGTATTCGGCGAGGGCATTCCGAGTTGCCGTGAAAACTGAACTTCGGCGGGCGTGGAAGAACTTTTTGAAAGAAGCTAGGTAGTACGGCGTCAATTTATTGTTACCAGCATTGGTTGCACGCCGTCGCGCCAAGGTAGACACTGGTGAGATATGGCAAAACATAACTCAAAGGAATTTCTATGTGCGGAATCGTAGGATATATCGGACGGGAACAGCAGGCAGTCGACGTAGTGCTGGAAGGACTTCAGGCGCTCGAGTACCGAGGATATGATTCGGCTGGCGTCGCCTACGCCACAGATTCTGAGGGCATACGGGTAGTCAAGCAGATCGGACGTGTTCAGAGTCTCGTAGAGGCTCTCGGAACACCTGTGCCGTCCAGCGCCACTGCCATAGGCCATACTCGCTGGGCAACACATGGTACGCCAACTGTCCCAAATGCACATCCTCATTTCAACACCACGAAAGATATCATGGTGGTGCACAATGGGATAATCGAGAACCACACCGAGCTGCGCGAAAGCTTGAAAAAGCAAGGGTATGCATTTCTCACCGAGACAGACACCGAGGTTATCCCCCACTTGCTCGACTATTATGCTCGCGAGAGCTCATCGTTTGAAGAAGCCCTGCGCCGTACACTTGAGCAACTCCGTGGGGCCTATGGTCTTGTCGTCATGACCACAAGAGACCCCAACACACTCTTTGCGGCGCGGCTCGGCAGCCCGCTGGTGCTAGGGGTTACGGAGCAGCGAACTCTCATCATCGCTTCCGACCCAGCTGCCCTGATGGCTCATACGAAAGAGGTTGTCTATTTGAATGACCACGAATATTTGACTGCGAGTCGAAATGGCGAGTACGCCATACATGACCTGAGAAATGATAGCACCGTCGAGCGAGGCACCGAGACGCTTGACTACGACGCAGCGCAGGCGCAGCTCGGTGATTTTCCGCATTTTATGCTAAAAGAGATTTATGAGGCACCTCAAACGATTCGCTCTGCAACCCTTGGCCGCATTAAGCCTTCTAGTGGGATGGTGAAGCTCGGCGGGCTTGAAAGTGTTGCGGATCAGTTGCGGCACGTTGATCGAATCGTCATTGTTGCTTGTGGAACAGCAAGTTACGCCGCCCTGCTCGGCGAGTATGCTCTCGAGGAGCTTGCCGGTATCCCCGTGGAGGTACACATTGGGTCTGAGTTTAAGTACCGCAAAGAGCCTTTCTCGAGGAGCACCGCGCTTATAGTCGTTTCGCAGTCGGGAGAGACCGCAGACACCATTGCGGCTTTGAAAAAAGTTGAAAACTACGGTGTCCTAAAACTCGGTGTCGTCAACGCAACCGGCAGTACCATTGCCCGTATGACCGATGCTGGCGTGTACTGCCACGCAGGACCAGAGCAGGCTGTCGCGAGTACCAAGGCTTTTTTGGCGCAGTACACCGTTTTGCTTTTGATCGCCCTGCATCTGAGTGATGGACGTAGCGACCAGTATCTCCCACTGCTCGAAGAACTTGACCGACTGCCTCAGAAGGCGGAAAAGGTACTAGAGCGAGCCGACCAGATCCGTGCCCTTGCCAAAAAATACGCCCATGTGCGCGATATAATGTACCTAGGTAGAGGATACAATTACCCGCTTGCCCTCGAAGGGGCGCTAAAACTAAAAGAATGTGCTCTCATCCACTCAGAGGGATACGCCGCTGGAGAGTTAAAGCATGGGCCACTCGCGCTGATAGACGAACACTTTCCGAGCTTCGTACTCGCCACCAACTCACAACTGCTTGAAAAAACGTATAGTAACATCGAGGAAATCCGAGCGCGCAAAGGCTCAGTGATAGCTGTGGCAACGAAGGGAAATGAAACCATCGCAGGACTAGCCGATGATGTAATATACATTCCCGAGAGCCTGGAGCAAACGACACCGCTACTGAGTGCTATTGTGGTACAACTTTTTGCCTACTATGTTGCTGTTGAAAGGGACTTGCACGTCGATAAACCCCGCAACCTAGCGAAGTCCGTTACCGTCGAATGACCCCCGGCCGATGGTAAAAAGTATCCCGTGTAACACTTTACAGATATTCAGTTGCGTCAGTTTCGGTGAGTCGGGTCTGCAGATCCTTAATCTTCTCGATCTTGTCTTTGGAGACAACAAGAAGCACATCGTCTGTGTCTACAACAACCAGGTCTTCAACTCCGGCCACTGCTATAAGCTTGTCTTTATGGCTGGTTTTAACTAGAGAGCCAGCCGAATCAACCGTTAGGACATTGCCGTCTTCATAGTTTTCCGTGCCATCCGCGAAATAATCGTATAGAGAACTCCATGTGCCCAAGTCTGTCCACTTGTACGGTAGTAAAATTACCATTGCGTCACCAGCGTCCATGACGAAAGTCGTCACTTCTTCTGTGGAGCCTTTTTCCATTTCGCCATAGAGGCGCTCGATAGTCTCATGCTCGCCAGGCTTATCGATGGCCTCACGGATCTGCATGAGTTTTCCGTACCAATCGGGACGATATTTTTTGTATGCCTCTAAGGCTAGTCCGGGATACCAGCACATGTGATTGCAGTGCGTGACCACATGAAAGTTTTGTACAAGTTCTCTGGTCTCCTTCAGCGTGTCTTTTCGAAATAGAAATGTGTCGATAGCAAAGGCGTTGTTTCCGAGATCTTTCCCTAGTTGCAAGTAGTCCACGCCCGCGGTAGCTTCAGTTGCCTTTATACCACCTGTAATGAGTTTTTTGTGCTTTATCACCAGCCTCTCGGCCTGTTTAATCATATCAAGGAAGCCTTCGGCTGGCTCACGGTAGCAGTCTGACTGCACCATAAAAAATGGTTCATCGGGATGTACCATATCAAGTTTTAAGAAAGCTAGCCCTTCTCCTGGCCCGCGATCTTTGGCTATGTCTGGCTCTATTATGTAGTTTTTGAGCGGGATTTGTGGCGACTGTTCACTGACGTATTTGATAAACTTTCGTTTTGTTGAAATGTAAATATCCTCGGGCGCAAACTCTTTCAGCAATATGTTGATATTGTGCTCATACGGTGTTTCGTCACCAATAATTGGCTGGAACTGTTTGGGTTTATCGACACGGCTATAGGGCCACATTTTAGTCCCTTGACCACCTGCTACAATGAGTATTTTCATAGCACTCAGTATACCCTAGCCTCGTCTATTTTGCGTTACATCAAATGAGGTATACTAGAATTGACTAATCAAGGAGGTTCTATGGGCGACATCAGCGGAATTTTCAAAGCATATGACATCCGTGGCGAAGTCGGGACAGAACTCAGTGAAGAGGTTGCCTTCGGTATTGGGAAGGCTCTCGCTGACACGCTTGACGCCGGTACTGTTGCTGTGGGTCGCGATATGCGTCCAGACTCTGGCGCGCTGGCCGACGCCGTGATTGCAGGCTTGACCGAGCAAGGGCGCGACGTCATAGACATTGGTGAAGTGACGAGCGACATGATCTACTATGCGGTCGGCTCCATGCAGCTCGCAGGTGGCGCCATGGTCACCGCCAGCCATAACCCCGGGAAGGATAACGGCATAAAGCTGTGTCGCGAAGAGGCTAAGCCTATTGGGCATGAGAGTGGTTTGTTCGACATCCGAGACAAAGTTATCAGGGGTGAATTTAACAACCCAGCCGAAACTAAGGGTACCGTAACCCACGCTGATATCGCCGAAGGATGGATCGAACATGTTTTATCCTTTATAGACACCGCCAAGTTGAAACCCCTCAAAATTGCGGTCGATGCTGGCAACGGCATGGCGGGCAAAATTTTCCCCGAACTTGAACCGTATGTGCCCTGGGAGGTGGAAGAAATGTACTTTGAGCTCGATGGGACGTTTCCGAACCACGAAGCCAACCCCCTGAAGTTTGAAACCTTGAACGATATGATTACAGTGATCAAAGACAAAAAGCTCGACGGTGGCGCAGCTTTTGACGGTGACGGCGACCGTGCGTTTTTGGTCGACGAAACGGGTACTGTACTCACCGGTGGGGTAATGTCAGCTATGATGGCAGATTATTTCCTCCGTGAACACCCCGGCTCGAAGATTGTCTATGATGTCCGAAATAGTCGGACTGTGCCCGCAGTGATTACCGCAGCCGGGGGTAAAGCAGTAATAGAACGTGTCGGTCATGCTAACATTAAGCGCAAAATGCTAGAAGTTGATGCCGTGTTTGGCGGCGAAGCTAGCGGTCACTTTTTCTTTCGCGACAACTGGTACGCCGACTCTGGGTTGATCGGTGCGGTTATTGGACTGTACATTGCTGGCCTAAGTGGCAAAAAACTATCTGAACTGCGACAACAGTACACCCACTTCCCCACGATCCCAGAGACAAACTTCGTCGTCGAAGACAAAGATGCTGCAATTGCTCGCTTGAAAGATGCTTTTGCAGAGTCGGAACAAAGTACACTCGATGGTCTTACCGTAGAGGTCGCCAAAGACACATGGTTCAACGTCCGAGCTAGCAATACCGAACCTGTTATGCGCCTAAATGCCGAAGCCAGCACCCAAACACAGCTCGACAAACTGGTGGACAAGGTAACCGCACTGATAACAAATTCTTAAGTGTTGTAATTAATGCTCAAAATACCTTTTTTGTTTTTGACAATGGACTGAACGTGCCCGCCAGCCTATACTAATACCATATGACTAAGATGTTAATTACTGGTGGTGCAGGGTTTATAGGGTCAAACTTTGTACACTACACGCTCAAAAATCGACCCGAATACGAAATAACCGTTATCGACAAGCTTACCTATGCGGGTAACCCAGATAACCTCAAGGGTGTACTCGATAAAATCGAGTTTGTAACGGGCGACATCTGCGACGCCGAACTTATGGACAAACTTGTGGCAGAAACTGACCTCGTCGTGCACTTTGCCGCCGAAAGTCACAACGACAATTCCCTGCGTGATCCGTGGCCGTTTGTGCAAACGAACATCGTTGGTACCTACACTATCCTCGAGGCCATTCGCAAGTACGGCAAGCGCCTGCACCATATTTCGACCGACGAAGTGTTTGGCGACCTCGAGCTCGACGACCCGAACCGATTTACCGAAACGACCGCATACGAGCCCTCCAGCCCCTATAGCTCCACCAAAGCTGGCAGCGACCACCTGGTGCGCGCGTGGATACGCAGCTTTGGCATAGAGGCCACCATTTCGAACTGTAGTAACAACTATGGCCCCTTCCAGCACATCGAGAAGTTTATCCCCCGTCAGATCACCAATATTTTGAGTGACATCAAGCCGAAGCTCTATGGAACGGGTGAGCAAGTCCGAGACTGGATACACGTGGACGATCATAATGCAGCCGTTCACCTCATTTTAGACAAAGGCCGCTTGGGCGACACCTACATCATTGGCGCCGACAACGACCACGTCAACAACAAGATGGTCATCGAGCTCATCTGTGAGCTGATGGGCAAAGGCGCCGACTGGTACGAGCACGTTACCGATCGCCCTGGGCACGATATGCGCTATGCGATGGACTCATCGAAGTTGCGCAACGAGCTAGGCTGGCAACCACAGTACACGGACAATCAAACTGGCATGCGCGACGGCCTCCAGCAAACCATAGATTGGTACAGAGCTAACCGCGAATGGTGGCAAGCCGATAAATCAAACGTCGAAGCGGCATACGCCAAGCAGGGGCAATAGCTATGAGTTTTGACCCATCAGATTATAACGAATTAACCGTTACCGAAGCCCCTATACCTGGCTTATACGTTATAACGCTGCCGGTGCACGGTGATAATCGCGGGTGGTTTAAGGAAAACTACCAAAAAGCCAAAATGGAGGCGCTCGGACTGCCGACATTTGAAGCTGTGCAAAATAACTTTAGCTACAACGATACAGCTGGCGCCACGCGCGGACTCCACGCCGAGCCTTGGGAGAAGTTTATTTCCCTCGCCAACGGTCGTGTGTTTTGTGCCTGGGTAGATCTACGGGCTGGCGAGTCGTTTGGCCGCACATTTAGCCTGGAACTGAACCCTGGCATAGCCGTCTTTATCCCGCGTGGCGTCGCAAATGGCTACCAAACGCTGGAAGACAATGTCACCTACACCTATCTCGTCAACGCGCACTGGTCACCTGACGCACAGTATGTCGCCGTAAACCTCTTTGACCCCGCTCTTGACATCACCTGGCCTATTTCAAAGGAACAGGCTGTGGTGTCGGAAAAAGATCTTGCAAACCCGTTGCTTACGGACGTCAACGCTTTGGAGGTATAATGAGAGTACTGGTAGCATCACCGTCATCTTGAGCGATGCAGAAAGATCTTCCCGCTATAGAAGGTACCCTGCACTGATCAGTATGACTCAACAAGGAAGGTAAAGCATGGACGATAGTACAATTTTTATCGTAGGAGCAAATGGGCAGCTGGGCACGGCGCTCCGCGCGCAATATCCGGCAGCACAGTTTGCCGATATCGACGAGCTCGATATTACCAGCCGCGAATCTGTAGATGCCTTCGACTGGTCGGGCATTGCAACCATCTTAAACGCTGCCGCCTATACAAACGTCGATGGCGCAGAAACCCCTGAAGGCCGTGTCATTGGCTGGAGTGTCAATGCCTCAGCCGTAGCAAACCTCGTGCGTGTTGCGCTGAAGCACGAGATCACATTGCTTCATATATCTTCTGACTACGTGTTTGATGGCACGAAAGAACCCCATCAAGAAGACGAGCCTTTTAGCCCGCTTGGTGTCTACGGGCAAAGTAAAGCAGCGGGCGATGCCGTGGTGAGCGTCCTCCCAAAGCACTACATACTTCGCACCACGTGGGTGATTGGCGAAGGCAAAAATTTTGTGCGAACCATGCTAGGAGTGGCTGAAAAAGGTATTTCTCCGACTGTGGTAGCCGATCAGGTAGGACGGCTGACGTTTACGGATGAGCTTGTACGTGCCATAGACCATCTGCTCACTACCAGAGCCCCGTTTGGGACGTATAATGTGACGAACTCAGGAAAACTTGCCAGCTGGGCAGAAATTACCCGCGATATTTTTAGACTGGCTGGATACAAAAATCTCACTGTTACCGACACGACAACCGCCGAATATTTTGCTGGCAAAGAAGGCATAGCACCACGGCCACTTGGTAGCGATATGTCCCTCGAGAAACTCCACGCGACAGGCTTTGTCAGCCAAGATTGGCAAGATAACCTAGCAGCATATATTAAGCAAGAAAAGGAGAGGACTCTATGAAAGGCATAGTACTAGCGGGTGGCAGCGGCACACGACTCTACCCAATAACGCGCGGTATAAGCAAACAGCTCATACCAATCTACGACAAGCCGATGATCTACTATCCGCTTACAACCCTTATGCTTGCGGGGATTCGTGAGATTCTCATCATATCAACGCCAGATGATACTCCCAGTTTCCAAAAGCTGCTTGGCAATGGTTCTCAGTGGGGTATAGAGCTCTCATACGCAGTTCAGCCATCGCCAGACGGTCTGGCACAGGCATTTATTATTGGTGAGGACTTTTTGGCTGGCGACAAAGTCGCTATGGTACTTGGCGATAATATTTTCCACGGCAATAAGCTCGGTGAGGCGCTCGAAAAATGTGCCGACCCAGATGGTGGCATCATCTTTGGCGCTCCCGTACATGATCCGGAACGTTACGGCGTCGTCGAGTTTGATGCAGATAACAACGTCATGAGCATAGAGGAAAAGCCCGCCCAACCTAAAAGCAACTATGCCATCCCAGGACTTTATTTCTTCGACAACAACTGCGTTCAGTACGCCAAAGAGGCAAAGCCGAGTGCCCGCGGCGAGATCGAGATTACCGAGATTCACAATGCCTATTTGCAAGCAGGAAAACTCAAGGTACAAACATTCGACGAAGGTGATGTATGGCTCGACACCGGCACCATAGACTCGCTCTCAGACGCCACGGACTACGTACGCGTCGTGCAAAAGCGCACCGGGCAAATCATCGGCTCTCCCGAAAATGTTGCCTACGAACAAGGCTTCATCACGGCCGATGAGCTCGCCACCCTGGCTGAGCCGCTCAATAAGTCCGGATATGGTAAGTACCTATTTACAGTCAAGCGCCCGGGATCAATGTAAACTTCCATGCTGCGTACAAAAAATATCTTACTCTACTTATACAAACACTCCTTTATGCGATATCTTTTTGTGGGAGGCACTACCTTTGTGCTTGATTTTGGCATCCTCTATGTACTGCATGGGGTGTTCGAATTAAATCTGGCTGGATCTGCCTCGTTTGCCTACTGGATTTCCATTTTGTATAACTTCATATTGAACCGGCATTGGACATTTAGTGTCAGTGAAAAGGAAGACCTCAAACGACACATCACAATATACTTCGTGCTGTTAGTATGTAACTATTTGTTTACAGTGACGTTCGTTAGTATAGTTGGCGAACATATGAATTACATGCTCGCCAAGGCACTCGCAGTTTTTATTCAGATGATCTGGACATACGTCGCTTACAAGAAGTATATATTTACAATACACGCCACGGACTAAGTAAGCGTAGAATAAATCGTTATTTCTGTTTCTTTCGTGGTCCGAGAGCGTAAAAGTACCAGTGCAGATACGACGGTAACCACGAAAATAATTTGAAGTTCGTTTCACCTGAGGTGCGGTCGCGCCACGTGGATGGTGCTTCAGCTATCGTGAAGCCCCCTCTAAACGCCTTGGCGGTAATCTCCATGGCAACCTCAAACCCACCCCTACTTTCGATAGTGAGCGTGTCAAGGAATTCTTTACGATATAGTTTGAAGTTATTAGTTATGTCATGAGTCGGCACTCGTCTGAAAACGTACAGTGATACTCCGGCCAGGCGCGAGAGAGTTCGTTTCAGTAACGGACCCCCAATCTGTCGACCTCCCTTCATGTATCGACTTCCGCACACCACGTCAGCCCCAGCGAGATATTTTTGATACATAGTCTCGACGACAGCAATATCATCAGATAGATCAGCCATTGTAACAAGTAGTGGCCCACTCTGCACGTAATCGAACCCGCTTAGGAGCGCATTGAGCGCCCCCCGGCCGCGTGTATTCTTATGCAACACAAGCTGCTTGTCATTCTTTTGGTATTTTTTTACTACAGGGACAGTTGTGTCTTCATCGAAATCGTAGACAATTATTGTCTTGTGTGGGATCAGAATTTTGCTTTCTAGCTCCTTGTAGAGCGCCGGAAAATTCTCACCTTCGTTGTAGACCGGTATGACGATACTGAGAACGGGTTTTGTACGTCTAGATGTTGCCATTGTTCACCTGCTCGATTATCCACGGTATGACTTCGTTAAGCATGTCATCGAGTGATGTCTTGGCTTCGTAACCAAGCACTTTACGAGCCTTCGTCGTATCTGGCACACGCTTTTGCACGTCGTGCTCAAATGGCTTGTCGGAAACATATGCAAATGGCTTGTCACCATTGATTTTAACCCAGATCTTTTCAGCGAGTTCTACTACGGTGGTTGATTGAGGAGTGGAGATGTTGAAGTCATTATTGAATGCTTCTTCCTTTTCTATACATAGACGAATTCCTTCTGCTAGGTCACCGCCATACGTGTAGTGCCTAACCTGATTGCCTTCGCCCAGAATATGCAATGGGTCTTGGCCCTTCACGATTTTCTGAACGAGGTCAGGAACAACATGACTCATAGCAAGCTTAACATTGCCCGAATAAATATCTTTGTCATTAAGCGCCCTCTTTTCCCCTATGCCAACGCAGTTGAATGGTCGAATGATGGTGAATGGAAGTTGGAATTGCTCCCAACCTCCACGCGCAAAATATTCGCAAGCCAGTTTCTGAAACCCATAGGTCGAAACAGGTGGAGGCGAAGTAAAAATGGCTGACTCTGGGGTTGGAAATTGGTCTGTCGATTCAAACACCATGGATGACGACATAACGACAATTTTCTTTAGTTTCCTGTTCTTGAATGCCCATATAGCAGCGTCGAATGCTGCAGCTGTTATACGTTCGTTTTCCGCGAGCAAATCGTATGCAAATTCATGGAAGTATGAGATTCCACCGATCATGGCAGCACCAGAAACTATGATATCAACATCCTCGGCAGCTTTTTTCATGAGTTCTACGTCTTTGGCGTCACCTTCTATAAACGTGTAGTGCGGGTGGTTATCGTAACTCTTCTCAACTTTGCCGTACTTTGAGTAGTTGTCTATACCAACGACTTCATGGCCATTGTTGAGCAGTTCTTCTACGGTATAACCGGCTATAAAGCCCGCGGCTCCAGTCCATAATATTTTCATTAGATCATCCCTCCTTTGCCATAAATATTCCACATATCAACCACAATCTTTGAGCCCCAGTGTTTGTCCTTATACATCGTATGGGGAGTTGCGACGACAACGATATCTGCGCGTTTCTCTATTTCCTCGAGGGAAACAAAGCGCGGATCATTGATGAACGGGTCGTGGCACAGTACAGTATTGGCCTCCACCTCCATCTTTTTCTTCAGGCGGTACGAAAGACTTTCTCGTGGATCGTCACTGTCCCCTTTGAACGCCATACCCAGTATGCCTACTGTCTTGTCGTGCAAGTCGTATTTCTTTTGCATGCCCGTGACTATAAAATCTGGCAAGCCTTCGTTAATGAGCATAGCTGAGTGACCGAGAAAGAAGTTGCTCCCGCTAAAAGCTGAGAGCTGCATGGTGTCCTTAAAGAGACAAGGCCCTGCAGCAAGTCCAGCGCGCGCAAATGATTTGAGGCGCGGATAGTCTTGGGTCATAGCATTGTATATATCGTAGAAATCCACACCTGCCGCATCGGCAATCATATAGAACTGGTTAGAGATTGCGAAATTTATGTAGCGCCATGTGTTCGTGAAAAGTTTGGCCATCTCTGCCTCAATGGGCTTCGTGACGACAATTTTCTTGGTCAGAATGCTGAAAAGCGCACTCGCTCGTTTGACAGCCTCTGGGGTGCAGCCCGCAACAATTTGTGGAAGATCGTACAATTCTGTCAGAGCAGAACCTTCGACGATACGCTCCGGACAGAACGCGATTTGCGTTTTTTTGCCACGTTTCTTCAGGTATGCTGCGACTTTGTCTGTTACTCCCGGGTACAGCGTGCTGCGCATGACCAGAAGTTGATCGTCTGTCAGATATTCTTCGATTTCTTTTACGGCTTTAAAGATGTCGCCTACTTTCGGATTCAGGTGTTCATCGACAGGTGTACCGATAACCATCACGACTGCTTTTGATTTCGAGATGACAGTTGGGTCATTTGTAGCCAGGAGACGTTTATTTTTAATGACGCGCCGCAATACTTCTTCGGCATCATTTTCTTTAAAAGGCACAACACCATCATTGACTTTCGCGATGACAGCTTCATTGATGTCATAGAGTACAATATGCTGTTTTTGGTCAGCAAAGGCCATTCCGAGGGGTAGCCCTACGTGCCCACAACCACCCACAATACAAACATCATATCCAGACATCTATAACCTCCTTTTGCTTGATACTAAAATAGTACCATATCCGAAGCGACCTGGGCACCAGCCTTTTTGGCAAAGAATCGCGATTATTGCTAGAATACAACCAGATCCATGAGTACTCTTCTTTCAATCATCTTCTTGATCGCATTCCATGCGTTACTGCTCATACCAGGCTATGGCTTTATTCGGAAACTCAACTTTATGCGACAAAGGGACTGGGTAGATCTGTGCCTTTCGTACACCTTGAGTATCGTGGTATTTGCACTCATTGCTGTCTTCAGATATGCATTTGCTTTACCTCATTGGGCGGCTATGCTACTTCTGACAGTGTACGCTTTAGGTGGTACGGCCTTATTTGTCCTCAACCGTGAGCTAAATGCATTGAAAAACTATCAGTTTCCCCTACTAGTCACCTTTCTGCTAGGGGTATTTTCACTGCTTTTTATCGGCTTGTCGTTACATCCTCCGTATAGTGTCATACCCGACCCGCAACCGATTGCTGGGTATACCTACACCCATTTTGATGTCAAAGTGCTCAATGTCGCGCAGACCCCAGCAAACGACAATTCTATCCCCTATAGACAGGCGCAGTTCATGGTTAACCGTTCCGATCCTACTAAAGATTCATTTATCGACGAATGGGGAGTCGGTTTCTTTCAGCGGACACCTTTGATGGGAGCAGTTACTGCTGGATATTTTCTGCTAACGCACCAGACACTACCTATTGGCTACATTTGGGCGCCTGACAGCGCAGATCCAACACACACCTACCGCCAGTTTCAGGTTATTGGTGCGGCTCTAAATAGCATTCTCATGATTCCTGCCTTTTTCCTGTTGAAGAAACTTTTTAGTGAGAAAACCGCTCGGGTTGCGCTGCTCTTTTTCATTCCTAGCCACTTTTTCCTCGCCAACAGCTTCTTTACGTGGCCAAAATCGTTCACTGCTTTCTTCATTCTCTTCTCGTGGCTGCTATTGATAGAGAACGGTACGAAGCGTTTGGTGATGGCAGCCATTGTCAGTGGTCTCGCCTATCTTTCACACGACTTGGCGGTCCTATACATTGCGGCAAGCTTTATACACCTACTCTATAAACGACGCTTTGCGCACAGTCTTATCTTCACTGCTATTATTTCTATCGCAGCCGCACCTTGGCTGTTGCTGGCATCTTTGAAGTACCACAAACCAAGCACCTTTATCTACTACCCCATATCTTTAAACGACATCCCGCAGTACGACGATCGACACAAGCTCATAGAGGAGTTCAAGCACACCTCGCTATTTAGGCTCCTGCAGATACGATTGGAGTCTCTATTTTACCTACTGTCGCCCTACCAGCTCATTTACTCCGAAGCTGCACAAAGTATTGTGCGTAGGATATGGGCTCTTAGCATATTCAGTTTCCCAGGATCTGTTGGGCTCGGTCTTGCCATCCCTGCCTACATTGCTGCTCTCCGTCAAAAACTAAGTTTTTATATATTTACCATCATTCCGATTCTCGCCTGTGTCGTCATCATTGGCTGGCCGAAAGGGCTTGGTGTCTCTCACTTTGCTGAAGCCATAGTGATACTATTTGCTGGTGCTGCAATCCACTGGATGCTCACAAAAAAATGGTACAAACTTGTGCAGATTACGTACTGGATAAACATATTGCAGCTTATCTTGTACATGCTCTTTAGCTACAATTTTGTTTGGCGAGAATGGCTCGTACATTTCCAGGACTGGCTACTACTACTTGCAATGGCTTCGGTAGTAGTCTGTGGGTGGTTACAGATACGCAAACTACTACACTAGCCCTAGCGAAAGTGTATGAGTTATAGCGTTTGGGGTGAGAATTTACGAGGTTGAAAAGACATACCAAAATATGCTATGATGCTTATGCCATTAGAAACATACACACCATGAGTCTCAAGCGCAAAAAAATCATCATCGTATCTGCAGCCATCCTTGTGCTGCTCGGTGGCTTTGCTGCTGCAGAAAAGACAGGTTTGATTGATGTATTTCACGCCACTCAGCCGGCAGCTAAAGATCAGGCATTCAATAACTCTAAAAAAGAAGCCGCCCTCATCGAAGCAAACAAAGACTCCTCTACAACCGACGCGGATTTGAGTTCGAAAGTAACCAAAAACAGCGGTCAATACACGCAGCCACTAGACCCTGGAAATATTCAGATTGATGCAAAGCAAGAAGGTAGCAGCGTTACCATATCGACTCGATTGACTGGCTATAGTGATGGCACGTGTAACTTACTCATCACAAATGGTTCACGTACCAACACGAAAACCGCTCAAGTGGTGTATGCAAGTCAGTTCTCCACATGTGCTGGATATTCAGTACCTGTTTCTGAGTTTGGTAATGGTATGTGGTCGCTCAAGCTTTCGGTGACCTCTGGGGACACAACAACCGAAAAGCTCGCGAGCGTGGAGGTTAGATAATGCTACGTCGCTTCGCACTGGTCGCAATCGCTCTCGTTGTGTGCGGTCAATTCCTCATTCCTCCGCAAACCGCGAATGCCGTAACTGCGGCAGACTGGCGAGCAGGTCAAATCATCGATGATCCTATCTTCACGGATGTAAACAGTATGTCCGTGAGCGGTATACAAGCCTTCTTGAATAACTTGGTACCGTCCTGTGACACTGCGGGTGCACAGCCAGCGAGCGATTGGGGGCGTTCAGATTTGACACATGCGCAGTATGCTGCGTCTCGTGGTTGGCCAGCTCCACCTTATGTCTGTCTGAGAAATTATTACGAAGTGCCCAAAACACAACCCGGCCCTGGAGTTCCTGCCAATAGTTTTACGAACGGTGGCAATCCCCCTGCTGGCTCTGTAAGCGCTGCTCAGATGATTTATAACGCAGCTGCTCAGTACAAAATCAGTCCAAAGGTACTGCTCGTAAAGCTCGATACTGAGTCTGCTGGGCCCTTGACGCGCGACACATGGCCGCTACAAAAGCAGTATACCTACGCTATGGGTGCGCACTGTCCAGACAATGGCCCCGGTGGCAGCGCAAATTGTGACAGTAATTATGCTGGTTTTTCTATCCAAATAGCCGAGGCTGCTAAACTGCTTCGTTACTATCTGGACAACATGGAGCAACCTTGGTGGCCCTACAAACGCCCATACCAAAATAACTCTATCCCGTGGAACGTCGCTCCCACGGGTTGTGGCGCTTCAAATGTATTTATCCAAACCAAAGCCACCGCAGCTCTGTACACTTACACCCCATACCAGCCAAACCAGGCCGCATTAAACAATATGTATGGCAGGGGCGATGGCTGTAGTGCCTACGGAAACAGAAACTTCTGGCGAGTGTTTTATGACTGGTTCGGCGCACCCTATACAGGCATTTGCTACTCCACGTACGGCGTTGTCAACACTGATGTCATCGTCAATGCCCAACGAAAAAAGGAACCCAAGGTCAGTTTCGTGATTTACTCGGGTGCCTCCACTAACTGCGTCGAATTTCATACATGGAATAGTACTTTAACGAGCTATGCTTCACACACCGCATCGAGTTCCGCTAGTATCGATCCTGCGAATAGCATGATAGCGTACGCTGACCTTTCTGGCGGGGGCACAAAAGTTCCCATACTCGTCAGTCTTCGTGGCACAGGCTCGGGCATGATAGAGTTCCATGTCTGGAATGCATCTCTACAAACCTGGTCCAGCCATACTATTTCAAACATGCCTTGTGTCGATCCTACGCTGAGTGTCATTCGGTTCGCCGATCTCAATGGCGATGGCAAAGACGAAGGCATTCTTATTGGTCAAGGCAATGGCAGTACATCAACCGAACGTATTGAGTTTCATATCTGGAACCAGGGGTTACAGACCTGGAACAATCATGTCATATCCAATTCCAGTACTCTAGACCCCGTACTATCATCCATACAGTTCGCCGATCTCAATGGCGATGGCAAAGACGAAGGCATTCTTATTGGTCAAGGCAATGGCAGTACATCAACCGAACGTATTGAGTTTCATATCTGGAACCAGGGGTTACAGACCTGGAACAATCATGTCATATCCAATTCCAGTACTCTAGACCCACGATACAGTAAAATCCTCTTTGGTAATTTCAATGGTGAAGGCAAAGATACTGCAGCCCTTATAGGCGTACATTCACCCCATGGTACCGGCAGTGGCAATATCGAATTTCACATCTGGAACAATAACCTATCGACCTGGAACCGCCATACCATATCTAATCAAGTAGCAACACCTCCTAATTAGCCCCCTCGTGTTTGATTAACCGTCACATCGGTGATATATTTAGTGCAATGGAGAGCAATACAAAAAGCTGTCTGGTTGTTTCGTACGGCCCAGTTCCCACCCCCGATAACCAAACCGTTGAAGGTGGCGGCATGCGGGCTTGGGGGCTGGCAAAAGGCCTTGTCGCAAACAGTATCGATGTCACAGTTGCCATAAACGAGGGTTTTCCACAGAAACGCACTGAGTTCGAGCGGGTGAAGCTAGTCAACTGGCGTCTTGACGACACGTTTGTCCAGCTCATCAATTCCTTCGACGCTGTCGTTATCAGTTACTGCATGGGTGATCCTTCAGTATTTGTTGCCGAGAATATCAACGATAACGTGCAGCTAATTCTCGATGCATACGTACCTATATACATAGAGGTCTCCGCACGTGAGTCCAAAGATATCCAGAATGAGTACGTCAACTACTCCGCTGATGTCCAGCGACATAATCTCGCCCTGAAGCGAGGCGATTATTTCCTATATGCCAACGCTAATCAGGAACAGCTCTACAAGGGTGTGCTTTCAGCGCTGAGCATAATCAACCCAGCATCATACCGCGCGAAGCGCCTCATTTCGACTCCTCTTGGAATCCACCGAACTGCCGTAAAATCTACAAAAAATCCATACGCTGAGCTCGGCATCAAAAAGGATGATTTCGTCGTTTTATGGTTTGGTGGCATCTATCCTTGGTTCCGCGTAGATGAATATCTCAGTGCCATCAAAACGCTAAGTGCCGACAAACACATCAAGTTTGTGTTTGTCGGAGGTAAAAATCCGTTCAACCCAAACCCCGATTTCTCACGCCAATATGACCATGCCGTAGACTTCGCAAAGACTAATGGCTATATCAATAGCTCTGTATTTTTTGTCGATTGGGTTGACTTCAATACACGCGTTGACTGGTTTATACATTCCGACGTTATTGTCAGCCTGAACCAAGAAGGCGAAGAAAACAAATACTCCTGGCGCACTCGGGTCATGGATTTCGTATGGGGAGAGTCCGTTATCATCACCAATGGCGGCGACCCTCTCAGCGAAGAACTCATCGCCATTAAGGGAGCCGTGCGTACTGACAGCTTGAGCGCTCACGCGTTAGTTAAGTCGGTTGAGCTCGTCCGAAAAGACAAACAAATCCTGCCGGCGATGAAAAAAGCTGTCCGCGAGCTCAAAAATAAATACTATTGGGATGTTGCAACCAAGGAACTCAGCCAGATAATCACCAGTGGTACCTTGCCGTATGCAGAAGAATCCAGCCTGCGCAAATTGCTCCTGGCGGCGAATCCCCTTTCCGAAGGTTCAGCTACTGCAACTGTCCAACCTTCATCGGGCCGTATTGGCACCCTCTTGCGCCTGCCCTTTAGGGTTGCGCGCCAGGTGAAGCGCAAAGGCATTGTCAGGTCAGCATATATCGCCAAAGACATTGCTAAGACGCAGGTCAAAAAACGTCTTGATGCGCAAAAACGAGAACCCCAGTTCGTATTTATATCTCACCCGATCAATAACACTGGCGCCCCGATAGTCCTGCTACAGATTATTGAGGAGTACGTATACAAATACGGCGCCAATCGAGTCCGCGTATTTGCACCAGGTGTCGAAGACACGCAGAGAGCGTATTTGCGCACGTTGGGCGTGTCAGTCGAGCAAACCGTGTTTGGTGCTAGTTTTAGGTTTATACGCCTGCAGCTTGGTCTGCGCCCTCATGACTTCGTGCTCATGAACACAGCCGCAGTTTACGACAATTACCGCGACTTTGTGCTCTTGTGGCTAAAGACAAAGCGACTCAAGCATGCCTATTGGTTCATTCATGAAGACATAGCACAACTTCCCGTTATCCATAGGGAATTTTTGGAACAACGCAACTTGCACGAACTTTCAAAAGCAGTCAAAAACAAATCACTCACCTTGTTCTTCCCCTCTAAGCGCACTGCCCTCGAATACAACGAGCTGCTCGACATCGAAACACCTGAAGCCATAAAGCTCCGGGTTGAAGTCCCCGACAAGTATCGACAGGTGCGTCCAGCTAGTGACTTTGATTCGGTACGCTTCCTGTTATCTGGTACATCGTCAGACGGACGCAAGGGTCAGCTATTGGCTCTTAGCGCATTCCAGTATTTTGTCTCAACGTACTATGCAAAAAACCCGAACAAGTATCGCAAATTTGAACTACATCTTGTGGCTATCGGAGAAACCGACTATATCTCGCAACAGATACGTTGGATAGCACAGTCCACGCTGGGCGAATACGTTACTGCCCACCCCTCGCTACCCAAAGATGACGCTCTAGAAATCACGCATACCTGCAATGCGGTTATATGCTGCTCTCTCAATGAAACGTTTGGCTTGTACGTCGCCGAGGGGATGCTCATGGGTCATGTGGTACTCAGGAACAATTCCGCCGGCATGGACGAGCAGCTCCAGGATGGCAAGAATGGCTACTTCGTCGATCATACCGATATTCCTGCCTTTGCCCAAAAGATTGAACTGCTCCTGAACAAAGCAACAACTAATACTGCCTTAGCAACAATGGGCAAAAACTCTCAAAATATTATCGACACCTATACCAAGAGTTCTTATATTTCTCAGATTGAACGCGCCAATAAAGCTTAGGGTTTGAAGCGATTCAAAATTGAATTAGCGTAGTGCTTTACAGGATTATGCAGCTTTTTGTAAAGCGTATCGAGTTCGTCGCGTAGTCTATGTATTTCGGCGCTATAGCCCATATTGGTGGCTTCCAGCTCCGCCAACACTTTCATTTTTTCATTAGCCGAAAGAAGTGCCACATAATGTTCGTCGGCAGACTCCTGGACGTCCAGTAAATATTCGTTTACGAGGTCTGGGAATGTCTGTCCGATCCGCTTAGCGAGTTCCAGCCCCTTTTGTTTGGCGCAAACTCTCATGATGTCGCCGAGGGTCTTTTTTGTAGTGACCTGTATCCGGCGCGAAGCTTCTTTATCTTTAGAAACAAGTTTCGCGACCTCCTGAAACATGTACAAGTGGGAGATTGCTTGCTTCTCCCAGAAGAGTATCTCCTGACCCGAAGATTGCCACCACACTCCACTCGCGTGACGGCGATACACGGACATGGGGCCGTCCTTGCTCACGCATTGTATCGAGCCCTGGGATGCGTGAAGAATATGCAAGTACCAATCAAGGGGCAATATCGCATTGTCGGGTTCCGTATAGGCTTGCAGTCGGCGGTATAGAACCGAATTTGTTTGGATGTAGTTCTTATCGAGTAGCGTATAGAGAGATGGTTCACGCATATCGGCAGCGTCTGGAAAGATTTCGGTCTTCTTATCAATGTGCGTGTCACTTTCGTAGACTACCTGCACAGGATGAAAGCATATAGTGGCGTCTGGGTGTTTGTCCATTGTCGCAACCTGGTGTGCAAGTTTCTGTGCATCCGTCCAGTAGTCATCACCCTCACAGAGTGAAATGTATGTGCCTGTTGCGGCTTTCATAGCTTCAAACAGGTTCTTCTGCACTCCTACGTTTTTCTCTCGCAATATGGGCTTAAATATCGCCGGCTCACGTGCGGTATACTCTCTGATAATATCCTGTGTTGCGTCGGTTGAAGCATCATCGGCGATGATAACTTCGATGTCAAAACCCTCTCTGGCTTGCATCAAAAAACTGTCAAAGGCTTGCGCAATGTAGCGCTCCTGGTTGTACGATATGCAAACAATACTAACAAGCACGTTTGTAGGGCTAGTGTCGAGTTTAGCGTGCGTCATGTATCAAGTCGGTGATGTATGCTATGTGCTCATACGACATAGTATCATGCAGCGGCAGCGCTAGTATGGTGTCGGCTAGCATATCTGTTGTATCGAGGCCCAGTGACTTGACGGCGGGATCGTGTGCAATAGGGTGTTGATGTATCGGATCATAATAACTCTTTACGTCAACCGTGTTGGCGAGCAGTGCATCTCGCACAGCATCCCGTTGCGAGGTGGTTGCGAGCTTGACGCTTACAAAAGGAACCGTTGAAGTCTCGTCATTGGCCTGAAAGGTACAATCCGTCGTCGCTAGACGATCTTTATACGTCATGAGTGCTTGTCGGCGTGCAACCAGTCGATCGTCATACGTGCTGAGTTGTCGTAAGCCTATAGCGCATTTTATTTCCTCCAGCTTTGCATTGGTCCCAAGTATGCTAGCTTTCCTGTCTGCACCGAACCCAAAATTAGTTGCTTTGCGACAATTTTCTATAAAGGCAGCATCTCGGCTGGTGATGGCACCACCCTCACCTATGGCAAATGGTTTGGTGGCATGAAACGAAAACACCTCGCAGCGACCATGTGCACCAAGTTTTGTGCCATCGGTGTACAACGAACCGTAACCAGCTGCGGAATCAACAACAAGCGGTACGTTGTAATTGGCAGATAATTTTTCCCAGTCTTCTATACGGGGATTGCCCACGCCAAAGCTATTACCTAGTAGGATGCCACTCACCTGAGCACTCGATTGTTGCAAATGCTGCTGGGCTTGGGCCACGTCAGGCTGCCAGTTTTCATCTATATCAATCAAGACTGGTTCAAATCCTTGCCCCAGCACAACTTCCAAGCCAGCCGCGAACGTAAATGACGGCATAATAACCTGCTTTTTGTCAGCTTCTTTTTGAAATAGGAGTCGAATAGCGATTTCTAAACCTGCCGTGGCACTCGAAACCAGGCAAGCTTCGATATCCTGGCCGACATAGTCACCGACTTCTTTACGAAACCGCTGCTCAAATGGACCAAAGTTGGTATACCAGTTGGACGATACGATTTGCTCATAGTCTTCCGCCAACTCCTGGGCAGTTGGAAACGTTGGTTTGATAAATGGAATTTTATATTTCATCGAGCCACCCTTCATTTACCTTGACAAGTTTGGCTGGCACTCCCACATACACCCCATTTTCGGTGTCGGCATCGACAATCAGCACAGCACCTGCTCCAAGTACTACACCATCCGAGATACTCACGCCATTGCTGACTGTGGCCCCTATGCCTATGAACACGCCACGTCCAATTGTAACGTTCCCTCCTATATGCACCCCGGGTGATATGGTCGTGTATTCACCGACCGTGCAGCCATGATGAATCGAGGCACCGACGTTGACGATAACCTGCATCCCGAGCGCCACATTGGTCGTGATAACTGCCCCTTCCGCTACGTAACAGCCGTCTTCGATACGCGCAGAATCGTCTACCACCGCCGTACGTGAAATGACAGTTTCATATTGGTTACCTGGCCATAGCTGGATTAAATCTTTCCTGATTTTCGGAGCACCGATGGCAGCATGTACTGGCACGTTCATATCCTCGGCGGGGGGTTTCTCAATATTCACCGCTGCCCTCGCATTCATATATTTTTCTGAGACAGCCCGAAATAGTACTTCACCTTCATAGCTAGCTGCTACTTCGTCTGCGTGCCCACCATTGCCTAATAATCCGATTTGCTTCTGCATCTATTTACTCACTATATATAGTACTGACTTAAGTGTTATACCGTACCGTAGGAAATTGAGAAGACCGAGCTGGCGCCATCCCAATTGCTCGACACTAAATCCTGCCGAGGCAACCCGCTCTAGGAATATCTTTTTACTGTAGAGCCGGACATGATCGTCCTGTGCAAAACGACGCCATCGCTCAGCCACGTCAGTGACCGACATATCTTCGTCAAAAACTTCGTCACGATCGATAATGGGTGTCATGAGAATCCCCTTTCCGCCGGGTTTCAGGATGCGATAGAGTTCATTGAGGGTTTTCGTATCATCGACGTGCTCAAGCACATGAGAACATATGAATAAGTCGAATCGGTTATCTTCATATATGCTCATGTTAGTAATATCAACTTTGTCATCGACATCATCCATATATAAATCGGCTGATCGATATGTGACGTTAGACCTGGCTTTGATATAGGCTTGTAATGGATATGCAGGTGCAAAATCTATCAATGATAGCTTAGTTTCTGGTAGCTTTTTGTCGAGATACAACTTATATAAGCGTTCTCTGTCAGCTGCACCACAGTTCTTGCAGGCATAGCGCTTGTAGCTCAGCGTTTCAAAATCAGAAAGTGGGTACGGAAAGCCATTGTCGGAAAGTTGCTGACCAATTTCTTCTTCTATCGAGCTAAAGCCATCATTTGAACCACACAGATTGCATTGTCGCACCAAAGACTACCTCCGATTTTATACCTATATCTTATCATATACAGGCTCACGCCATCATATTTATTTGCGTACTGGCTTAGTATGAGCTCGCTTTGACACTCGGCTCATTTGTGATATGTTTATTAACAGTACGAACCATAATATCGAAAAATGGATCTCTATGAAAGTATTAGCGGAAATACATTGTACAAGGTTGTTGTCTTATGCCCTTATCTTTTCGGGCTGTTCATTTTTTCATGATTCCAATATTTCGGATATTCTGCAGGTTGCACGGTGATGACCTACTCAGACCCATCATTTAACCTATATACCGCTTGCAAAAAGTTTGCCCTGGAGATAAAAAGTGACTTTGGTGGGGGGTCGCCTATCCCAAAAACATTTCTTATGTCATACCTAATTCACGAACAACAACTGAAAAACTTTGTTGAGATTGGGGTATACAGAGGGAAGAGTTTATTCCCTGCAGCGTATAGTGTCCACCAGAACGGTGGGACCTCAGTAGGGGTTGACCCATATAATCTCGACGACGCAAAAGAAAGCGATGTTAATGAGAAGCTAAAAAAACAAATTGATTCATTTCTAAAAAAGCTTGATTTCGATGAAATTTACCGAGACGTACTCGAGTACAGAGAAGGATGTGGATTTGGTGAATCAATTCAGCTGGTTCGCAAAACATCCGCAGAGTTCTTCAAGGATTGCGCAAAAAACGCCCAGAAGTTTGATATCGCTCATATAGACGGTAATCATGATACACGTTTTGTATGCGAGGATTATTTCGGTTGCCTAGAAATACTTGAGGAGGGCGGCTATATTGTTTTTGACGACATTGACTGGGCAAGTGTACGCGCTGTTTATGATAAAGCAAAGCAAAAATGTCCAGTTGTTTTTGAGTGCGATCAATTTGGCATCCTTCTCAAGGAGCTTCCTTCTATCACAAGAGGTTTGAAAATTGAAAAATTATCAAAGAAACTCCGTTCCACATACGATAGAGTGGTTGCATTGCAAAATCTCCCTAAAAGTTTTGTTCCTACGGTATCAGTGGGTGTCTTGACATATAATCAAGTCGAATACATAGAAGAGTGTCTTGGGTCAGTATTTTCACAGACAGGGAAATTCAACTTGAAGGTCGTTATTTGTGATGATAGCTCAAATGATGGCACAAGTGAAAAAATATATGAGATTATTTCTAGGCAAACCATCAGCGATGACATTCAAATACAATATTACCGAAATGAGCATAACATGGGAATGGTTCATAACCTCCAAAGGCTCATATCCCTATTAGGAGACTCGGACTACTTTACCTTCTGTGAAGGTGATGACTACTACCTCTCAACCACGAGAATTTCCGAACACATCAAACTCCACCAGTCATGTCCTCAGCTTGCGGTAACGTTCAATCGCCTATTGACGTACGACCAAGAAAACAAAAGCTACACCGTTTTTGAGCCAAGTTTCATGAATGGTGAGGTCTCGACAGAAGAACTCGCAAGAGAGAATGTGATTGGGAATTTAAACTGTGCTTTTTACAACTCAGGTTTATTGGCGAAGATTAGGCCAGACATGTTTGAGGACATGTTTACTGGAGACTGGATGCTTGCGCTATATTTATCTCAATACGGTAGTGTTGGCCTGCTCAATAGGCCGCTCAATGTCTACCGAAAACACGAAAAAGGAATTTGGACCGGGAAAGACGAGCGAGTTAAGACGTCACTATTGCTCGATTCGATTGATCGCTATAACAAATACCTTACGTATTCATACGACAATTACTTTTCTCATTATAAAAAACTGCTTGGTGCTAAACAGATTAAGCAGGATACACGAAAAAAGGCTATTACAATCATTGATGACATATCTCCACATCCAATTTCCGGATTTCGATACGAGGAATTCACCACAATATTAAAAAAAATACCCGGGAGCAGGCTGCTCACGACGGGCGAGAGTGCGCACATATTAGGTCGCGATGGTATAGACGCTTTGATTATTGACTACAAAAGAAAGTACCCCGATCTTGCCGATTCTGTAGATATATTGTATTCAGAAGAAGAAACCCACTCTTCGTTGCTGTATTGTGATTTTCTGGGTAATGCGTATGCAAATATGGTCGAGAGAGCCGAGCGAGAACAGACACCATTTATTTTTACTCTGTACCCAGGAGGAATGTTTGCGCTGTACGGCGAAAACAGCGACGCTATGCTTCGTCGTGTCATGAGCTCTCCTTGTTTTTACAAGGTGATTGTTACGCAGAGAATTGTCTATGATTACCTTGTCAAAAATGGATTCTGTGGAGAAGATAAGATTGAGTATATTTGGGGCGTGGTTGTGCCGACGCAGAAGCTTAATCTAAACATAAGCAAGAAACACTACGGCATAGACAAGAAGACAATTGATATCTGTTTTGTTGCTCATAAGTATTCTGAATACGGCCAAGACAAGGGCTACGATGTGTTTATTTCCGTAGCCAAGAAACTCAGTAAAAAATATAGTAATGTAAGGTTTCATGTTGTTGGGCCATGGGATAAAAGCATCTTGAGCACCGACGGTATTAGCAGTATCGAATATTATGGCGTTCAAGAACAGGACTGGTTCGATAGATTCTATCGAGACAAGGATATTATTTTATCTCCAAACATTGATAATAAGATAAGCAGCGGAGGTTTCGATGGCTTCCCGACGGGGGCTGTGACTGATGCTTCGCTGAGAAAAGTGGCAATGTTTGTTACAGATCCTCTAAGCCTAAATGAAGGGCGATTTAAGGATGGCGAAGAAATAGTGCTCATAAGACATAACGCCCTTGATATCGTTGAAAAAATTAGTTATTACATTAATCACCCCGATGGGTTGAAGAAAATCTGCGAGCGGGGCTATGATAAATCAAACGCTCTGTATTCATTTGACAAGCAGATGAAACCGCGACTTCGATTATTACGAAATGCAATGAAAAACGCGCGCCTGGAGCTAGATACTAACGAATCTATTACCGATACCACCCAAGTAAAACCTCTGGTCAATTATCTTAAAAGACGAACGCCGCCCATAATAAAGAAAGTGCTGAAGGTCGCATACCGAAAACTGCGATAACCTACATGGCAAATCATGCGTACGCAACTGTATTATAATTCAAGTATATTCTATTTTTTTGAACTAGCCCAGTTATGCCCCATTTTCACCGGACCTCCTCTTGTTGAATCCGCCCCTTGAACAACAAATGGCTTTTTATCTGAGGACATAGCTATTAAAGCCCGTGTCTTTTTAACAAAAAGCGCAGCTGATACATAATATATGCCCGGATTTAGTAAATTAGTATCAAGATTGTATGCGATTGAACTGTTGGTTAAGTGCTGCACGGAACTATTGATTTCAGCTACATTTACTCCATCTTTTAATATCATGAGTCCTAGGTATACATCCTTGGGTTTTGCATAATTGTGCTTAAAACTGATTTTTTTAATTGCATTGTTTTGATCGCTTATATCGATGCTAATATCGTATTTATGGTTATTGCCAGTTTTTGTTTCCTTTGGTGTTGTGATATTTTCCTCGCGATAAGCATCCGCCACTACCCCTGGTTCTCCATGAGCTACTATCATCATATTGTTAATAAGCATTGCACTACTGCAAAATCTTTCTACAGCACTCATGTCGTGCGTTACCAATACTACTGTCTTTTCTTCTTCCCTTAAATGCTCGAAGTAGGTGTAGCATTTCTGCTGAAAAGCAGCGTCTCCTACTGCAAGAACTTCATCTATCAGGAGGATGTCGCTTTTTGCACGGATGGCAATACTGAATGCCAGCCGTACTTGCATCCCAGAAGAATAATTTTTTAGTTTTTGGTCCATGAATCGTTCAAGTTCTGCAAACTCAACGATATCGTCGTACATTACTTCCATTTCACTTCGGTTGAAACCCAAAAGTGCACCGTTTAGGTACACGTTTTCGCGGCCGGAGAGTTCTGGGTTGAAGCCTACGCCTAATTCTATGAACGGTGTGAGACTGCCATTTACTTCTACGCTACCGGTCGTCGGTGTGTATATACCAGCAAGTATTTTCAGCAAGGTGCTCTTGCCGGAGCCGTTGCGACCAACAATACCAAAAAAATCGCCTTTTTTGATCTCAAATGAAACGTTTTTAAGTACTTCTTGTTTTTCGTATGTACGCCTGCCGTTTTTGACCAAGCTTATGAGCCCGCCCTTGAGGGAGCTTTGTTTGTCATGCGGCAGCTTGAAGCTCTTGCTGACATTACTGACTCTTATAGCTGTATCGTCTTCAGACATTACAAATTCTCCGCAAAGTTAGCAGACTGGCTTCTAAAATACATCATGCCAGCAGCCAATGTGAGCAGTACGATGCTGAACGGTATAAGCGCATACCAACCCCCGTCAAAGACCCGCCATATCGTGATGACCTTTTCATCGTGACTCACAAGTGCATAGCGCGCATCTTGAATTGCTTGGGCGACAGGGTTCAGCAACATGATTTTCTGATAAAAAATATTCTTTATCATGTCGATAGGATAGAGGATGGGTGTAAGGTAAAATCCTGCTTGCAATGCAACCTCCCAGACATACCCGATATCACGAAACTTTACAAATGCAGCCGATAGAAGCAGGGATATGCCAAGTGCGAAAAGATATATTTCTATTAAAAACAATGGCAGAAGCACCATAGTGCCGAGCGGTGATACATGGTTAATAACCATAAATATACCTATTACTATTAAGTTAAGTCCAAGGTTAATCAACGCATTTATGCTGCTGGTAAAGACAATCATCCAGCGTGGGATTTTTATTTTGCGAATCAAATCGCCTCGTCCGACGATTGAACCCAAACTTTGGTTTGTCATGTCCGCAAAGAATGTCCAAAGTACAATACCGAATAGTAGATAAATAGGATAGTGTGGTATGTCTCCCCCTATTTTCAGGAAGCGTACGAAAACGACATATAATATTGCAAACATCATGAGTGGACGCAGCAATGACCATGCGTATCCGAGTACCGATCCCTGATAACGTAACTTAAAGTCGGTTCGTACTAGCTCCACTAGCAGCGCCCGGTTCTTTTTCGAAAAAGCTCTCTGTATAGTTCCCATAGCTAGTAAGGTATTATAGAGGAAGCTCATGATAAAGTCGACGCATAAACCGGTGGTTGTCATACCAAACTTAAATGGTGGGAATGACCTATTGGCGGCCTTAGATTCCCTGTTTGCGCAGACTCTCAGGTCGCACATTATTGTCGTAGACAATGCCAGCACTGATGGTTCGGCGAAAGCAGCCCTGAAAAAGCACCCTGAGATTGAGCTCATCCAACACACCAGAAACAAGGGCTATGCGGGGGGCGTAAACCCGGGCTTTAGGCGCGCTATTACACTTGGGGTGGATTATGTGGCAGCTTTCAACGACGATGCTATTGCTGACTCGGAGTGGCTTAAAAAGCTTGTCGAGTTCCTTGAAACTTATCCAGAGTGTGCCGCAGTAAGTTGTAAAGTGCTCCGTTCTGACAAGAAGACTCTAGACAGTACTGGAGACTACCTTACGACATGGGGGTTACCCTACCCCCGTGGACGAGACGAGGTCGACAGGGGCCAGTATGACATCCCGGGTGAAATTTTTGCCGCGAGCGGTGCTGCGAGCCTGTTTCGGGTGGCGGCACTAAATGAAGTAGGGCTGTTTGACGAGGATTTCTTTGCCTACTATGAAGATGTGGATCTTGGGTTCCGCTTGCGCCTCGCCGGATGGAAAGTGGGCTACGAGCCGAAAGCGGTCGTCTATCACAAAATAGGTATGACCAGTAGCAAAATGAAGGGCTTTACCACGTATCAAACTATGAAGAACCAGCCTCTGGTGCTTTGGAAAAACCTGCCGCTGCGCTTATGGCCGCGCGTGGTACCGCGGTTTACACTCGCATATTGCCTGTTTATTGCTCGGGCGTTTCAGCGCGGCAATGGCTGGTACGCGCTAAAGGGCATGGCGCACGGATTTCTGCTTGAACTAAAGAAAATACCCGAACGCCGAAACATACAAAAAACCCGTACGCTTTCGCCGCAGCAAGTCTGGGAGCTTCTGTCAAAAGATTTACCTCCAAACGCACATGCACTCAGGCGCTTGCGTGCCAAATGGCATAAGGTTCGAGAAAAAACACCGTGAAGCACATAGTGATTGATGCGCGGGAGTCGGGGACGAGTACGGGGCGGTACGTGGATAAGCTGGTAGAACATCTGCACGCCTTACAGCCAAAGCACGACATTACCCTTTTGGCGAAGTCTCCTCGGCTGGAGTTTTTGCGCAACATTGCACCGAATTTTACTGTTGCGCGGTGTGATGTACAGGAGTTTACTCTTGCAGAGCAGACGACTCTACAGAGACAGCTCGATGCCCTCGCGCCTGACCTAGTGCATTTTACCATCGTGCAGCAACCCGCATTCTACCGTGGTCTGAGTGTCACAACCATGCATGACCTCACAACAGTACGATTCCGCAACCCGGCGAAAAATGCAGCTGTATTTTGGACAAAACAGCAGATTTACAAATGGCTCAATAAGCGGGTGGCGCAAAAGTCCTCTGCCGTCCTCACCCCAACTGAGTTTGTCAAGCAAGAAGTGGCGGCGTACTGCCGCGTTCCGCCAGGTAAAATCACCGTGACGCCTGAAGCAGCGGAGCCAATTACTGAGGCGGCAGAACCCCTTGTGGCTCTCGCTGGCAAGCAGTTTTTGCTATACACTGGTCGACCCACCCCACACAAAAACCTGCAGAGGCTTATTGAGGCCTTTGCCGTCCTCCACCAAACTCATTCTGACGTGTATCTCGTGCTCGCCGGCAAAACGGACACAAACTATGCGTCGCATGAGGCACGAGTAAAGAAGCGTGGGATTCCCAATGTCATTTTTACGGGCTACGTTTCAGATGGTCAACTCCGCTGGCTGTACGAAAACTGTGCGGCCTACGTGTTTCCTTCTCTGAGTGAAGGCTTTGGCTTGCCTGGGCTTGAAGCAATGACGCACGGGGCTCCAGTGGTAAGCAGCAACGCGACGTGTTTGCCAGAGGTATATGGCACGGCTGCTCACTATTTTGACCCACTTAGCGTGTCTGATATGGCCGAGAAAATCGGTCAGGTTCTTGACAACCCGCAGCTCCGAAATAATCTGGTTGCACGAGGCGCTGCCCAGATAAAAAAATACTCGTGGTGGCACATGGCAGAGCAAACCCTTGGGGTCTACGAGGCTTCTCTGCAAAAGCGCGCCTAGACACTAGTAGTATTTCTTTAGGGCTGAGCCGGTGCAGCTAACTGATAGAGTTAGGTCTGTTCTGCCCGCTTCGTATATTGCTTTGCCGTCAGTATTCGATTTTACAGAAAGCGTAGGGCCGCACGTCATTGATTCGTATCTATATACACGTATTGATTTTATATATGGTCGATCGGCATTTTGTTTAGTATTGTCATAGGAAAAGTTCCATTGGAGTTGACGCTCTAACTGACGGATACTTGCGCTTAGCCTGTTATACTCCTCCTCAGAGACATCCTTATAGAGCAGCCTTCCTCGTATAGTACACCCCAAACTCCCCCTACTAAACTTCTCTGAGCTATAGCTGCAGTACTTCCGTACTTCCTTGGTGCTGGGGGCAAGCTGTGCGGCTTCGTCTACGAACTGGGTTATTTGTTTTTCGGCGTTTTGGTACATAGTTCGTTCTTTGTGGATGGGTAGTTGCCAAGTGAGTAGCAGAGCGGTTAGCGCGAGAGTGATGCCGGTGACTATGTAGAACTGTTGGGTATGGGTGTGGTACCAGTTCTTGATGGGTGTGAGTTTTTTCTGAACATGAGATTGGGAGTTCTTTTTTTGGGGCATGGGGTTATTGTAGCAGTTTGTGAGCGCTCATTTGGCGATTCACAAACGAGAACAATGGCCAAAGCTAAAATACTGACTTCGCTAGAAAGAACTACGTCTAGGGTGCAAAATGCTGCCTGGTATGTTAATTCAATAATCAACAGCTTTAAAGTACTCTGCTCGTGCATGACCAGAGCAATGAATATCTAGAGATAGCTGATGTACCATAGTACCGTCGTTCAATTGCGCATCTTTGTCGCGTATGTTTCTATAAACAACCCCGCAGTTTAAACCATGTGCTTTGTAAATATTATTTTTGATCTCTTGAGCGGGCGAGGAGCTCGTGCTCCAGGTATTGTCTTCTACGAACAACCACCCAAGCCCACTCTGATCTATGTCAAGTTTTTTCATAATCTCTTCTGCTTTGCCCGTGTTGAGTACGCCATAAACTACCTCCCCATCAACAGTACACCCCAAACTCCCCCTACTAAACTTCTCTGAGCTGTATCTGCAGTACTTCCGTACTTCCTTGGTGCTGGGGGCAAGCTGTGCGGCTTCGTCTACGAACTGGGTTATTTGTTTTTCGGCGTTTTGGTACATAGTTCGTTCTTTGTGGATGGGTAGTTGCCAAGTGAGTAGCAGAGCGGTTAGCGCGAGAGTGATGCCGGTGACTATGTAGAACTGTTGGGTATGGGTGTGGTACCAGTTCTTGATGGGTGTGAGTTTTTTCTGAACATGAGATTGGGAGTTCTTTTTTTGGGGCATGGGGTTATTGTAGCAGTTTGTGCTTGCGGTGGCGAAATGCGACCAAAAACAAGAAGAAGGCAGCCAAGCCGACCGCAAAAAGATATATGCCCATGCTCCCGTGCTTCGGCTGTGGGTCTGTGGATACACGGGCTTCTGGTGCCTGACCGTATCGAGCGGTGCCCTCCCCTAGGACGGCGCTGGCCAAAA
>CAZIOX010000007.1:37265-65271 GCA_964541145.1 uncultured Candidatus Saccharibacteria bacterium
TCTGGTGCCTGACCGTATCGAGCGGTGCCCTCCCCTAGGACGGCGCTGGCCAAAACGGGCGCAGCAGCTGCTTGCAGAGGGCTACTGACCTCGTCTGGCGTTAGGACGGTGCCAAAGTTTGGCGACAGGGTTGCGGCAGACGCCTGAAGTGCCACCATTTGTAAGGCGGTCGATATTTGTGCCTGGATGCTTGCCGGTAGACCTGACATAACCCCTGTTTCTTTGGCCACCTGGACTCCGGTGTCCTCTGCCACGGGAAGTATCGGGCGCGGAATGTACGGCATAAACAAACCGTCCTCTACTAGAATGCCCTCTGTCGTTTCGGCCAATACCTCGGGGTTTGAGGGCGGCAATTCGGGGGCGGCTCCGACGAGATTTTGTGAGTTGCCAATCTCACCATCACAGCCGTCATCCACACCATCCTGGTCTTCGTCCATACCAGCAGGATCGACGAGGAGACAGTGTTCTTCGCTGTTTGGCGTACCATCGTCGTCGAAATCGTCTGCGCGTGCAGCGACATATACCACTTCACGTAAATCGATCGATGTACCATCTAGGGCAGTTCCGTAGATGTCAAGCCTATGAAAGCCAAGTGAAAGGGCGTCTGGCACCCGGAAGATAAGCGGGGTGCTGACGTCGTATGTCCCCTCAAAAACAATCACCGGCTCTGAGTGCAGTATACCCTGTATGGGACTGCCGGGTTTGAGGGTATTTTTTGGGATGTTGGTGGTATATGGACTGTTTTTTAACAGAACACTAGTGTCGTTGGTAGACCAGCGAATCGCCTCGGTGTGGCGCTGCTGCTCTGGCGCATGAGGGACACCCTGAAGCAGTGGGCTGGCATAGTCAAGGCTCGGTTTGTTACCGACCCGCGGCGCAGGCATAGCGGCAGTCAAGTTGGCCGAGTTTTTCAACACGGCCTGACTGAGAAGCTTGTGGCCAAAGGCAGTTGGATGGTAGCTTTCGTTACCGAGTCCGACCCGTACAGGTATAACTATGCCGGGGCTATAGTAGATGGGCAGCACAACGGTTTTGTCATTACCAGAGGTCAGGCCGTTGACAGCTGCTACGCCGCTCGGCGCTTCGCAGAGCCGATAGCCCGTCAGGGCGCTTTCGGTATCCAGATAATACACTCCGGCTTCAGCTGCTGCCCGCTTAATGACGCTGTTGAGGTAGGTTAAAAGTTGAGCACCAAACTTCACTTCTGTCTTGTTGAGCTGGACATTGGCGCCGCAGTTGCCGCCTTCTTTGAAAACTTGCGGGTAGCCTACTACGTACACTCGGCCACCGCTTTTTTGGGCAACGTCTTTGTACGTCGCAACTAGGCGGTCATACTGCCCGAGAATGTGCTGCATTAGCTGGACGCGGTCTTCGTAATACTGATAGCAGGTTCCTGAGACATCCGTCAGCACGCAGCTCGCAAGTATCCCTGAAAAGTTAATGTCGTTTCCCCCGATGGAGAGCAAAATGGTGCGTGGCTTGTACTCTTCGGCAAATATGAACTGTTGGGCGTAGCCTGGAGAGAAGCTTGTTATAATTTGCTCACGCTCTCTCTTGTACCACTCTTTTTTATCGACTACTTGACCCTTATAGCTATTCCAATTATTAACTTGTTCAGTAGGGTCACCGGCCGCCATCGACACGTCAAACATTTTTGCACCAGAGCATGCGACAGAGCGGCCGTAAGGGAACTGTGCCACCCCTACTCGGTATGGGTAAGAGTGCCAGGAGAGGTGGCATTTGTTTGTTTTGGTGTCGGTTCCGGAAAAATACGTGCCAGCGGCACCCTCGCCCGAAATGTATGAATCGCCCATGCCGAGCAGCCCGACGTACTCCCGCGTGATATCTCCTGGTGCCGTAATGCTAAAACGGGCGACCCTGAAGTTCGTCGGGCCAGTTCGGTCATACACGGTATCAAACGTCAGTGTGCCGTCGCCCATAAACCGCACCCGACGGGGAAATTCCGCACTCGGCACTGTCGCCAAAACACCTTTCGTGATGCTCGAACGAAACTCGCCGTTCCAAACATCGGTGTACTCACACGCATTAATCGCACTGCCTGCAAAACGGTTATTGTACTGATCTCGACAAGATGTCGTGTCATATACCCGTAGCACTGGGCGAGTAGCGCCTCCGGTACTGGACGCAGTAAACGCAAGTGCTACGTACCGTCCGTCATCACTCACCGCCATGCTGTCCGTCTTTGTATAGTTTGAACTCCCGCTCAGTCTCGCCGCATCCCAGGTAATAAGCTTCCCTTTCATGGTGTTGAGGTCGTAGCGCATAACCCCTCCGCCGCTCGCTACAGCCAACATCCAGTTGCCATTCTGCGAGTACGCCACTGTTTCGTACGCAAAATTAATGACGTTGTTTATGGCGTCTTTAAAGGTGTTGGTTGGCAAGCCCTTGTATTCATACACCTTTTTGGTCGGTAGGCCATAGTGCTCTGCGTACCGAAATAGCGAGGGGTCGTACGTGCCTGAACGTAAAGCAACCCCGCTTGACCAGCTACGTGGCGCTACCCAGGTCAGGAGCAAGTTTGGTTTATTGGGCACGCTTGGCAACACAAATCCCCCCGTAGAAGCATCGTAGGGAAGCACCCCTTTTGCGCCGTCCATAACGTAGCCGTTAGCCAGACTGCCGATGGGTGTTTTGTAGGCGCAGGCGTTTATTGGGCTGCTGCCGTTTGGGATAACAACTGGTTCACAATCTATGCTCGTGCTGAGGGGTTCTTCGTTTGGCGTAAGCTCCGCTTGCTTGCGAATGGTCGGGGCTTCGGTGTTTAGCCAGAGTGAGTCGGCTCGCGCCGCGCCCAGTACGGCGCCGCACAAAACAAGCCCACACCACACGAGCCACAGCCACTGTTTTCCTACTCGGTACTTCATACACTCAAACTAATCGTTTGTATGAGCTACATTATCCTACTTTTTTAGTATTTTGCAACTATTTTTGGTTTAGGCGCCAAAAAAGAAACCCTTCTCTGTTTCATCTGTCCAACGAGAGTTATGTCCTAGTCTTCAGAGTCTACCGTGGCTAGACGAAGTACAATGTGGCGATCGCGACCTTCGCCCACAGAATCACTCTGGAGCCCGGCCTCGGCAGCAACCTTGTGTACGGTGCGGCGGTCAGCTGCGTTCATCGGCTTCAGGTCGTACGGCTCCCCAGTTTCTTTTACCTTACGCACCCATTCTTCGGCCGTTTCGGCAAGACGTTCTGCCCGCTGTTTCTTGTACTCGGCGACATCGACATTCACCCGAACGACTGAGAAGTTCTGGTTTTTCAGAGCACTACTGACGATAAACTGCAACGAACGCATGGTTTCCCCGTGTTGGCCAATCAAAAAACCATTGAGGTGTGTCGACGGGATGTTCAGCTCTATGACTTCCCCATCTTCACTCGTCGCGTATATGTCGGTGTTAAGACCAAAGAAAGACAGGATGTCTTCCAGATATTTTTTGGCGTATTGAATTGATTCTTCCATCGTTACCTCCTCTTACGTTTTGAAGGTCTTGTTTGCTTTTTTGTTTTCATGCGTTGCTGGTTCGTGGTGATGATTTCCGCCTCTGGAATATCAGCACTGTTTTTTACCGTGACAACGCTGCCATTTGCCAGGCGTTCCAGGTCGGTTTCGTCTTCGCGCAGGGCGACTGACTGCTGAATATAGGCCACAATACCTCCGACGAGCCAGTACAGGCTCAGGGCGGCAGCAATATTGACCGTGAAAAGGAACACCATGACCGGTATGGCATACTGCATACTACGGCTGACAGCAGCATTTACTTCTGCTTGGTCGGCTTGCTGGCCATCGCCCGCTGCCTTAAGTATATGTCGAAGCTTACGCGCATCTTGATCATTTGGCATTAGCTGGCGACTCGTCATGAATTGTATAAAGGCACTCCCGATGACGAGCACAAGGGCTGGAACATAGATCCCTTTAGGGCTGAGCGCCGGTCGAGAAAGATCGACGAGGCCAAACAGCGAATTATCAAACGCTTTGATGTTGTGGGAGAGATGCTCCAGCCACGGTAGGTGCTGTAGTGGAGCGTACGCGAAGTTAATGATCTGGTGCGGATCTTTGATAACCTTCAGAAGCCCCGCATACAACCCAAACAACACAATCATCTGGACGATGAGCACCGGGATTGTCCCAAACGGATTTACCCCCCGCTCTTTGTACAGCTCCATCATCATAAGAGACTCTTTTTGCCGGTCGCCGCGCGCCTCTTTTTTGATCCGCTTGAGCTCCGGTTGTAACGTGCGCATGACCTTGGTCTGACGTAGCTGCCTCTTGACCAGTGGCCACATGCAAAGCCGTATGACTATGGTGAATAAAATGAGCGCAATGCCAAAGTTATGGCCAGGGATGGTGCCATAAATAAAAACGAGTAGGTTAAAGATGGGTTGAACTACAAATGTCGTAAACATGGGCGCTTATTCACTTTCTTCGCTCTCCACTATACCACGGCTTGTCGCTCTCGGGGAACCAAGCCCGGCTTTCCGAAATAGTGTCGCGATTTGCTCTGCCAGAGCAGAGGATTGTATGGTAGCGAGCGATATGTCGTACACAGTAAGTGCAACCGCAAACCCTATTGGGGTTAAGGTAGGTTCTGTTCGAATAATCTCGAACACCCTTCTGCGTATTCTGTTGCGCACCACCGCTGACTTGCTCACCTTACGACTCACCACCACCGCGAGCCTGTAGCCATCACCGCGCACTGGACGAAACCGAACCGCCAGCGACCGCCCACGCACCACCTTTCCGCCTCTGTGTAGCCAGCTCATCGCCGACCGTCCATGGAAACGGTAGATTTTTCGTATCACAGTAGCCTCCTGCAGTGGCCTAGTGCGACAGCCGCACGCGACCTTTTGCTCGGCGGCGCTTGAGCACAAGCCGTCCAGCGCGGCTTGCCATACGCTTCAGAAAGCCGTGCTCACGAGCACGATGTCGTTTTTTTGGTTGATAGGTACGCTTAGGCATAGTTTTCTCGTCTTTCCTGTTGTTATATTCACTCAAAAGTATACCATACGCCAACGGAGATGTTGTGTAATTCCTACCTCTTGAGGATTAATGGAAACCAATTGTACCAAAGTTTTCCACTATCTGCTAGGTCTTTTCCACAGACTTACAGGGGTGGCTCGAAGCTGTGGACAAATGGTTCTCTTTCGGCGCCCTCCGCCTCCTCGAAAGGTTGTATAAATTATTGTGGAAAAGTACCTTTGACTTACGCTATAGTTATACACAGATTGGGAGATTACTGGAGGGTGAACACTATGCAGGACGACCGGTTGTGGCAGACAGTTCTTGGGGATGTCGAGATTTCACTATCTCGGGCAAACTATGTGACGTGGTTTAAAAACACCTCCCTTCTTAGTCGCACCGACGAAAGCATAACGCTCGCCGTCCCAAATGTTTTCATAAAAGAACAGCTCGAGAAAAAGTACCATCAACTCATTCTTGAAACTCTCGCCCGGAATGGCACCCAGATACACTCTGTTGAGTATAAAATACAGTCGGCTCCGGTTCGCAAATCCGCTGGACAAAAACCCCCTTCAGAAGCCTCCCCCACACCCACCCCCGCCTCGCCCACGCCTAAAACCACCGCGAAGACCACCAGCTCACTCGCCCACGCCTATCGTCAGGGTATAAACGAACGCTACACCTTCGAAAACTTTATCGTTGGCTCTGGAAACGAACTTGCCTATGCAGCCTGTCAGGCCGTGGCGGCAGAAGTCGGTACCAAATACAATCCTCTTTTTCTGTATGGTGGCGTAGGGATTGGCAAAACCCACCTTATCCAGGCCGTGGGCAATGCTGTACTGGCGCGCCAGCCCGGCGCTCGGGTAGTGTACGTCTCGAGCGAGCAGTTTCTACAAGAGTTTGTTGACGCGTTGCGCTTCAAAAAAATCAGCGACTTCACCGACCACTACCGCAGTGCCGATGTGCTCATCGTCGATGATATCCAGTTCATTGCCGGAAAAGAAAAGGTGCAAGAAGAGTTTTTTCACACCTTTAATGCCCTCCGCCAGGCCGATAAGCAGATTATCATTAGCAGCGACAAGCCGCCCCGAGACATCCCCGCTCTCGAAGAGCGGCTACGTAGCCGCTTGGTCTGGGGAATGAGTATCGACATGCAAAACCCCGACTTTGAGACGCGCTGCGCCATTGTCCATACCAAGGCTGCAGCCAAGGGCGACGGTCTACCGAGTGATGTTGTCGAGTTTCTCGCCAACCAGGTTCAAACCAATATTCGTGAGTTAGAGGGCGCCCTCAACCAGCTTTTGGCTTTTTGTGAAATGCGTGGTCTTACGCCGAACCTTGCCATCGTTAGCGGGCTTTTGGGTAGTGGGCACAACCGCCCAAAACACCTCAGCGCAAAACAAATTATCGAACGCTGTGCCCGGTACTACCAAGTTGATATCGACGAACTGCTCGGCCCTAAACGAGACAAAGACATCGTCGTCCCACGACAGATAGCCATGTACCTTCTCCGGAGCGAGTTACACCTAAGCTTTCCTAAAATTGCTCGAGAACTAGGGCGCAAAGACCACACCACCGCCATTCACTCTGTCGAAAAAATCGAAAAGGAGCTGAGTTTTGACCCCTCAACCCGCACCGCACTCGAGGAGATCAAGGAAAAACTATATGCGTAGTTGCTTTTTTTCGATCCTGTGGAAAGCTTGTGTACTCCGGGTGAACAATCTCCGTACAAGTCGGTTTTTTATACCCAGCGTAGAAACTCAAACCATACCATCCGTGCAAAACCCCACCATACAACCAGTTTCATTCCACATAATTTTCGAGGACTTATGCGCAGCCAAATTAGCAGCTACACCTCTGTTGTTTTGTTTGTTTTCCTCAGTAACCACAGGCTCTACAATAAGTACTCCATATGCATAAAAGAATAACTAGTATATAGAAAGGGTCAAAGATGAAACTCAAGGTCACACAAGAAAACCTCACAAAAGCACTTGGGCACGTGGGGAGAGTAGCCAGTACACGGGGAACGTTACCGATTTTGGCCAATGTTTTACTGCAAGTTGGAGAAAATCGTCTGAAGATTGCCGCCACTAACCTCGATATCGCCATTGTTAGCTATGTGGGCGCTCAGATAAAAGAAGAGGGTTCCTTAACAGTTCCCGCTCGTTTATTTCAGGAGTTAGTGGCTGGTTTGCCAAATGGAGTAATTGAACTATCCCAAGAAGAACAGCGGCTACATATTCAGACAGACCGAAACAAATCGGTCATAAACGGTATACCGGCAGACGACTTTCCTGTTATGCCCGCTATCGAAAAAGGTGTCACCTGGAATATACCTTCTGGGGTGTTGAAAGAGGGGCTGCAACAAGTTCTGCTTGCGGCTTCGTCAGACGAAAGTAGACCAGTGTTAACGGGCGTACTTTTCCACACTGTTGACGGGGCGTTATATATAGCAAGTACCGACAGTTACCGCTTGGCAGAAAAAAAACTATTGAGCACTTCTGAAGATGTACACCTGCTCATACCCGCGTCTGCCCTGCATGACCTACTCAGGATTATCGGGGACGCCGACAGTGTTGTTGAGGTTACGCATAACGACCAGCAAGTACTGTTTCGGACAGGAGACGTTGAACTAGTGGCCCGCCTGATAGACGGAACGTACCCAGATTACCGCAAACTTATTCCACAAACGTTTACCACAACCGCAGCGATGACCCGAACAGAGCTTGTAAACATTACCAAAGTAACAAGCCTTTTTGCCCGAGAAAGCGCTGGGAGTATTGTACTGAGTGTCGACGAACCAAGCGAAAGTGTTTGGATTCGAGCGGTGGCCTCTCAGCTCGGTGAAAACAACGCCACAACAACAGCCACAGTACAGGGCTCTGGTTCGATTACACTCAACTCTCGGTATATTCTCGATGCTCTACAGGTTTTGGGTGGGAAAGAGGTGAAAATAGGGTTCAATGGCAAGGTTGAGGCGGTGCTACTGTCTGACCCGGCCGACGACAGTTATATGCACATAATTATGCCCCTGAAGAGTTAGTGAAGCGCTGGGCTAAGTTCGCCGGAGCAGGAAATATATACGTTATACTGAGCCTATGATTACAGCGGTTCGTTTGCAGCAATTTCGCTCATATATTGACAGTAGTTTTGAGTTTGGCGCTGGTGTAAACATTATTGTGGGACCGAATGGTAGTGGTAAAACCAACCTCCTGGAGGCGATTTTGTGTATTGCCCGAGGGACATCTTACCGCGTACCGGATGATGGTTTGATACAGTTTGGACGTGACTGGTTGCGTATAGATGCAACGACCGAACCCAAACAAACCAGAACACTAAAGATTATGACCGCGCCCCAACAAACAAAAACCTACGAGATTGATAGCACCCAGTTTGTACGCTTCCCTGCTCACCAGGCGATCCCTGTCGTGCTGTTTGAGCCAAACGATCTCGGGCTGTTGCACGGTGCGCCCGAACTCAGGCGCAACTACCTCGACGACATCCTCGAACAAACTAACCCCGGCTTTAGTAGTTTCCGGCGCAACTATCGACGAGTACTGGCTCAGAGAAATGCTTTACTGAAAACCGGGCGACGGTCACCGGACGAGCTGTTCCCCTGGAATTTGCGCATGAGCGAGTTGGGTGCGGTTATTGCGCGGGCTCGAGCAGAGCTGGTGACGCGCTTTGACGCGGAGCTTGCCGAACAATACGAGTCGATCGCAAGGAATAAACAACGGGTTCATATGAGGTACGCTCACCAGTTTCCTATCGAACGATATGAAACGAATTTTATCCATAAACTCGAAAGTTCGTTTGAACGAGACAGAGAGCGGGGCTTTACGGGCTCGGGGCCACATCGGGAGGACTGTATGGTTTCGTTTGGTGAAACTCCAGTAGGGCTCGTCGCGTCGCGCGGCGAAACGCGCTCAGTTATCTTGGCGCTGAAAATCTTAGAGCTTGCTATAGTAACAGAGCGGTGCGGCAAGGCGCCGTTGCTACTGCTCGACGACGTGTTCAGTGAGCTAGATTCCACCCGCCGCCAAGCCATCACGAGCCACCTCCAAACCCACCAAACCTTCCTCACTACCACCGACGCCGACAGTACGAGCGGAACACGCGAATCGTTCCATATACAGCTACCATGAACCTGTCCTGTGCGGCAAGGCCGGTTACCACAGAAGTCTGAGAGTCATTTGCCGAACTTTTTTCGTGTCCGACATCATATTCCACTCTCTCCTAAAACAATAATCTTGTATGTGTCCGGAAGTTGTAGTGTTTTCGTGATTGAATCAACTCCGAGCCGTATTTTTATAAAACCTGCAGGACCAGATGAATATGGTTGTGTATCGCCCACGCCAACCCGCTTTGGTATGACATACAAATAAAAACCATTTGCACTAATGACGTCAACCCCACTTACACTAGATAGTTTCTCGACAGCTCTGTCTATTTTGTAAGAAACTGGTTGATTTTGTTGTATATGTAACGCCACTCGCCGATCTTTTTTATCCATAATACACATATAAAAACCATCTGGCGCCTGGATCGTTCCACAAAACCTATACGAACCAAACGAGTAAATAAGCCGCCCCTCTTGCGATGTAAAATCAAAATCAGTCAACCCGGACGCGGTAACATAATACAATCGACTACCGATCGACAGGGTGTCTAGTACGTCGGGTATTTCTGTATTGAGTATCAGTTTTTTACCGTCAAGTTTATAGCTATAGAGTGTGTTATTTGCGCCTAACAGACAGAGTAGCTCGCTACCACACACGAAGCCACCCTTATAATGCCCTTTTAGTGTGTACTGTTTTTCGGAATTATTTTGGCTGATAACAACAGTAGTCTTCCCTGTCCCCTGGGTGTCTGGCTTCGCTTCAGTTGCGGGTTTGTAGTCTCCGAATAGCTGGACGATAACACTGTCTTGTACACCGATGTGTATTAACGACATATCTTTTGGCACCGTCTTTAGGATCAGTTTGGTGGGTTGTTTCTGAAAGGAGGGGTAGTACCAAATAGTACGATCAGCTTGGGTATATAGGACAAAACCATCACCATAGCGTGAAATGGAATAATCACGATTCACATCAACAAACGGAACAGGATCAAAGGGTGGGGTGGATTTATCTGCGGGAAGCTTTTGTAGATAGTATGAGGCCTCTCCTCCTCCTTCTGTAGCCTCAAAACGGCTTAGTATAATTGGTTGACCATCTTTTTGGTACAGCACAGCGGATAGGTATCCACCAATTGAATCAGGCATAAATGGCTCTTTATACGTTGGCATTGATGTGGTTGCGGGTGTATGTACGCTAAAATCACTAATGAAACTGCCACAACCCCCCGAAATAAAACTACCCCACAAGTGGTACATACAGGGGAAAGGATTATCTCCTATGTATGTTCGTTCGGATTCGGGCACAAGTTGAACCTGTTTGAATGAGGTTTTTAAAAACCGACCAACGGAGGTAGAAAATACAAAGGTTCCTTTACTGCCTTCTACAACTACATAATACGTTCCGTTGCGGATGGTTTTATTGTAGCCATCTCCCTGTGTGCTTGAAACACGATTCCCAGAACTAGCGAAAACGGCGTAGGAGGTGTTTTGATCCGCGCCCGACACAACAATTTTTAAACGGCCATGTGTCGATACCCAAAAGATCCCAAACAAGCCTACGGTAACGATAAAAACAAGAAGCAAGAGCTTTCGGATTGATTTGTTTGGATGCATTTAAACCCCCTCTATATTTGGATCGAAGTCGACTGACCACAGTTAGTTGATGGAAGCGACCTGACGTCTGGCACGGGTTTGTCCGTGGCGAGGGCAACCAGGATCGGATGTGGACAGACTCGCTTACCATTGACGCGAATCTCAAGGTGGAGGTGGGGTCCAGTAGATTTGCCGCTGTTGCCCGACATCATAACAAGTTGTTTTGGCTGTACAGCCGTACCTTTTGGTAGTTGCGTCCCAGCCGTCCCGTGGGCGTACAGGACAGACACTCCATTTCCTGCATCAACCACAACCCCATAGCCATACGACGAATGTATCTCGGTTGTATGTTGGGAAATTTTACCAGCAAACATAGCTACAAGCTGTGTCCCGCTGGGCATAGGAACATCTATTGCTGCCTTGCCATCGTGGTGGTTTTTATAAAAATTTTCCTTATACTGGTCGTAAAACCGCTTATCAAAAGGTAGTGCCCATGTCATGCCGCTTGTATCTTTGCCGGTTACGCCTCCGGCTACACTTACGGCTGGGACGGCGCTAGGGGCGCAGGAGGCATTTAGGTCACCGTTTGGCCCCGTGGTGTTAGTCTCCAGGGTGGAGCCATTTGTGGCGAGGTTTATCTTGGTAGCGTCAGTCCTATCCGCCGAGACCTGTAGAGAGCTTGAGGGGGGGAGTAAGCCCTTTTCTTTAATATAGTCTGCAGCGGTGTTGGCGAGCGACGTCACTTTTGAGACGTAGTTGACATCTGTTGCGTACCCGGCAGCCCTGATTTCACGTATGTACGCTACATAGTCCGTGGGGTAGTTCAAGGCCTTTGCATAGCGGGAGTTTTGTGTAATAAACTGACCATACCCCGCGAACCCCGCTTCGGCAGATGCGTAGACACGAAACGCAGCTCGCACCGTATATAATGCACCGCTCGAAGTTTGCTCGCCAGTGTTAAAGCTTATTACGGGTCCGCTCCAGTTGCTGCCAGCCTTGATGCCAAAAAAATTGTTCGCCTGTTGTGTAAGTTGAGATCGTCCCATCCCAGACTCAAGCATACCCTGGGCGAGAATGGCCTCGTAGGGTATGCCGTATTGCTTTCCCACAGAGAATGCCGATTGAGCGTATGCGTCCACAAATGACTTTAGGTCGGTCGTTTTAGGCGCGTTAGTAATACCGGCAGCATCAACGGTGGTAGCACGACCACAACTATCATCAACCACATCGAACGCGTATATCCCGAGCCTATACATTGCTTCTTGTTCTGCGCTGAGTGCGTAGGCGTGTGATATAGGCCAGCTGATAAGCAGGGCTGCCAGCATGCAACAAGCCCAACCAGTGAACTTACCCACCTCCGTCTCCACCACAGCGGCTTGCTACGGGTATTGGATCCCAGTGCCAGGACTCATACATTAGTTGTCGGTAGCCGTATTTTTGTGCATTTTTCTCAAGCCACTCCCAGGTGGGTTGTCCTAGATCCTTCGCCCTGTCGGTTTCACAAACTTTAGCTGCACGGTTTTTTGGTATTAGTCCGGCAAAATCAATCGATATGCCCATTTGATGGTTTGAGTAGCCAGGCTTAGATATCATTGTCCCGTCGCACGGACAAAGATCTTCTGAGTGAGACATTGTACGGAAGCCACTAATGGCTCGAAGGATAAGTCCGCTATTTTTAGCGTCTATAAACATACTATATACATTTTGAGACACGCGAGAGTTTACAACTAGATCACCACCGCCCCCCTTCACGCCATAGCCATCATTACTTTCTTGACCAGTACTCTTGAAGCCCGAAACAGCGCAAATACGTATGGGGATTTTTGCCCCATCCCAGTATCCATCATGCACTCCTAGGTCACGTGTTTCTTTCTCTGGTGTTGCTGGGTTGTCGTAGCAGGCGATGTTTTCGGAGCTCGCAAATAGGTCGGATTTGTTTAGAGAGGTTGGTCGGGGCGTGGCAGTAGGAGAGGCCCTAGCGCCGCCTTCCTGGTTGATGCGTCGGCATGACTCCTGGTTGACTTCATCGGTGCCCAGGCCACAGCTCACAGATTCCTGTAGCGGAGTGTAGCCCACTAACACAACCACTCTATTCCATTCTTCTTCCGAAGTATCGTCACACTTTGCGGCGAGATACTCAGGACTAGTGGTATCTACCTTTGTGGTTTTAACAACATCCCAATATTGTCCCTTTTCCCCAGCTACTTTACTGATAGTGTAGCCAGAACAGATCAGTGCCCGGGAAATATGCCTCGGCCCATTTGGCCCATCCAAAAACTGAGCGGCGATATCGGCGTTTGCGTAGGGGTCTGCATATTTCGGGTCATTGAGGAGTGTTGAGGAAAAACTATACCGTCTAAAACTCGGATCAAAAACAACGGGGGATTCCGCGTGAACTGGTCGTGTCAAGAGGCTAGAGAATGCCCCGAATGCCTTGATGGGTACCGTGGAAAGAGACGACGCAACCCGGGACAAAGAGCCTCGTAGATCTCCGCTCTGGCTGTCGATAATTATTCCCACGGCAGACCGGTAGTCGCGCACATCAAACAGCCTTTGCGCAAACGACTTGTTCCGCTGTTCGGCAGCTCGTTCTGAGTGCCAAGAAGTTTCTGTTGCTATTACCTCACTTTGGGGCATCTCGGTACCCCCTGCGGCAATACTGACGACATTTGCGGCGTTCATGACGCCATATGCGTCAAATGCTCCACCAACCGCCCCACTGTGGGGGGTTCCAATAGGGGGCGTCTCTGCTAAAAGTTGCGGAACGGTTGATTGAATGAAGTTCATTGCAATATTTCCGGCTGCAGCTCCGGCGGCGAGCGAGAGGCCTTTCACCGCCCAGCCTCCCGGTCCAAGAACCGTTAAGGTTATTCCAGCCAGCCCCGTCGCAATCTTGCCTCCGGTGCTACAAAGAGTGTCAGCCTTGGCGTTTTCTTCCAATCCTTTCTTTAGGTTGTTGGCGGAATTGTCTCGAGAGTAGGCCGCCTTGAGGGAGGGTGACGTGGGAACGCCGCCCGCCTGCCCTTGGAGGCTACGGATTGCTTCTGAGTCAAATACGTCAGTGTTTGTTTCGGGGTCATGCAAGTTTTCGTTATAGGCGTCCATGCTCTCCTGTTCCACATCTGGCGAGCCTGCCGCAACTTGTTCAAAAGCCGATATGGCATCCATGCCAGATCTTGTCGAAGGATCTATATAGTTTTCTTCGTTTATGGCTTTTGCGCTCTCGGCGATGTCGTAGGCAGTACATACAACTTCAGTCCCCCCAAGAACAAAGCCAGCAACAGCTGCACCGGCTCCGAGCCTTGACTTTATTTTGTTTAGTCGAGCCTGTGCTTCGTCGCTCCGTGTGGCAATGGGCGCAGTACGTTTTTTCTCAAACTCCCGAAACTTACTACTTTTCCGTAGAAAATCTATTTCTTTTTGATCGATAAATGCCGAAAGACGCTTAAATGGATGAAAAGGAACGGTGTAAAACTTGCGGAGTGACCTAACCTGCATCCAGCTATGCATTTTTCCGGCACCACTCTGCTTGACAACGTCTCGCAGAATAAAATCTTTCTGTTTAAAATTTAAGTCTGTTGCAACGAAGCGTACGTTTCCGATATTTTTCCCATCGTACCCCACGTATACTTTATTTGGCTCTACCCCGTAATGTTCTGAAACATATTTGATAAGCTCCTCTTTGTTTAGCCCGTTTAGATCGGGCATTTTTCGCGGGTCAATAGTCATGCCTCGGATCTGGCCAGTTAACCGGTCAGTGGTGAAGCGTGTACCCGTGTGCTCAAGAGAGGTAACGATCTTAGGATATAGCTTGTATTCTAGGAAAGTGAGTCTCGTTGATCCGACCTCGCCCGTGCGCATGTACTGGTAAATCCTGCCAAGCTTTGTAGTGGTCGTTTGTTCGTGGTGGCCAAATGCAGTTTGTAGAATTTTTGAGTAGTGCATCATTTGCAAACCGGAGAGACTTGGAATAGAGATACCTAGCCCCCCCGCAAGTAGAAGTGCCACGATCCCGCCACTCACCGCACTCCTGCGTTTCGTGAGATTTGCCAAGGCGCCAGTCTTTGTCTGGCTTTTGCGGCCAGTGAATCCTTTACCGAGCGTATCGCCTCCTGGGCTATCACCATCTGTTCCGTTCTCGGGGTTTTCTTCTTTGGCTTTCTGGCTTTCTGGAGTTGGGTCGGCAGAGGGTGAGACGAACTGGCGCTCGCGGTCGGCGACTTCGGCTGCGGCATGTTCAGGGTGTTCGCCGGGGTTGTCGTGGCTACCAGCGGTGCCAGCGGGTGTGTGAGCTAGGGTGTCTTGGTCGTCATAAACAGGCATAGTTGTTCCTATGAAAGGTTATTGGTACTCCCAGGGTACAGTTGGTTCTGGAGGTCGATAGTGCCCTGCGGCTGTGCCATGTCACCCTGCTGCATGGCCTGAACCTGCGCGGGGTTAGTGGTGATCAGCCCAGTTTCGGTGGGGCTGGCGACAATCTGGATATGCACGTGGTTTTGCCCGGCAAAGAACAACCCCTGACCGACCGGGAACTGACCGAGGCGCTTTTTCTCTTCTTCGGTCAGCTTGAACACATCGCTCAAGACGTCGACGGCACTCGGTGATTGTTTGAGCAACAGCTGCATGCTGGCATTGGCGACAATGGCGCGCCCCATGCGCGACCCCATAAAGTCTTCGACGTCTTGCGTGATGGTGGTTATGCCTAGATTGTACTTGCGGGCACGCTTCGCCAGACTAAAGAGGAAGTTTGCGCTGTCTTCATATTTCATAAGCTGCCAGGCCTCATCGACAATGAGTATGCGTTTCTTCTGGTCGCTTTTAGTTTTGTTCCAGATGTAGTTTAGGACAATATACATGGCGACGGGTCGCAACTCGTCCTCTAGATCGCGGACGTTGAAAACTACGAGGGGGTTATTGATATCTATATTGCTCTGCTGGCTGAATATACCCGCAAAAGTACCACTGGTGTATTTGCGCAGTCGCTGTGCCAGCTGGGGCCCCGTGCCACCCATATGCAGCAGAGTGTCGTAGAGGTCATTGATGGTTGGCGGTAACGAAGAGTGTGTTAAGGGGTCTTGGGTTATGCCGGCCTTGGCGTAGGTGTCGATGAGTGCCGCGTCGAGATCGGCCTCTTCCGAAGGGGCTAGTGCTGGGACGAGTGCCGAATTGCCGCCGAGCATTTGCGACTGTGCGCCGCCCATCATGAGCCGCAAAAGGCCATGGAGGGTTATAAGGTTGCTGCGCAGGGCGTTGTCTGCCTCGTCGCTGTCAACCACTTGCGGTAGGTCAAAGGGGTTTATGCGGGTTGAAGAGTTGAGGCTCAGCCGGACGTAGGCCCCGGCGACGGCGTCACAAAGGCGCTCGTATTCGTTCTCTGGGTCGATGATGAAAATCTCGGTGCCAAACATTAGACTGCGCAGAGCCTCCAGTTTGACGGTGAAGCTTTTACCGGCGCCCGACTTTGCAAACACGACCGAGTTGCCATTTTCTAAACTAAAACGGTCGAAAATAACGAGACCCGAGTTGTGCATGTTTATGCCGTAGAGAATACCGTTGTCTTGGCTGAGGTCAGCGCTCGTAAACGGAAAGCTGGTGCTGATGGCGCCAGTGCTCATATTGCGTCGTATCTGGAGCTGGTCGGTCATTTGGGGGACAACACTGTTGAGTGCTTGTTCCTGCTGGCTTGTGGCTGGTTTGCTATAGACCAGCTGCTGGCCGAGCATAGACTCCACCTTGTGGCTGACAAATTCGAGCTCGTCTTTACTGCTGGCGTAGATAGTAAAGTACAGGCCAAAACGGAAAAAACGCTCTTCGCCCACCTGGAGTTTGTCACGCATTTCTTCGGCGTCGGCGATCTGGGCTTGTTTGGCGGGATCGCGCACCCTGCCCTTTTCAGCGTCAATCTGTAGACCAGCTTCGAGCTGCGTTACCTTTTTACGGAGGTTCTCGAGCACAACCTGGCTTTCGACGGGGTAAATGTAGATGGCCAAGTCCATGATTTCGTCGAGGTTTACGAGGCCGCTGAGCCAACCGGTGTATATTTGCCGCGGATACCCATAGACGTAGTAAGTGCGGGCGTAACGGGTGCCGAGCTGGAAAAATGCGCCCGAAAACTCAATACTACTCGGAGCGATAAAGTCACGGAGCGCAGTAATGCCCTTGCGGAAGGCTTCGTTGACCTCGGCCTCTTCCCTGGCTTGTTGAGCCTGAGCGAGAGCGACAGGGTCAAGTGGTGGTTGTTTGCTTTTTCCAAACCCCATTATTGAAGCTCCCGCTGCAGGTGCGACTGTTGGGCGGCACCCTGACCTTTTTGGACAACATCTGCGGTAAGGTCGTTAAAGTTTTTTAGTTGTTGGCGCGTAGCAGTGTCGGGGTTGTAGGTGTCGTAGTACAGCTCGATAAGCTCCTGGGTGTCGAGGGGAAGCCCCTGTATGCCGCACTGCTGTAGGCCGCCGAGGACGGACTGCACGCGATTGCGGAGCTCGTCTTTGGCCTTTACGAGGTCTGGTTCGTTTATGACGACATGATCTTCGTGTTTGTTGAAAAGGTCGAACAGCCCGCTAAAGAAGTTTTTACTCTGCGTCAGCGCTTTTTGCGAGTCGACTATTGGGAAAAACGGTATGACCACATAAAACTTTTTGTCCATAATGTTTGTCTGCATGGCGAGCTGGTCGATGTAGCCGATGTAGTCGTCCATCAGAAGTGCGAGAAGCATGTTGTCGTGCTCGGTGCGGATTTTGTCGAGTTTTTCGATGTATGGCTGCAGGTCGACTTTTTGGGAGCGCACAAAAATCTGGATGGGAAAATACAGCGAGTTTAAGAACCCCTGGTATGCGTACTCGGTGCTTTCTTGCTCTTGGGGGCTCATGAGGTCGAAGTTAATGCTCTTTACCATCACAACCGCACGGTAGCTACCGTCGTTCATTATGACGATCCCGTCGCGGATTTCGGCAATCTGCAGCGTGTTTTGGGTGCTGTTTGGGTTGCTTTTGGGCGCTACCTGAGCGGCAGGTGCGGCTGATTGAGGCGGCACGCCGTACTGCGGGAGACTGGCCAGGGGCTGTGCATAGCCGGTTGTGCCAGCCTGTGGTGCTGTTGCAGCGTATGGTTGTTGGTTTGGATCCATTGAGCTCTGATACCCGCCTGTCTTCGGCTCTTCTCGACTACTAGCGTAGCGAAATGACTACTTCCCCGTCGCTGTGCGTCTCTTGTTTTTTAGCTTGACGAGCAAGTGTCGCCACGTCTAGGTCGTCGTTACTTGCTAGGTTCATTATAGCAGCCTGCTTCTCTGATGTCACTTGTGCTTTTGCGGCTTTTTCGGCAGCTACACGGGACGCTTCAGCGGCTGCGGCGACGGCGTTTTGGCGGGCTTCTTCGGCAAGCTCTTGCGGTGTTTTGATGTGCTTGAGGTGGTCATTTACAGCGGTGTTACTAGAGTTGGCGCTCTTGATCTTTTCTAGCAGAGCTTCTTCTTCATCTGTCGGAGTAGCGGCAACAGGGGCAGCGGGGGTTGCGGCAACGGCCTGAGGGGCGGTGCCAGGCGAAACAACGGGTGCGGTAGCAAAGGTAGCTTGACCCGGCACTGGAGTCGGCTGGTGCATAAACCAGTAGTCGTCGGGCGCGGCTGCTTGAGCCTGCCCAGATGTTGGGGTGGGGGCGGAGATCTGCCCAGTTTGGGTCAGGGCGGGCGCGGGGCTAGGCTGCTGCATTTGCTGCAGAAGCTGCTGGCGCTGGGCGGTGGCTGCGGTGGCGATCATACTGTCGAAATGTTGAGCGATAGGGTTTGCGGTAGGGTCGAGTATGTCGTCTGAGGCAGATATATCGAGGTCGCTCACCTCTTGTGGCAGAATTGATGCATCGGCGAGACGGTCGGAGGGAGTAACCCCATAGGAACTGGTAGTTGCCACGCTCAGGTTGGCATTTTTGACCGCCCACCCACGACTATCGATAGTGCTTGCCAGGGCGTGCAAACGGCTCCTCACCTCTGTCTGGTTGAGGCCGTCAGTGTAGGTGCGCTGAATCTGTTTTGGCACGGTGATGGTGACGAGCTCTTTGGCGCCGCTCTGATCCCATAGGCGCAAGCGAGGTTTCGTGTAGAACCGTAGTTTTGCCAGTGCCCATACCTCTGTAGGCTGGTCGCCGTGCCAGGGTATGGCCAGGAAGCCTGTGAGGAGTGCGGGTGGGGCAAAAAACAGCAATAAAAACGCCACATTTTTTGTCACCGCAAAAAACGAGAGGTAGATAAAAAATGCTGATATCCCAGCGTATATGAACTGCCGAAGTGTCAGCGCTCCAACGAGCTTGTCCTCTGCCTCAATGTCCTGGATAACCTTATACGTTGACATACCTCCAGTATACCCCAATCCACTTTTTTCGAAGATCCTTTTCGGAGGCTAGAGCTCTGTCTCTAGGCGACAATAAAGCTGAGCCACACGCCACTATACAGTGGAAACTGTCAACTCAGCCCCAGCCGTAAATGAGCATACACAATATCTTCATTTGTCCGAGGGCTGACCTCGGACTGCTCCGAAGGGGACTAGCGAATGCAGGCGGTCAGACATCACGCTTGAGGGGTCATGCACTTTCTTAGAGGCCAGGTAGGGTTCCCTGCCCAGGTATTTGAGGGTTTCCAGCGAAACCTTGTTGGGCTTGATACCCTGTTCCCCAGGTTTTCTTTCTCGCGGAGAAGGCTTTAACTGCTTGAGACGAAGGAGGATCGGCCATAAAAACTGCTCCACTCGTGCTCGTGAAGCCTACGGGGTTGCCCTCTAAAAAGTTTTTGACATCTTGATGGGTGACTGTATCGCCAGCTTTGGTCGCGGCATCGAGAAGTTTCTTGGCTTCTGTCTGGATGGCTGGTGGCATTTGAGCTACGTCAGATGCATCAAAGGCCTTCTTTTTCATGACGGCAGCATACTGTTCTGCATTACCTTGTCCAGAATATGTCTGCGCCTCATGTATATCTGCCGCAGCAGCGTATTCGGCGGCCCACGTGTCAAGACCACCCCCCCCCATAAGGTTAGGATTCGTATCTGTTGTGCCGGTTGCCGGGTCTCCTGTAGTATGCGAACCATATGCCGCATTGTTACCAGTTGCGCTTGCCACTAACCGTTCCTCCATCTGACTAGCAATTCTTTTTACGGCTCTCTTGTTGCCAGTAGTTGCACCCGAGGCCACGACTTCTTTGTACATATTTGATTCTACGCCTCTGGTGTCGACCGATTTTCCTTCCATGACCTTGCTAATGTAGTCCCCGTGCTCTCCAAATGACCCTGCAATGTTATCTGGTCTATTTTTGTTCTCTCGCTCAAGGCCAGCGAATTCATCTGCTTCAAAGATACCGTCCTGCCCAAGCTGACGAACCACTGTTTCTTTAGCCTGACGTTGCCTGCGGTAATAATCGGCTTCACTCTCACTGGTTCTTCTTTCACCTGCAATGTTATCCCAGGTTGCATTGTCGTGGACAATATGTCCGACGGCAGCAGCCCGTCGGAACGCTCGACTCCCAACTGGCGCCCTGTATCCGCCTTCTAGTTTTGCCATTTTCTGGTTCGCCTCAGCCAAGATCTCTTTTTCTGACCGTTTGTCTCCGTTGAGTTTTCTGTGAGCTAGATATTTTTGACTGAAGTCGTCACGGTTACGCGCTTGCATTCCCACAAGGTTTGCGTCTGTGTCCCCGGCAACGGCTTGGGGAGCCTTTGCGGCCCTTTCTTTAGCGGTAGCGTCAATCAGGTTTTTTGATTCTCGTTGAAATCTCGCTCTGCCAGTTTTGGTTAAGAAGTTCTGGTCTTTTAGTGTGCTCATTCTTGCAGTTGTGCCAAGCGTTCTCTGTGCGAACTTACCTCCTAATGTTCCGTCGGCCAGCCGACCCTTTCGACGTTCGGAAGTTTCTTTGCGATATTTCCTAGCGCGGTCGAAGAGGCCGCGACTTTTGTCGTTGGTGAGCGAGAAGATGGTGCCCATCAGTCCGCCCGCCAGCTTAAACGAAAACGGCAACATAAAGTACGGGGCAAAGTACACGATGATGGCGAGAAGCTGCATGCTCCCCTGCTCTGTCCCTGTTTTGGTGCCCCCGAGCAGGTACGACATGGCGGCACCGGCGCCGATAAAGCCCATTATGAGCGGGTACATAAAGAGCGTCGTGAGGAAGGTGTTTTTCCAGAACTTCCAGAGCTTTTGGGTACCAGGCAACACGTAGGCGGCGATAGCGAGCGGTGCCATAATTATGCACATCAGCACCACCAGCTGTCGGATAGATAGTACAAACAACCCAAGCAGCAGCGCCATTACGATTGTTCCTAGTAAAGATAAGGTACCCATAACACCCAAAAAGCCAAGGTATATCAGAAAGCCTGTTCCCCCTACCAGACCGCCGAGCACAGCTACCAGTCCGCTGCCCGCGCCCACTGGGGCGCCCCGCGCCCCAGTTTCGCCTACAATCTGCATAAATATGGCATAAATACTTCCACCTAGGTCGTTGGTGAGCGACACAACAAACCTCAGTATTGGCCAGGCGAGCGCCATCCCGACTACTGCTATGCCGAGCCGAGGGAGTGTCTTGCGTATCGTGTAGGCATCAAACAGCTCGCTCCCGCTCGCCTGGGCTATTACCATCACGAGTCCAACGAGCAGGAGCAAGCCCATACCGAAGTTGCGAAACGTCCTCGATGCGTCTTGGGCAACCTTGTCGTCAAAGATAGAGGTTGGGGTGTATAAAAACCCGCTGAGGGTGATAGCGAGCTTATCCGCGACCTCTTTCAGCGCTCCAAAAACCGCACATCCCAGCCATCGCATAGTCCCGGGCTGCAGCGGACAGCCGTCCCCTGCCGGGCCGCCTGCCCCGCTAGGATTCTGAGCTAAAGACACAGTGTCAGAGGCTGCCAGCTCGGGGTGCTCCTTTGCCCATGCTCTATACCCCTGTACATTTTGGCTTTGATTAGCCCAGTCAACGAGGTCTTTGCACGTTGGCGCAACATCGTCAAAAGCGCCGCTCGGGTCATTTCCGGCCTTCACATAAGTATCAATGTTGTCGGCCCACGCTTTTCCTTCCGGCTTGTAGCTTTTTGTGGTGACAGCGCCCTTGCCATCCACGACCTGTAATGTTTTTATGGCGCCCAGTGGGTCAGCGGTGCCAGCCGGAACTTCAACGAGGTTACATCCTATTATGGCAGTTTTGTAAAACAGCCAATACTTCATGGCGTCGGTAAAGGCCGGGGCATTCGCTTCCCCCCAAAAAGGGGTAAATATTCGATATGAGGTAATGCTGAGCCTCTCGTAGTTGTTGTTTGCGGCAGAGCGTCCGTCGTTAGGCACGAGAGCTCCGCCAGTTTGTGGCATGCTGGATATGGGTATGCCTTTACAGGGCTTGATATCTGAAGCGCTTACCGCATAGGTCATGTATCCCAACTCGCAGAGCACATCATAAGGCTGGCCAAGCGACAGGGCATTTGCGGCCGCGCGTACAAGATTGGTGTCGTCGCAACTGGCGCTAGAACCTTGGGTACCATTTACGGCGACAACTCCAAGAGATTTATTGCCCTTGGCAAACCACTCGTAGCTATTTATTTTATCAAGAGTGAGCACTTGGCTCGACTGTACAAAACATGCCTGCAGCCAGTTACCAAATAGATAGGTCTGAACTTGAGTGTTCATAGAAACGGTTTCGGGAGAGTAGACCCCTCCACCTGTCGGATTCGATGGTGCGGCCTTGATAACAATGGGAAAAAACAGCGTAGCCATTACGAACAGAGCTGTGATATACGCTACCACCATGCTGTAACGGTGCCTGGCTGGTTTTCTGCTCGTTCCTACCATAATATAGGTAATTGTAACAGCATGAAGATCGTAAAAGCTAGTGGTTTAAGGGAGTATGCCAATCTCCCACCGCTTCCAATAGTAGGTTTCCCCTGAAGGCTCAGGAGTATATGCGATGTCCCTTCGGAAGCCCGTAATAATACTCGGGTTGAGGGGGTCTGTATTATTTTCAACGCGAGGCTTAAACGTCCCAGCGGTCTTTTTGATAATTGGATAGGGATCTTGATTCTCGCTAAACACTAGGGTAAATGCCTGTAATCTATCCGGTTTAAACACTGGCTTTACTTCAAACCGATAATCTTCAGGCATAACGGGAGCATACATATCCCACCGGCGTAAAAAGTTTATTGCGCTCTTCTCGACCAGGCCTTGGATGCTATCTTTTTCAGTTCCATTTACTATGCCTAGGAATGCTGGAAGCATTTGAGTATTTGCAACATTCATTACGTAAGGACCATAGAGATTTTTAGGGTCTGCTTCATCTGGACTGCCGGTGGATTCGTAGGACATGGAGAGTCCTCTTGACTGGCCGAGTCCAAATGCTTTTGCGGTCATAAAACCGGCGGCGTAGTTGTAGTTTATCTTCTTGCCCATCAGAGAAGGGTCTATGTCGTACAAGTCTGGAGTAATGGTAAAGAGCTCTTGAATAGCGCCTTTAGTGAGTGGAGCGACTTTCTCAGGGGCGAGCAGCTTTAGACGAGCTTGTAAGTCGGGGTCAAGGGACTCTAGGCTTGGGGTTGATTCTGCAGCAGTTGAGCCAGCGGCGGGTGAGGAGCTGGTTTCCTTGGCGGTGGAGCCTGGAGCGGACGAGGAAGGTTTTGCAACCTGGGTTGCGGCAGGCCTGGAAGTAGGGTTAGTTGTGCTTGTCGGGGGTTGAGGGGTCACGGCTTCAGATGATGGAGAGGCTGAGGAGCTTGCGGTCGTTTGAGTCTCGGGGGTAGCCTCGGCTTTTCCGCAAGCGGCTAGGGCAAGAGGTGTCAAGATAGCAACGACTCCTGCGATAACCTTTTGCCACGTGCTACGTTCGCGGTGGCTACCACCTAGCACTGCTGTTGGCTGCGGGAACGATTCGTTTGTACTCATGACACAACACTCCTTTGTACTTGTCTATGATGTAACACATAAGGTATGGTCCAGGCTGCGGTAAAAGTGCCCCTGGAACCATTTCCGGCCTCACTTTAGCACGTAAATCACATATCGTCAAGCCAACCCCGACACATGACTAGGTATTGCCTCTGTCCGGCGGGGGCGGTATAGTAAGCACTAGCTATGAAAAAAATCTTCGCTATTTTTGGCAGCCTACTCGTAACGGCCTTTGTGCTTTCGAGTGTCTTCTTGCCTAGCACTGCTCAGGCTGCCCCGTACACTGCCCCGTGCGATGCAGACGAAGTAGCGATCAGAGATAAGCCATCTGACCCAAACTCAGACAGCCACATGTGCTGCCCAAAGAGCGCCCCAGACAAAACCCCCACAGGATGTATTTTTGCAAAATACATTAACCCCCTCGTGGCTCTACTAAGTGCTATTGTCGGAATAGTGGTGGTGGGTAGTATTGTGGTAGGGGGGATAGAGTACGGCTCCTCGGGCGGTGACCCACAGAAGTCAGCAAAAGGTAAAGGTCGCATAGTCAAGGCGCTCTTTGGGCTCATGGGCTTTTTGTTTCTTTTTTCGGCGTTTCATTTTATGTCACCGGGGGGCACTTCGGGTGCCGATGTGACGGTTTCGGGGCCCGGCGTTGCAAAACAGTGCTCCAAAACGTTCCTCGGCATGAAACCTTGGTTTGCCTACCTGCCAGACACCGCGTTTGAGGGGGGCACCTGTGAAATAACCAAATTTGAAATCCTCGGGGATCAGGCAGCCGGAAAGCCGAGTTATGTCCTGCCGATAGCGGTTGCTATAGTAGATATGCTGGTTCGTGTTGCGGGCATGGTTGCAGTAGGCTTTGTGATTGTAGCTGGCATACAGTTTATTACCAGCCAGGGCGATCCAGAGCACACGAAGCGGGCGCGCCAGTCAATCATTAATGCGCTCATCGGTGTTGTTATAGCAATAGTTGCGGCACCAATAGTGTCGTACATAGGAGGTCAGCTCGCGAAATGATACGGTTCCACATACAGCAGGTGCTCATACTAGCTAAATCGTACCTGGACACGAGTCCTCTACCGAACTCTTCCCAGAGTGGAGATGTTGCGGCAAGTTCTTTGAGTACGGTGCTCAAAATAGTCTTTGGGGTGGCCGGTTCGGTGGCGCTGCTTATGATTGTTATTAGCGGGTTTCGGTATGTTGTGGCGGCAGGCGACCCAGCCAAAATGGCGCAGGCGAAGCAAGCTATCTTGTACGCAGTTATTGGGCTAGTCGTAGCGCTCGCGGCCTTCTCCATCGTCACCTTTGTGGTCAGGGGGGTCGGCTAGTGTTACGGCGCATGTTCTCGACGGTGGCTGTTTTTGCGTTGCTTTTTGCTACATCCATCAGCCTTGTCGCGGCACCTGCGACCGTTCAGGCAAAAGATATTTTCAACGAAGCGTGCAGCACGCCTGCCGCGGTAGCCTCACCGACATGTCAAAGCCAAAAATCGGGCGGAGCAAACCCGCTGACAGGTACTGACGGCACGCTATACAAAGTAACGACCATCATAGCAGTACTTACGGGGATAGCCGCAGTAATTGTGATCATCATTAGCGGCTTTCGCTACATTACCTCTGGAGGGGACACCCAGAAGATTGCTTCTGCCAAAGGGGCGCTCATAGGCGCCATCGTAGGGCTTGTCATTATCGTGTTAGCGCAAACCATCATAACATTTGTCATGAGAAAGATAGGATAAGACATGAAAAAATATCTCTATAAACGTATTGCCATGTTCGGCACGGCACTTGTGCTGGCAGGTGTGGCCTGCCTCTCCTTACCACAAGGGACAGTATATGGTGGCGCTATAGATCCTAAGGAGGAGCCTGAAGTTGTTCTCAGTAGCAACCAGCAGGCGGTGTGCGAGGCGATTGGTAGCGACACCGCTTGTTCAGATAAAGGCGGTGGCGGAGCGAGCGTAAACAGTATCGTCTCGACGGTTATAAATATATTTACGGTACTCATCGGTATTGTGGCGGTGATTATGATCATCGTTGCCGGCTTCAAATACATTACTTCCGCAGGCGACGCCGCCAAACTCACGAGCGCCAAAAACACACTGGTCTATGCTCTGGTGGGTCTTGTCGTGGTGGCGCTGTCTCAGTTCATCGTCAAGTTTGTGCTCAACAAGGCCGCAGTTGCCCCCAAAAAGACTCCGGTTACGACAACCTGTCCGAGCGGATATATAAAAAATGCCAAGGGTAACTGTGTGAAAAAATAGGTTTCATCGGTTGAATTTTGTAACCGTGAGTGGTATAAAGTAAGCAAACAACTAAGAAAGGTACGGGGCAAATATGATTAACAAATTACGAGTGAGACTAGTGACGGTAGCAGCAGCGTTTATGCTTTTAGCAGCTCCATTTGCGTTTGGTGGTGTAGCTAGCGCTGCAAATGTCATCCAGGATAAGCTCTGTAGCTCAGCTGACACGCTCACGGTAAACGGGGATGGGACGTGCGATAGTACAACGGTAGATGGCGCAGACAAGGCAAACTCCCTCATTACAAGTGTCGTAAACCTGTTCTCTGTCCTTGTCGGCGTGGTTGCCGTCATTATGATCATCTGGGGCGGTCTCCGCTATATCACTTCTGGTGGTGACAGTGGTAAGATTACCAACGCGAAAAACACCATTATCTACGCCCTTATTGGCCTCGTCGTGGTGGCGCTGTCTCAGTTCATCGTCAAGTTTGTGCTCAATAAAGTGACACAGTAGACTCTTTGTAGGTGTACAATACCCCGCTCTTATCGGCGGGGTATTTTTTTGCTCGGCTTGCACTGACATAGCTCGGCCGTTGGCTCAATAAAACTCCGCCGGAGCGGAGTTTTACACTGGTTGCGTTCAGTGTGACTTAGACGACTTGGATCTTTTTCACGGTGTCTTGTTTGACTTTAGTGAAGCTGACTGTAAGGACGCCGTCTTTTAGAACTGCTTCGATGTCTTCTTCCTTGACTGGTACTGGCAGTGCAATACTGCGACTAAACTCACCCCAGTAACACTCCTGTACGAAGTAATTCTCTACTTGCTCTTCGTTCCCGGCCGACAGTGTGCCACGTATGCTGAGGGTATTGTCGGCTATACTGACGTCGAGATCGCCTTTATTTACCCCGGCGGTGCGGGCTTTGACGACGAGTCGTTCTCTGGTTTCATAGACATCGACAGCCAGCTGCCCAGGCAGAACGGCTTCGTCATCATTCCACTCCTCGTCGCTCGTAGCAGGAGTAAAGGCAGTTTCATCTGCCGGTGTCATTTGCGGAGTGTCTTCTTCGCCCAAAAACGCTGCGGTTAGTTCATCATCTTCCAGCAGTAAATCATCATCACGATTGCGTCGTGCCATAGTGTTGTTACCCTCCACCGGCGTGAGCCGGATTACAAATATAAGTAGCTTGCCTTGCGTGTTTGTGTTAAATCAAGTATAACTGAGATGAATAACAGGGTGCAAGGCTGGGGGCACTTATTTACAACGAAATAATTACAACATGCATGTATTTGAGAACATTATTCGCCTCTATGCCCCCTTTGTATGTCTCGGGTGTGGCGTTGAGGCCGATCGACTAGTCTGCGTAAGCTGTACCAGCGCTGTGCCACCTGTGCCCTCGCGCTGTTACCGTTGCAAGGCTGTCAGCCGTGACTTTGCTGTGTGCGAGCAGTGTCGAGCGAACACCTCCCTGCGCCACCTCTACGTCGCCGTACAGTATCAAGAAGGTCTGTCCAAAGAGCTTTTGCACGCCGCCAAATACGAACGCGCCATACGAGGCCTAGACGAAATAGCTGAATGGATGACTCCCCTCCTATTGGGCGTTCCAAGAGACGCTGTGCTTGTGCATGTACCCACGGCCACCAGGCGTGTTCGCCAGAGGGGGTATGACCAGGCCGGCTACATCACGCGTATTCTCGCACGCCTTCTGGAGCGTCCCCAGGCATGCTATTTGGCACGGCTCGGCCAAGAGCACCAGGTTGGCTCAGGAAGAACCGAGCGACTGCGTCATTTGCGTGGGGGGTTCCGAGTACTCAAGGCGGATGAAGTTGTCGGAAAACACATTCTTTTGGTTGACGATGTTATTACTACCGGTGCAACGTTGGAAACTGCGGCGCGAGTGCTCCGAAAAGCCGGCGCTCGCCAGGTAGACGCGGTAGTTTTTGCCCAGCCGTAGGAACATTCCAAGGGGTGTTATCCTCCACTATTCACGCAAAACCGTCATTCCGACCAACACGGAGGGGTACTCTACGTGTAAAATATGTTTTTATGCAGCGTCACCGGCACCACCGCCCGAACCGAATTGTATAGCCAAACGAAAAAAGCCTATCCTGAGGGACAGACTTCTTTAGTTTGGCGGAGAGAGAGGGATTCGAACCCTCGCAGGGACTCTCGCCCCTCTAACGATT
>CAZIOX010000008.1:0-54218 GCA_964541145.1 uncultured Candidatus Saccharibacteria bacterium
AAAACACCTCCCAAAACTCCACCTCACACATAAGTCTCTCACTTTGTCTCTGAGAAGTCGGAACCAGTACGAGATTGTTACAATCTTACGAAACTACTGCTTTCCACTATACGACTCGGGGACATCTCCTCCTTGGCTTACTGCCTTGGCGGAAAACGCAAAAACAAAAACTACACAAAAAACAAAAAAGTTGGCTGTCGAATAGGTGATCTAAAAAACAAAAATATCACCTCCTCCTGGCGAAAGCATGGAGGATGAAAAAACAAATATAAACATAACAGTGTGCGAATCCTTCTTCGCATAAAGCCACGGAAGGACATAGTATGCACTATGACACAAATCATTCATACGCCGGTACTGCCCGAAGCAGTGATGACGTATCTACGGCCGGAACAGGGGCAAAGCTACCTGGATCTGACAGCTGGATACGGTGGTCACGCGGGTTTAGTGCTGGAGAAAACCCAAGCGCCAGCCAAGATGACGCTCGTCGATCGCGACAAGACTGCGATAGACGCGCTGAACGGGTTCGCGGCGCAGCAGGTTCGTGTGATACATGCCGACTTCGAGCATGCTTCATGTGCTCTTCGGAGCGAAGGGAAGCAGTTCGATATGATTTTGGCGGATTTGGGCGTTTCGTCACTGCACCTTAACACCGCGTCGCGTGGCTTTGCATTTAGCCACGATGGACCGCTCGATATGCGTATGGATCAGACGGCTGAACTCACCGCAGAGATCGTCGTCAATACCTATAGCCAAGAAGCCTTGGAGCAGATTCTCCGTGAGTACGGAGAAGAGCCGCGGGCACGGGCTGTGGCAAGCGCAATTGTCCGAAGTCGTCCACTCGTAACAACGGGTGAGCTTGCTCGGGTGGTGGCAGGAGCGCTGCCAAAAGGGGGTAAAATACACCCGGCCACACGAAGCTTCCAAGCGATTCGCATAGCGGTCAATGATGAGCTCGGTCAACTCGAACGGAGTGTGCCGATGTGGCTTGACCTACTGGAATCCCAGGGGCGTCTGGCTATCATCAGCTTCCACAGTCTCGAGGACAGGCTCGTAAAACGCCACTTCGCCGAGGTAGCGGGAACTGGGTACGATGCCGAGTTTCATCTACTTACCAAACATCCGGTCGTTGCCGACGACGCTGAACTTGTTTCCAATCCGCGGTCACGGAGCGCAAAGCTTCGTGCCGTAGCAAAAATAAAAAAATAGTCGTACCGCAAGGTCGACAAGAAAGGAGATACATTACATGCCAATACGTGTAAAAAGTAGCTCCCGCTCTTACAAGGTCCACGTCAAAGTACGGACTTAATGGGGCACACGCTAGCGGAGGGTAACCTCCGCTAGCACCAAATCTAATTTCTGGCATCGAGAGGCCAGCAAGATCTCAAAAATTACAAAAATAAACAAAAAAACAAATTTATGACATATTCATCAACCATGGCGCTTGGCCGTCAGCGCGTCGTAACGCGTAACCAAAATTCGGTCAGCTTTCGCACTCAGGACAAGCGTCTTGGCCCAGTCGTTAACTCGATTGTACTGATAGTGCTCGCCTGTCTGCTCGGGCTTTTGTATCTCACTCAGGTGACTAAAACGAACACCTACGGATACGCTATCCACGACTTGCAGCGTCAACAGACCAATTTGGCGAGTGAGCACGACGATCTTTTGGCGGCCTCTGCTCGTCTCCAGTCTATTAACCGAGCCCAGGCAAGCGCTGAAGCAAAGTCTCTCGTGGCAACTGTTCCGGCCGGTAGTGTTCAGTAGTAACCTGTAGGCATCGCAGAACCAGTTACTTCGACCAAATCTCCTCCGCGTGTCGGAGGTTTTTGCGTGCATCGCGGTATAATGGTCTGGGAAGACGTCCGAAAGGGACGAATGTAGACATGAAGAATCAAGATGAAAATACTCTCAAGTCGTGGTTGGCTGCCCAGAATGGTACGCATGCCGAAGACTGGTATGTTGTGACGAAGGCTCGCCATGCGATGGCGATTGTGTTTGAGGAGCTCCGTAAGCAGAGAGGTAATGGAACGGTTTTGACGCAATCGTTTACCTGCGTAACGGCCATAAATCCCATTTTGGTGGCGGGACTTCGGCCATGCTACGGTGATATCGATCCCACCACGCTTTCACTTGACCCTACGAAGGTCGAACCACTGCTAGATGATTTGACTCGAGCGGTAGTTGTGCAGCACACCTTTGGTCTAGCTGGTTCAGTAGAAGAGATCTCGAAGCTGACGCGAATCCGCAACGTACTTCTGTTAGAGGATTCTGCCCACTGTGCCGGGTTTATGGCGACCGATCGGTCGGGACGGCCGATGGTGGATGTGTCTGTGCATAGTTTTGGCGCGGAAAAACGCTACCAGACCTCATATGGCGCTGCGATCTGGTTGAACCCCGCCATGGCCGATGGTGCGCTGTACAAGGCGCTCAAGCAGCGGTTTGAGTTGCTCCGCACCATGAAGATGGGGGCTGTATGGCGAGCGCAGGCGTATCCGTATATGAACAGAGGTCTACGTAGTTTACCCGCGCCTGTTTCGGCACGACTGCGGGCTGTGCTGGTCCGAGTGGGAGTGCTAGAATTGCCTATTATGCCGCTCGAGAAAGAGGCACAAACCTATGGGTCTTGCTGTCGGCTGGCACCGTTGCTGACTCGAAAAATCGTGAAGCGTACAGAAGGGAGCGTTGGAAATATTGCCCACCGTATGAAACTCGTTGAATACTACCGGAACGCCCTAGCAGAGAGCGCAACCTTGAGTGTTCCGGCGCAATTTCTGTCAGAATCTGGCGCCTGGGTTCGTTTTCCGGTTGTGTGTGGTACGTCTGAGCAGGCCAAAGCGCTGTTTGAGCGCCTGACCGCGCAAAAACTCAGCCCCGGCAGGTGGTATCGGCCGACGTTATTCCCAGGAGTAGAACATAGTATATATGGCTATGATCCAGGCATGTGTCCGGTGGCTGAAGACGTGAGTGCCAAGATTATTAACCTACCAACGAGCAGCTGGATAGACCAAAAAAAGGCAAAGGAGATTGTGCGTGAAATTACGAGTTGAAATACTGGGCGAACAAGATCGGGTAAAATACGAAGCATGCTTACTGTTGCCGAAGCACTGGCAACAGCTGACTTTTTACCACACCTGGGAGTGGGGTGAAGTGATCGCCGAGCGTGCGACAAAAATGCTTCGGGTTGGACTGTATGACGAGAGTGATGTGCTACGGGGTGTGGGGCAGTTTGGCTTGCATGGGCTGAAATTTGGCAGATTTTGGTACTCTCCTCGCGGGGTGTTGATGGATTATGGGGATGGGGAACTCGTGGCGGCTGCGTATACGGTAATTCGAGAATATTTTCGAGGTAAAGATGGTGCTGGGTTTGTGCGGCTTGATCCGAATATTGCCAGAGGCAGTGCGGCCGAGTCTGTCATCGATACGCTCAGGCCAAAAAAAGCGGCTATATTCACGCAGGCAGAACGGGTGTGGGTGGTTGAGTTGCAACAAGATGTCTCGAGTTTGCTTGCATGGCTCAAGACCCATGGTATGCGCTCAAATGTCCCGCGCTACCTGCGTAAAGCCACAAAGGCGGGCGTGACGGTACGCGCAAGCAGCGAGATGGCGGATCTTGAAAAGCTTATAACCATGCTAAATGCTCTTGATGAGCGCAAAGGGGGCATTGGGAAGCACAAAGACGAATATTATCGCCAGCAATTTCGACAGATGGCCCCAGCAGGTTACGAAAAGGTTTTTTTGGCTGAAAAAGATGGCGAGGTCTTGGCGTGCTCTCTAGTAACAATATACGGGAAAGAGGCCAGCTACTTGCACGGCGCGAGCGCGAGCACGTATCGGGATCTCTCGGCACCACATACACTGCACATCGAAACTATGCAGTACCTGCAGGCGCATCATCCGAAGGTGGAATTGTACAATTTTTGGGGGGTGGTAGGAGATAAAAACCGGACGCCGAAACATCCTCGTCACGGGTACTCGGAGTTCAAGCGAAGTTTTGGTGGCTACAAGCAGCACTATGCGCGTTCACGTGATTTTGTCTACAAGCCGCTCGTGTGGCGACTTGCATGGTTGATCGACAGCTACCGTACATGGAAGTACAAAAACGATTAGAGTCTGCCGGAGGCAGGTTATGAGCACAATTCAGAATGCTCCAGAGTGCGGTATACTATAAGCGAAATGGATCATACCTCAAAGGAACAGCAAAAAACTCGGACAGAGAGTACGCGTCGACTCAGAGTTTTCTATGGTTTACTCGTGGCGGTGTTTGCGGTGTTCGCTGTACGGCTTTTTTATCTTCAGATCATCCGACACGAACACTACGTGCAGGCGGCGCACAGTGATCAGTTTCGCGAGTACGACGTTATTCCAAACAGGGGGAAGATATCGGCCTACCTCAACGGTGCGGTAGTACCGCTAGTAGTGAACCAACGGCTATACACAATATATGCCGATCCACAGATTATCAAAAAACCCGATGTGATGGCTGAAAAATTGGCGCCTTTGCTGGATATGACAGTGTCAGATGTGCGCCAAAAACTCGCTGCTAAAAAAATGCGCTATGTAGTCCTGAAAAAGAAAGTAGCCCCGACGACGAGTGCCAAGATTTTGGCGCTAAAGCTACCCGGAGTGGGGGCTCAGGAAAAAAATTATAGACTGTATCCACAGGGGACGATTGCAGCACAAACACTTGGTTTTGTAAGCGAAGAAGGGGAGGGGAAGTACGGCCTGGAAGAGGCGCTCAACACTGAACTAACAGGACGAGTTGGCAAACTGAAAGCAGTGACCGACATCCACGGCATACCTCTGGCTGCCAACGCCGATAATCTCTCGGTCGCCCCAGAAGATGGCGCCGATGTTGTGACGACACTGGATATTGGCATGCAAACCCAGATCGAAGATATCTTGAAACGTGCCAAGGAGCGATTTAGCTCAAAAAGCATAAGTGCGGTGGTGCTTGAGTCGAAAACGGGAGCGGTGAAGGCGCTGGCAAACTACCCGTCGTTTGACCCAGCGCAATACCAGAGCGTGGAAGACGGCGCGCTGTTCCAGAATTATGCAGTCGCAACCCCTATAGAACCGGGCTCGATTACGAAAATACTTTCCGCGGCTGCGGCCTTGGACAAGGGCGTGATTCAGCCAAACTCATCGTTTTATGACCCGGGGCGATGGGTGATCGATGGTGCAACGATTCGAGACGTCGAGGAAGATGCTTCTATCGGCACTCAGACGATCAAAAGCACTCTGAGCGATTCTCTCAACACCGGAGCAGTCTGGATGCTTATGCAGCTCGGTGGCGGTTCGCTCAACCAGAAAGGGCGTGCAGCGCTGTACGAGTATTATAAAAATCATTATAGACTGAATGCGCGAACGGGGATTGAACAGGGCTATGAAGGCGTAGGCTTACTGAAGGAGCCAGCAGACGATGGTGCCGGAATCAATATTTCGTATGCCAACATGGCGTTTGGTCAGGCTTACACCGCCACAGCGCTCCAGATGGCCGCCGCGATCAATAGTATTGTAAATGGAGGGACGTACTATCGACCGACATTGGTGAGTTCGGTGGCAGAAAATGGGCGCCCTGTACAGAGACGGCCAGAGGTTTTGCGCCAAGGAGTGGTTTCGGCTGAAACGAGCCGAGCGATGGTGGCACTTATGGATTACGTGACTGCAGTTCGGGCGCAGCGCGGAGTGAAAAATATGGTGTTTGGTAGTAACTACAGTGTGGGTAGTAAAAGCGGTACCGCACAGATTGCCAAAGAGACTGGTGGCTACCGTGAGGACGTGTTCAATGGTACATTTGCCGGCTATGTGGGAGGTAATAATCCAGAGTATACAGTGGTTGTGTACAATATAGAACCGCGCGTTCCAGCAGGAAGCTACGCTGGTTCATATGCTGGCCAGCCGGTCTTTGCGGAAATTGCCCACATGCTCATCAATAACTACGGTGTGCCTCCAAAGCAGTAAGTGTGCAGGGACGTTTTGTCACAGCTGTTCTGTGGTAGAGTGTGCTGCCTCCCGCGCATTTTTCAACCCTTTCATCCTGAACGCTGTAGGCACTTGCAAGGGGAAATACTGTTTGGGAGTTTTCGTATTGTGGCCCGTGCAGCTCCCTGGGGTACATGTGCGGAGTCAGGTGTGCCGAGTGTTTATGGTAAACATGATAGCGGTGAAGTGGTATACTACAGCATAGATTTGAACTAAAAAGACACAGGAATATAGTACGTCATGGATACACCAATTCTCGCACTAAGCTCATCGGCATTGTTAAAAATGGTTTTACTGGGAGCAGCGGGCTTCGGGTTATCTATGTTGTTGACTCCGTTGTACACCACGGTGGCGTACCGGTGGCAGCTCTGGAAGCGGCCTCGCACGACTGCAGTTTCTGGAGAGGCGGCGACGGTTTTTACGCAGCTCCATGGTGAAAAACACAAACGGCACATACCAACGATGGCGGGGATGATTTTTGTGGCTTCGGTGGCGATACTGACACTATGTTTCAACCTGACTCGCGGGCAAACATGGCTACCGCTGGCGGCATTCGTTGGAGCGGCGGCGATTGGCCTGATAGACGACATTATCAATATCCGTGGAAACGGAAAGGGCGTGGCTGGGCTGCCTTCAAAGCTCAAGCTCATGCTTATTACAGGGATTGCAGCGGTCGGGGGATGGTTTTTTTACGCCAAGCTCGATGTGCATGCCATCAGTATTCCTGGGGTACATGGTGGTATGCTGGAACTCGGATGGCTTATTGTGCCACTCTTTATCTTGGTGGTGGTGGCGACTGCCAATGCAGTGAATATTAGTGACGGCCTGGACGGCCTCGCAGGGGGACTGACTGCAACCGCCTATAGCATGTATGCAGTCATTGCGACACTGGGTCACCAGTATGGAGTTGCGGCTTTTTGTCTCACTGTGGTTGGGGCGCTACTGAGTTATACTTGGTTCAATGTTTTTCCTGCCCGGTTTTTCATGGGGGATGTCGGGTCGTTTGCGCTTGGCACTGGCCTGGGCGTAGTGGCGATGCAGACAGATACGGTTCTGCTTCTACCAGTGATTGGTTTTGTGTTTGTAGCCGAGGCAGGGTCAGTTGTTCTTCAGTTGCTTTCTAAAAAATTCCGCAATGGAAAGAAAATATTTCTGATTTCGCCCATACATCACCATTTTGAGGCGCTCGGCTGGCCGGAGACAAAAGTTACTATGCGCTTCTGGGTCATTGGTCAAGTTTGCGCGTTGCTCGGTTTAGTACTCTTTGTGATGGGGCGCCACTGGTGAACATGTACGCGAGAGCGGGGTTGGGGCACTCTCGAAACATTCGCGGTCAGGCCGCGTCTGAACAGCAGCGTCGGCATAAGCCAGATTATTGGCTTATAGTTATCGTCCTTTTTCTGTTGGCGATGGGGTTGATCGTGGTGTACTCGATAGGACCGGCGCTCAATGCGTTGCATGGTGGGAGTAATGTCCACTATGTTTCGAGGCAGTTGATGGCGATTGGTTTGAGTGCCGTCGCTTTTTTTGTGACAGCGCGCATACCACTCGACCGGTGGAAGCAGTGGCAGTGGGCGCTGCTAGCGGTCGCTGCGCTTGGAACATTTGTAGCCCTTTTGACTCCAGTTGCACCCCAGTATCCAGCACATCGCTGGATACGTTTGGGCGGACTCTCGCTCCAGTCAGTCGAAATGGTGAAATTTGCGCTCCTGCTCGTTTTGAGCTCATTTCTAGCCACTCGGTATCGCGAGGGTACGCTTGCGAACGTCCAAAAAACGCTAAAACCACTGGCTGTGGCGCTCGGTACAATTGGCTTTATTGTTGCTTTTGTACAAAGTGACCTGGGGTCTATGATGGTGATTGTTGCGATGATGGCAGTGATGGCAGCAATCGCGGGACTGCCACTTCGCCGAATACTGGTAATAGGACTCATTGTGGCAGCGGGCACATTTCTGGCCGTATCTTCTACGCCGTACCGTCGTGCCCGCCTGGCAACATACCTCAATCCTGAGCAAAATTGTTTGACGACTGGGTACCAATCTTGTCAGGCGCTGATTGCGGTCGGATCGGGCGGGATCGGTGGGTTGGGTCTCGGCAAAAGTGTCCAAGCGTATGGCTATCTCCCAGAGGCTCAGAACGACTCAATCTTTGCCATCTATGCTGAAAAATTTGGTTTTATAGGCTCAATGATACTACTCGGGTTATATATGCTGCTCTTTGGGCGCCTAAAGAAGATTGCGGAGCGAGCACCCGATATGTTTAGCCGACTTTTAGTGTGCGGGGTGCTTGTCTGGCTGAGTACGCAGACGATAACAAACATTGGTGCTATGATAGGACTGCTCCCTCTAAAGGGGATTACGCTGCCGCTTGTAAGTTACGGCGGAACAAGCGTGCTCTTTGTCGGGGCCGCTCTGGGGTTTGTTTTTCAAATATCCCACTACACCTCACTACGGGGTCATACTGTCGGCAGTAAACAACAAGGAACGAGTTATGAAAATACTAATGACGGGCGGCGGGTCAGGCGGGCATATCACCCCAATCCTAGCCGTGGCTCACGAGCTTAAACAGATCGATCCAACGTGCCAGACGATATATGTTGGACAGCAGGGGGATAGCCTGCTCGACATGCCGAGGAACAATCCAGATATTACTGCTGTTCATGTTATTTCAGCGGGTAAGCTCCGCCGCTATTCTACGCTGGGTTGGCGACAGTACATTATGCTGAAAATTCAGCTCCGTAACGTACGAGATTTGTTCCGGACATGCAGGGGGATTGTGCAGAGCCTGCGCCTACTCAGACGTGAACGTCCCGATGTAGTTTTTTGTAAGGGTGGCTTCGTCGGTGTGCCGGTGGGCGTAGCGGCCGCAGTATTGCGAATACCATATGTGACGCATGACTCAGATGTTGTGCCTGGTTTGGCAAACCGTCTCATTGCCCGGTGGGCAAGTCTGCATGCCGTAGCCTTGCCAACAGAGCTGTACCCATACCCAGTAGAAAAAACTCGCACGGTTGGAGTGCCCGTAGGTGCGCACTACCGTCCGGTGACACCTGCGCTGAACGAGAAATACCGTCAGTCGGTCGGCGTTTTGCCAGATGACCAAGTCCTCTTAGTTACGGGGGGTGGCAACGGAGCGCAAGACCTCAATGAGATTATGGTGGATAATGCGCGGTACATGCTCCGAGAAGTGCCGCAGTTGGTGATTTTGCACGTGGCAGGGCGTCGGCTTGAGGCCGAAACGAATGCTGCCTACGATGCGCTCAATCTTGGTGCCGCTCGCAAGCGGGTGCAGGTGCTGGGGTTTATGGAGAATTTCTATGAGTACAGTGGTGCGGCTGATGTGGTTGTAGCGCGGGGCGGTGCGACAAATCTTGCCGAATTTGCACTCCAGTCAAAAGCTTGTCTGCTCGTCCCCTCTGAACAGCTCAGTTGGAATGTCAAAAATAGTGAAGCCTTGGCAGCGCAGGGAGCGGTGTTGCTTCTGACTGAAGCTCAGGCTGATCAGCCTGAGCGGCTGGGTCGTGCAGTAGAACAGCTGTTTGAGGATAAAACCCTACGTAGTCGCTTAGGCGAGCGACTTGCGACCATTGCGCGTCCAGAGGCAGCCCGTGACCTAGCTGAACTCATTATTGGCTGCGCAGAGAAAGGACGTCGCCTTTAAATGTTTGGTCGTAGAAAACTTCCCGAACCAGCAAGCCGCCAAAGACGAACTGGCGGAAATGTGCCGCGTCAGACGTTTTCTTACAATCAAAGTCGACCAGCGCGCGTACCAACCTCACGACAGGAGACAGAGATGGAGCAGGGACGGGTAACGAGTCTGCTGCACAAATCACGACCAGCGCACCGTACCCGAACACATGGAAATGCATGGCGCAAGATAGGAGTCTGGTTTTGGGTGCTAGTGTGCGGTGTTTGTCTGGTGAAACTGCTCGTTCTTGTGCCACAGAGCCGTGTTGTATTCGTCGGGGCAGAAAGTGAAAAATTTGTTCCTCAGAGTACTCGAGTGTATGCCCAAGAAGCCGATAGGCTGTTCCGTACGAGCCCTCTCAATCGAAATAAAATAAGTGTTGATTCCCGGGGGATTGCCAAAAAGCTACAGATGACGTACCCCGAACTACAGCAAGTCGTGGTGACGGTGCCGATCGTGGGCAGTCGGCCAGTCGTGTATCTGACGCTTGGTCAGCCTGTCCTGCGGCTTGAGTCGTCAAATGGCTCCTACCTGCTTTCTAAGAGCGGCCACGCGTACCAAGGTGCGACGGCAGCAACGACGCTTACGCTTCCCAAGGTGATCGACGCTTCAAATGTGCGAACAGAGAAGGGGAGGCCGGTCCTACCTGCTAGCACGGTTAGTTTTATTAGTACGTTAGCATACCAGCTTGAAAGAGGAAATATTTCCGTCGAGACATTCGTATTGCCGGCTCGTGCTCCGTATGAGGTTATGGTTCGTGTAACGGGCAAGTCGTATGTTCTGCGGGTCAACCTCCAGGCTCCCGTGTTGGAGCAGAGCGGGGCGGCTATCGCCACACTTGCCAAGCTTGGTTCAAGCGAGCCGAAAGAATATCTCGACTTGAGGGTAATGGGTAGAGCATACTATAAATAAATCCATGCGAGGGAGATGGGCTTCCCCCACTTATGCTCTGCTCCGTGTTCGTAATTTGTTCGTATTTAAGCTCGATGTTCATAAAAATATATATAAAAAAAGCAAAGTAGGGCAATGTCAAATAAAAAATAGAGGGAAGGGAGCAAAACAGGGGAAAGGCTTACCAAAAAGTGAAATACAGGAAAATGCAAATGTTTTCACAACGTGACTGTGGAAAAGTCAAATAAAACAATACGACAATAGCGTTTAAGCCAAAAAGCAAACACTAGGTGTAATGCAGCTCCATGCTACTTGCAAAGAAGTCAGGTGGAACGAACAGATAAAAAAGTACGTTCCCAAACAAAAACTGGCAGTAGTTTATAGCAAATATGTACGAGCGTACTAAAAGTCCCCCACTGGAGGGGGTATAGTTAATCAGGTCTTATAGCTATATTCACGTCGCAAAATATACATTGTGCGACATATACTCACTGTTCGTTTTCTATTCACTCTCCTGCTCCCGTGCTGGCTCAAAATAATGACTTCAGGATTTTTTTATAGACTTTCGCTATCGACTGCTCTACACCCTCGTGCTACTAAAACGAATGACTTGTGGCTACCCACTCCGGCTAACGACGCTTCATCGCGTGTTCGCATTTTGTGCGTAGTATTGGATCAATCATTTGGAATTGGGGCGTACGGCTCGCCTCTTTTCTGAAGAGCCAACCATGGAATTGTCTCGGCGGCTTTATCGGGTGATCGTAGCGTTATTGCTGCCGTCGTTTGTACGGCTTCAAGGATAGCAGTACCAAGCTGTATGCAGTACGTCACATATACTCCAGTGCTGACACTAGCGGTTTCGGCGGTTTTACACATTGCGTACTTGAATGTTTGTGGCGGGCGCAGTACGAGGGTGTGGCTCTGGCGAGTAGATTGTTTGGGGGCAAAGCCATCTGGCAGCAATGTGCTACCTTGATCGGTGATCAGACTGTATCCGAGCAGAGGTACAGACCCATACCGACTGACGATTTCATGGCAACGATAGATCACATGGCTGGGAGGTATTGTGGGGCCGCAGGAGGCTGTAAGATAGTTGAGCTCATGCCACTGATCTGTGTTGACAGAGACGGTTAGTGTCGGGGCGCGGTAATTGATAGGACGTCCCACGGGGAGCGCCTATTCGCTGAGTTGGTAGGTGGCCTTGGCGACGCGCTTGAACTGCGGTTTGCTTTGGAGGTTGAGGAGAATGGTGGTTTCTTTTACGAAACGGCTTTTCAGGACACGCTGGACGATTTCGTCACGGTGGAGTGGTTCCCCGGCCTGCTTGAGCACATCAGCGATAATATCGGACACAGTGCCCTTGCTATAGCCCCATTCTTTCAGGGCGTAAATACCGCGACCGATGAGGACAAACCGCTTGTCTTTGATGAGTTCATTGTGAATGGCCTGGGTCGTCACGTCTTTGCGTTTAAAGTCGCTCGCCTTGATCGCCTCAGCGATTTCGTTGAAGTGCATGTGCTTCTTGTTTTCGCTTAGGATGACGTAGATTTTGTCTCGGATGTTCTTTGGGTTGACGGTAGGCCATTTGACAAGTCCCCAGCGACCGTTGAGGGTGGCTAGTTGCTTGCTAATGCTGGCGAGAGCGGTGGCATACTGTTCGCTCGAAAGACTCGTGAGCTTAGCAAGGTTTTTCGTCTCGACTGGTTTGCCTTCTTTTTTGATGGCTTGGACGATGGCGGAAACTTCTTTTTTGATGGTGTCGGCGTTGTGAGTAGAGCCAGTGCCGGCAGACTGGTAGTAAGTGTCATCTTCGTTGATAACGCTGACGGCTGGACATAGTTCTGTCAAAAAGGCCAAGCGAGATTGGTCAGTTCGGCTATTTTCTGCCGTCAGAGACGCAGCGAGCTTGGTAATGCGCGCTGTCTCCCCTACTTCGCTCAGTTTTGTGAGTAGAACAGTCTGTACTCCGGTGATATGGGGTAGTTCGAGCCCTGTCATGCGTAGTTTTGTCATGACAGACTTTTCGAGCTGACGGACGCGCTCTCTGGTGATTCCGAGGAGTTCCCCGATTTGTTCGAGGGTTTCTTTGCGATCAAACAGACCGTACCGTCGGGCAATAATCTCTCGTTCTCGCTCTCGATCAATGCTGTTAAGCACATCTTGAACCATTGCTTCAGTATCTATAATTTCAGTCTTGTCAGTCATACTTATCCTCTACTATATAACTTTTGATATGCAAAGTCAATAAATTACTATAATCCACCACTTTTTTGCTCGCCATCTGATAATGTGCCTTGATGGCCTTATTGTAGCACAATATCGACGCCCGTGCGGATAAGATGTTGTAAAAAGTCATTACATCACATGTTGACTACGTACCAAATTGTGGATAAATCCCCTGCTATACTTTTTTCTTCTTGCGGGCAGGAAAAGAGCGTTTGCGTGTGGCTGGTGCTTTTTTGAGGAGCTCGATAGCCTCGGTGTGGGTAAGTGTTGCGGGGTCGGTGGTTTTGTCGATCTTTGCGTTTTTTTTACCATCGGTGACATACGGTCCCCACCTGCCTTTTAGGATTTTTACGCCGTCACCAAAGTCAGCGACGTTTTTTTCGGCTTCGGCAACGAGTTTTGCAGCGTAGAGTTCGCGGGCGGTTGCAAGGTCGATGTCGTGCGGATCATGAGGCTTTATACTGACGAAGAGTTTGCCCACCTGTATGTACGGGCCAAAGCGGCCGATGTTAGCCCTGATGTCTTGCCCGTCATCGGTCTGTCCGACCAAACGAGGAAGCTCAAAAGCCTTCAGGGCTTGTTCGAGCGTAATGGTGTCGAGCGTGACACCTTTTGGAAGCGGAGCGTTTTGGGGCTTTTCACTTCCCTCACCTCCTTCACCGAGCTGAAGGTACGGGCCAAACCGACCAAACTTGGCGATGATGGGCTTGCCACTTTTCGGTTCTATGCCGACTTCTCGCGCCTGCGAGACCTTGGAACGGTCAATCTGGTCACCTTGCGCAACCAGCTGGTGAAACGGCTCGTAGAAGTCCTGCAGCATGGTGTTACGCTCTAGTTTCGCCTCGGCTATGTCGTCGAACTCTTGCTCAACCTTGGCAGTGAAGCCGTAGTCAATGACGGGCTCAAAATGTTCGCTCAAAAAGTCGGCGATGAGTTGCCCGGCAGGGGTGGGCACGAGCTTGCCTTTCGTAGCGCCAGTGTTTTCGGTGATGATTTGACGCTGTACGCTCGATGTTGGTGGCTGCAGGGTAAGCTGGATAACTTCGCGCGGGCTCCCCTCTCCATCACCGCGCTCGACATAGCCGCGGGTTTGGACGGTGCCGATAATGGTTGCGTACGTGCTGGGGCGCCCAATCCCGAGCTCTTCGAGTTTTTTTACCAGGGAACCTTCGGTGTAGCGCGCTGGTGGTCGACCGAACACTTGACGTCCGGTTGCAGAGGCTAGTTTTACCGCATCGCCAGAAGCTAACTGGGGTAGGATGGCATCTTCTTTACTTCGTCCGTAGACTTTGAGAAAGCCATCGAAGGTGATCACTTCGCCTTTGGCCTCGAATGCTGAAGGCTGAATGCTGAATTTTGAATGCTGTATAGCTATGGTGATGGTGGTTTTTTGTAAGCGTGCCGGTGACATTTGACTGGCGAGCGTACGGCGTCGGATGAGTTCGTACAGTTTCTGGTCGTAGGAATCACTACTGGCAACCTCCAGCGCCATGTTTGTCGGTCGGATAGCTTCGTGCGCTTCCTGGGCGCCTTTGCTTTTTGTGGCGAACGTTCGTACGTGCACATAGGATTTTCCATACGTTTTTTCAATATAGCTTGCTGCGGAGGCTACGGCCTGTTTGCTCAGGCTGACACTATCAGTTCGCATATAGGTGATCTTGCCTGCCTGGTATAGCTTCTGAGCAGCAGTCATGGTGGCACGAGAGCCAAATCCAAGCTTGGCGTTCGCTTCCTGTTGGAGCGTGCTGGTAGTAAAAGGAGCCCCCGGGTTACGTACACCAGGGGTGGTAGAGACGTCCGAGACGGAAAATGTTGCTTCTCCGAGACTCGCTAGGAAGTCGTACGCTTCCTGCTCGGTGTCAAACCGGTGTGGAAGCTCTGCGCTGAAGGTATCTGACTGGTGGGTACATTCGGCGGTTATTTTGAACTGGGCACTCGTCTCGAAACTCTGGATTTCTCGCTCGCGCTCTACGAGCAGTTTTACCGCTGGGCTTTGGACGCGCCCGGCGCTTTTTCCTCCTGGTACCTTTTGCCAGACGACGGGGCTTAGTTCGAACCCGACGATACGGTCAAGGATTTGGCGGGCTTGCTGTGCCTCGACCAGCTTCATGTCGACGGTGCGTGGCTGTTTGATTGCTGCAGTGATAGCTTCTTTGGTGATCTCGTGGAAGACAATCCGGTTGGTGCGTACTGGGTCGAGGCCAAGCACTTCACATAAGTGCCAGGCGATGGCTTCCCCTTCGCGGTCTTCGTCAGTGGCGAGCCAGACGGTGTCAGCAGCCTTGACGGCCTTTTTGAGTTCGGCAATGATTTTCTTTTTCTCCGGGTCGACTTCGTACAGCGTCCGAAAGCCATGTTTGATATCGATAACAGGCGTACCGTCCTTGGACTTTTTGGGTATAGCGCGAATGTGGCCGACACTACTCAGAACGCGGAAATCACCACCGAGATATTTCTCGATGGTTTTTGCTTTTGCTGGGCTCTCGACGATAACCAAATTTTTTGCCATAAACTTTATACAGTATATACGCTTTATATAATATAGCTAGGTAACGGTTGAAAAGCATACATGACTGCTCTGTGCTACGTCAATAGGCCAGCAGTCAAAAGAGTGCGTAAATGAGGAGTGACAGGTATCATTGACAATGGTGCTACCCCCTTTTTTACATAGGTGCCCAGTGGTTATTGCCGAGAGGATGGATCTTTCCGGAAAGCTCGAGCATAGTAAGAGTTTGAGTGAAAATGGTCGGCGCTAGGGTACTTTCTACTAGCAGGGCGTGGCCGTCGGACACACCATTGTACAAGAGGTCTAAAATGGTTTGTTCTTCTGGGTTTTCACCCCGGTGGACGTAAGTGGTTGTCACTAAGTTTTTGGTACCAAGTGCAAAAAGCACGTCATCGACAGAGGTTACGGGGATAGCCCCGGACTTGATGAGGTTGTTGCACCCAACGCTGTTTGGGCTGGTGATGTTGCCCGGGACGACCAGAACGTCTCTGCCCTGCTCCATGGCAAAACGGGCAGTATGTAGCGTGCCGCTTTTTTCGGCGGCCTCAGTAATGAGCAGAGCGTCTGCTAGTCCAGCCACGATACGGTTGCGCGCTACGAAGTTTTGTTTCAGGCTCGGCATACCTGCCTCGTATTCACTCAAAATAACCCCACCAGTCGCTACCAACTGTTTCGCTAGGGCAGTGTTGCTAGCGGGGTACATGGTGTCGAGGCCGTTTGCGAGCACGGCAAAATGGAGTCCACCGGCTTTGACGGCAGCCTCATGAGCGATGGTGTCAACGCCGAGGGCAAGTCCACTTACGATACCAATTCCCCTCTCAGCCAGCTGGCTAGCTAGTCTCGCAGTCACCCCCCGACCGTAGGGGCTCACTCCCCGACTGCCGACTACGGCAACGCGGGGACGTCTGAGCCATTCGCCCGGCTTGGCGCCGATGTAGAAGAGCTGCTGAGGAGGGGTGGGTATAGTGCGCAAAGGTTCGGGATACGCACTATCTTGTAGGGTAAGTTTCTTTACTTTCATACAAATACATGAATAGGTATTGACATATAGACACTTTTTTGCTAAAATGACAAATCGTAAGTGAGTTGTCTGTTACGACACCACTTTTGCACCTTATATCCCCTATTCTAACATTTTGTTAGATTGTTTTAGAACGGCCATCTTAAAAGTTGTTACCCTCCACTTTTCTTCTGGCGTACTTCTGACTTTCGTCGGAAGCGTTCTAAAACATACTAACCCCTTTAACTAGGACTCTCAAGGGCGTTGCCCTTTTGAGACCCCAGAAAAGTACGTGAGTCTGAACGATTTTCGTGCCTTGGCTCGAAAAACACGACGCTGTTGACTTCAGAGGCGCTTCGATGTTTCACATTTCTAGGGTGGGTTGAAGGGTGGAGGGAGATCACTTCGGTGGTCTCCAAAAATAGGGTTTGTAGCGGTGCCCACCCCCTCTACAAACCCTTTTTTTGTGCCCAGTTATCTCAATGTGCTCACATCGGTAGCAGCATTACGTATGGCGATGTTTGCGGCGCAGAAAACGTATAGTCAAACATAGACAACCAACTAAACCGAGTACGCCAAATGCTCGAAAATTGCCCAAACTCGCTATCAGGTAGCCCGTTGCGATTGGCCCGAGCTATAGGTACGGTCATTGCGCACGGTTGACAGAATGCTCGTTCATAGTACGGTCTTATAAAAAGCTGCGGGTTTCGGCAGCGACGGGGGCGCCGTAGGCATACTCCGAGAGGAGAGCGTTGAGCTCACGGGTGAGTTTTGGTAGACTCTCCTGCTCTACGGCACTAAACTTCTGGAGCACGAAGTCGGCAGAATCTATCCGAGACGGCGTTTTGGGACCGATCCCCACGCGGACACGACCGTACTCTGGACTGCCGAGTTGCTGGGTGAGGCTTTTTATGCCATTATGCCCGGCGCTGCTACCGCCGACACGCATTCGTAGCTGACCGAAGTCGACGTCGAGTTCGTCATATACGACGATGACTTGGTCGAGACTGAGTTTGTAAAAATGGAAAATAGCCTGGACTGCTTCCCCGCTGAGGTTCATAAACGTCTGCGGTTTGCACAAAATGACGCGTGTTTCGCCCAGTGTTTTTACCGCGGATAGGCATTTCATATCTGTTTTGTTCACCCAGGATGGGAAGTCGTTCTTTTTTGCAAACTCATCAAGGCTGTGGAACCCGATGTTATGCCGGGTGCCGACGTACTCTGTGCCAGGGTTGCCGAGGCCAACTATGAGTAGTGTTTTATGTATGCCATAGGTCGTGAAGCTGAGACGGCTACCGAGTTCGGGGCGTTTGACGAACAGAGCCACTAGAGTGTTCTCCTAGAAAAATCTAGTGGGGGAATTCTGAATTCTAAATTTTGAATTCTGAACGAAAAAAGGTCGGTTCTGCACGATCTATGATGCATGATTCATGATTCCAATCGTTTTCGCGCTTTGTTTTTTATAATTTTACGTTGCGTTTCGCTACGCTCGGGTTTTGTAGGGCTGTTACCGTGTTTGTGTCGGTCGGCTTTTTCGATAAACCAGAGCTGTAGCGCCGTTCCCGCAAAGCCATACGCTTGGCGTAACTCGCGCTCCAAATAGCGCTTGTAGCTCCAGTGGAGGAACTTGGTGTGGGCACCGAAGATCTTGAAGGCTGGGATGGGGTTGTCATCTTCCTGCACCATGTAGTTGAGTTTTGGTGCGCGGTTTTTGAGCCCGGCCGGGGGGTGCTGGGCAGTAACTTTGCCAAGCCAGACATTGAGCTGGCGCGTGGGTACGCGGGTGCGCCGGGCAGCGACAATGTCGAGTGCCAGGTCGTATAGCTTGGTAACGTTTTGCCCGGTGACGCTGCTGGTAAAAATGAGTGGCGCCCATGGAACGAATTCAAACTCACCGACGATCTGTGGGGCGAGGGCGTCACGGGTGTAAGCGTCCTTACCCTCCACACTGTCCCATTTGCTGACGACCAGCACGAGTCCTTTACCAGCTTCTTGTACCATGCCGGCGATTTTTTGGTCGAGTCCTGTGGCTAATTCAGTTACATCCATCAGTAGGAAGCAGACATCTGCCTGTTCGATAGCGGCGAGTGATCGAATGACGCTGAAATGCTCAATGCCTACTCCAATTTTGCCCGGACGGCGTATGCCGGCGGTATCCATTAGTTCGATGTCGGTACCGCTGTAGCGAATGTGAGCTCGGTTGACGTCTCTGGTAGTGCCGGCTCGATCGGCGACAATGGCTTGCTGTTTTTTGGCGAGGGCGTTGAATAGTGCGCTTTTGCCGACGTTTGGTCGCCCGAGTAGGGCTATGTGTATGCGCCCTTCGACATCAGGCTCGCTGACATGTGGGATCTGAGCAATAAGGGCATCGAGTATGTCATCGATCCCCCGCCGCTGAGTGGCACTAGTCGGGAAAATGGGCTTTATGCCGAGGCGGGCAAAGCCGTTCAGGTCGTGCCCGCGTGCCCGGTCGACTTTGTTTATGACGAGAAAAACGGGTTTTTTGCTTTTCAGCGCGAGCTTGGCAACACGCCGGTCTTCTTCATTTACAGGGACATTTGCCTCTACGACTACCCAGATCACGTCGGCACTGTCGGCCGCTTGAATGATTTGCTCCTGAATGGTGAATTCAAAGTCATCGGCAGCGTCTTTCATGCCGGCAGTATCAACGAGCCAAAAATTCTGCCCCTGCCACTCCGCCCTTGCAGTAATGGAGTCGCGGGTCGTTCCTGCTTCATGTGCTACGATAGCCTCGCGTCGATCGAGGATGGCATTAAAGAGCGAGCTTTTGCCTACATTGGCGCGGCCGACAATGGCGACTATTGGTAGTTTTTTGGTCATTATAAGTAGTATAACAGATAAGGAATATTGACACAAATATAAAATAGAAGTATAATATTCAAATATGGCGTTTTTGTCATTTGGAGAAAAGAAGGCTCGCGCGAAAGCGTTTGACGACCAACTATCTGTAGCGATTGAAATACTATCGAAGCCAGAAGTAGAGGGTGCGTTGGGGTACTTGGCCATGCAATTTCGCAGAGATTGCGAACGAGCCTTTTTGCCTAATGTTCGGCATGGTGTCGCCAGACTGCCAGTAGAACAAGAAGGCTCAGAGGCTATTGCCTACCTCCCTCTGCTCGCGTCTGATGGTGGATCAAGTAATATGCGAATCAGTCGAGCGCTCGCAGCCCCGTCGTTGTTTATGGCTAGTGTAGTAAACGCGCGGCATGGTGGTAGCCTGGCTGCACGGTACCGCGCCGAATTTGGAGAGGATAGTTATCAGATTGGTTCACAAATTAATAATGCTTGTACAATTACGCCCCTGCTGTTGGTAGGTGCAGAACGCGCTCCGGAGATCGTGGCGGGGCGCTCTGTTGTACTAATGGCAAACCGTACACGTACACCCGTCGAAAAAGCAGAAACAATCGCTCATGAGCTACAGCATGTGATGGATGGATGTCGAAAAGGCATAGACCCTGCTGTGCTGGAAGATCCCAAAGCACAAAAGCGCGAACATAACCTTGGAGCTACCGGTGGTTTTGGTGTATGTGACCTGGCGTTAGAGAGGGCGGATGCCCTCGGTGTTTTAAGGTAATGCCTTAAGATTCTAGCAGTAGTCAGCGATCTACTTACTTGGGAGGGTGACACCTTCGAGGGCGGCGAGGTGACGGACTTCTTTGTGAAGTTCGAGGAGTTTCTGGCTGTTGGAGAGTTTTGCGTAGGCTCGACTGCCGAAAGATGAGATAGGTTTGGCGGTGAGCATGAGGTAGATATCTTTCACGTCGTTTTCGACTGCTTCGAGCCGGCCATCGATGTGTGTGACGCCGGACTCCAGGGCAGAAACTCGCTGGCTTAACTCTCTCAGTTGGCTCTTTACTTCTGCCATGTCCGACTTTAGCACGGCGACATCCGACTTTAGCACGGCGACATCCGCTTCGAGTGCGTCAAAACGTGGGCCAGTGACGGCCTCGACACCCTCGATTATGAGCGCGAGTAATTCTTTTTTTTCGTCGGCGGTAAAACTCATAGGATTTTAGTATAGCACTGAGCCTGTAGGGGGGATAGTGTAGCTTATGCAACCTTTTTCCACTGGCCTTGCTTGGTCTCTGCAAGCACGTATGACCCAAAATGGGTGCGGTGGAGGGTAGTGACGCTGTAGCCCAGGGCTTTGAGTGTGCGACGAATCTGGCGGTTGCGGCCTTCTTGCATGGTGATTTGGTAGGCTGGAATTACACTTGTTTTCAAAGAGGGACTCACCCCTCTTGAGGTGCTTTCGTCGCTTTGGTTGAAAACAGCCTCCACTCCCCCGCTCGCTATTCGCTTGCATCTGTGCTGTGCGCGGGGGTTTTCTATTGTTTGGATGGAAAAACGACTGAGGCCATCCTCGAGGCCTATGCCGTGGTCGGTTATGAGTTGCTGGTGGAGCGGCGCGAGGGGCTTGTCGAGTGTGACTTCGTAGACTTTGGTCTTGGTGTAGCGAGGGTGGGTGAGCTGGTTGGCGAGGCTGCCGTCGTCTGTGAGCAGTAAGAGCCCAGAGGAATCTTTGTCGAGACGCCCAACGGGCTGCAGGTGCTGATACTCGGGAGGTAGAAGCTCAAAAATTGTACGACTTCCCTGCCCGTTTCGCGAACAGACATACCCAACCGGCTTATGAAGTATGAGCGTGCTGTTTTGAGTTCGGAGAGTCAGTATAGCACCGTCAAGTTTAACCTGGGATGTGTCAGTTACCTCTGTGCCTTTTTGGGCGGTATGGTCATCGACCGTCACGCGACCAGCGTCAATTGCGACGTCTGCGGCACGCCGACTGAGAGTCGAAGAACTGGCGATGTATTTGTTGAGGCGCATAGAGATACGTGGGTACACTGGCTAAAGGGCTATGCTGTTTGGGTCTACGCCGCTCGAGCTTCGGGGTGTTTCCGGTGGCATTTGGGGTGCTTCAGCAGGTGTTGTAGGTGGCGGCATTTGGCCAGATTGTTCGAGGGCGGCCTCCTTGGCGAGTAATTCGTTGAGGTTTGGCCCTTGGGCAATGTCATTGAGCGGCTGGATGACTTTCTTGCCTGCTACGGGAACTTGGTCACTGTCTGATTCAGCTTTTGGGGTCGAGTCTGTAGGCGGTGTGGATACGGGTACTTCTGGTTCGGGGTTTGGCATGGGTGTGGGCGCCACTGGTGCATTGGCGGTGAGTTGTTCGATGGCAGTATTGAGCACAGCGTCGTTCGCGACTTGGTCAGCTGTGGTGTCTGGCGGAAATGTGGGTGCGATAACTGGGTTTACATCTGAACCAAGAGACGTGACAGGTTCCGCGGTGGTAGCTTCGACTACGGAAGTCGGCTGCCCAGTGAAGGCTTCTATTTGAGCTGCCATAATAGCTTCCTCGGATGTACGTGTCTGCGTATTGTCGATGACGGAGTTAGAGCTCGGTTCTTCGTATGCGGGGGGTAGTGGAGGTATGGCCGTTTGGTCTAGGGGTGGCATTGGCAGAGGGACTGGAGGTAGGCTCGACTCAGCCGGAGCCTGCGTTGTCAAGTCAGAGGTATCGACGATGGGCTGAATTGGCGCTTCTGATGGGGTCGTCGCCAGCGGATCGGGGTCGGTCACACTCACGACGGCCGTGGTTGGCTCGACGGGGGGCGTAAAGGAATAGGTCGAGACGTCGGTGTCAGCGGCTGGCGTACTAGCGGTCGGCGTCCCCGAAGTGTCGGCCATAGGGTATGAGCTCGGTGTACCAGTGCTGTCTGGGGTATCCATTACAGGGCTTATACTTTGGGGTTGCATAACAGTTGCTGGATCGGGAGTGACAGCTTGGACAGGCTGAGAGGTCACTGGATCGGCTGAAACCGGCGAGGGAGATGCTGGTATGGCAAGAGCAGGTGTGGTCATTGGCATTGGGGGCGTCGGTACTGGAGTGTCGAAAACTGAGGGGGCTTCTGGGGTTGACGGAAGCGGTTCTGCGGCAGCCGGAGCGGACGCTGTCATAGGATTAGCAATGTTGTCGGGTGCGGTTGCAGCGGTTGCGGTGGTCGGAGTGGTCGGCTCTACTACGGTCGTTCCTTCCAGGAGGTCTCGGGCGCAGTTTACAATGTCTTCGAGGGTAACTTGTGACTTGACTAAATATTTGTCGGCACCGAGTTTCCCTGCTCGTGCTTGATCTTCGGCCTGACCGAGGGCAGTGAGCATAATGACTTTGGTGTCGTGGAGCTCGGGGGTATTGCGCAAAATGTCGAGCATTTCAAAACCGCTGATCCGGGGCATCATCACATCTGACACGATCAGATCTGGACGTTCTTGTTTTGCTATGACCAGTGCTTCTTCGCCGTTTTGGGCAGTGACTATGTCGTAGCCTTCGGCAGACAGCCGAGCTTCATATATTTCCCTAAGGTTGTTATCGTCTTCTACGAGGAGTACTTTTGACACGGTACTGAGCCTTTTCGTGCTTATAGTTAATATGTGCAGTATATCATGATGTGGTAGTTGTCGACAGCGTCGTCGCGGGGGTAATGGTGTTGGATGGGTTGGAGACTTCTTGCGCCATCAACTGCTCAGCTTTCTGGGAGCTCAGACGGGGGATGTTGATATAGAAAGTGCTACCCTTGCCAATTTCGCTTTCGACCCAAATCCTTCCCTGGTACAACTCGACGATCTTGCGGCAAATAAACAGCCCTAGCCCGGTGCCGCCGATAGTGCGGGTGGCGCTATTGTCGACGCGGTAAAATTTCTGGAACAAATGACCAATGTCTTCGGGTGGTATGCCGGCGCCTGTGTCGCGTACGTACACTTGGACTACGCCGTCATTGCCCGTCAGGCCCAGGCTGACTTTGCCTTCTTCGGTGTATTTGCAAGCGTTGTCAAAAATGTTTGTTATCACTTCGCGTATACGGTCGGGGTCAACCTGTACGTAGTACAGTGGGCGGATAACTTTATTGGTGGGGGCGCTTCCCTGGCTTGCGTCCTTCACGCTGTTGTTGCCGAAGAGAAATTCCATAAAGAGCCCTTTTTTCTCGGCAGAAAAACGTAGGTCTTGAGCCAATTGTTCAAGAAATGCTCCCATTTCGGTGACGCGCGGGTGGTTGGTGAGGCGGCCGTCCTCGGCCTTTGCGCTGGTCAGGAGGTCTTGGAAGAGTTGACCGAGATGTTTCGTGCTGCTGTGAGCTTTTTCGAGGTAGTCACGCGCACGGGCGTCGATGGTGGCAACTTTGGCATTCAGGGCGAGGCTCAAGTAGCCTTCGATGGCGGCGACAGGGGTGCGCATTTCGTGACTAGCAGTACTGATGAACTCCGCACGTTGGTTTTCTTCGGCGCGTTCTTCGCTGACGTCGCGAAAAATCGCAACAAGCCCCGTGGCACGTTTGCCGTCATTGACTAGGGGAGATACGCTAAAATTAGCGGCAATCGTTGAGCCTGACTTTGTCGTCATGCTCGCCGTGTTGTCTCGGACGGACTCGCCGGTGCTAAAAGCTTTTGCGAGTGGTGTTTTTTCGGGGGGAATGGTTTCGCCTTTGGCATCGACAAATTTGAGTACCGCGTGCCAGTCGAGCCCCTCGGCTTCGTTGCGTCCCCAGCCCGTGATGTTTGTGGCACCCTGGTTAAAGTGGCGAATAGTCTGCTGGTCGTCGATGAGCACTACACCATCCTGAATTGCGCTGAGGATAATGTCTGACTTGGCTTTTTCGTCGCGCAGGCTCGAAGCAAGCTTGCTAGTGCTTGAGCCAGCTTTGTTTTTCGACCGACGGGCGAGAAAAAGCGAGGTGGCGATTGCCCCTGCCAAAAACACGATCCCACCACCGAATAGTAAATATTGTTGCATAGCATGAACGCTTACCCATTAGTATCTGTTGTTTTAAGTAAATTGGCAAGCGGTTTTACGGCTAATTCGGCTGACTGGTACTCATTTGAGATCGGTTAGAGCTAGAAAAATAGCTTAACCATTTGGTTAAGCTATTTTTCTGGTGACCCTAATAGAGTCGAAATGGAACCTACTCTGTCAGGAGATCACAAGGTGGAGTAAGTTATTAGGTAAGCAACAGTTGTTAATGACACCCCAGCTATGAGTAGAACCATACTCAAGCCTGTTTTCCGCCGTACCTATTGTTCCTTGTTGTTAAAGTGGGAGTGGTATTCAGAGCTCAAACCCTATAACTATATTATACAATATCGGGCTTATTCTTGGTCTGGCTGACCAAAATCAACTTCAAACTGTGCTCGTTCAGCTAAAGTATCATCTTTCCAAAGGCTTAAAGCACCTAAGCCTAAGCTCCGTATAAGGCTTTCACCACGCTGTTCGGTCAAAGCCAAGATTTTGTTAGGGTCAGTTTCTTCTGTTAGAGCTTCACCTAAAGCACGGAAACTTGCACCATTAGCCTGAAAACGAAGTCGCCAGTCTTCTGCAAGCATTGCGTCTTCAAAACGTTGAGCGTGTTGCTCACGGCTTTCGCCTTCTTGAGGGAATAGATTGAAATCACCATTTGCCATAATACACAGATTATAGCATAAGTGTTACCTTTTTGTCAAGTAATTATAGGTATTTTTCGGTTAATTCTTCTATGCTCTTGATTGAGGTGAGCAGCCTGTCCTTGAAGTCATCGTCAGTCGGCTTAGCCCATAACACCTTACGAGCGTCCTTATCAAAGTCATCTGCCGTGAAACCGCTATCAGGACGCTTCACGTCTAGGTACTGCTCATACGTTACTTGTAGCTCACGAACTAATCTCATGAGCTTATCTACTTCTATTTTAATGTTTTTACTAAGGTGTACTTCGGCTTTAAGAGCCAACAATGAAAGCTGTACCATTGGTTCTGACACTTCTTTCCACCTTCGTTCCATTGTTTCAACGTAACCGTAGAACTCATTCATTTCCTTGCTAACATTTTCATCATCTGTGGGTCTAAACTGCACAAAGGGTGAGCGAACAACGCCAATGCCTTCTCGTACTCTATAAACTTCAAGCAGCAGCTCACTGGCGACCTTATACTTGTCCGTTCCCTTGATCTGTCTCCGCCATGTATCTAGACCTTGCCAAGCAATCCAAACACCAGCTAAAGGCAGTAAAACACCTATAATGTCTTTAACAATCTCCATGTCAACATTATATCTAAACAATCAGCTTTTACTGAAAATAGTAAAATAAGAAGAGATGAATAACAAAAACTACCCAAATCTAAGATCATGGAAGAAGGGTCAGTCAGGAAACCCAATGGGGCGTAAGCAGGGTTCTAAGAATTTATCAACGATAGTTCGTAAACTATTAGAGCAAAACGCAGTAGACGAACTACTGTCTAGCAGCAATTTATCCGACCTAGCCAAAGGACAACCCACCTCTTACGCACAGGCAATGGTTCTTGCCATGATTAAGAAAGCTCTTGAGGGCGACGTACGAGCCGTTAAATGGCTTGCAGACCGTCAAGACAAGAGTTATATCACTGATGACCAAACGAGCTTCTTTAACCGACCTGAGCTAATTATTAAGGTCGTGAAATCAGGCGATCAGCAGTGAGTTAGCAGTAGACCCATTCACTTTTTAATAGACAAAAAGCTAGTGCAACCGTACACATAATTTTTTGGAGGTTTCTCACCTCCTATAACATTATTTCGCTTTACAAAATGATTATGGTTTGGTATAATTAGAAGTACAGTTGGAAGTGCTCTAACATACGTTATCTAAACACTTTCACGTCTACCCATTAGTTTTTCGATACTTCCAAGTATTGACTGACAAATGGATGATAAATCCGAAGTTCAATTAAAATCTCGTACAAGCAGCTCACAGCAAGAGTCAGTGGGCTTTTTAGTCATTTCTGTTAATGAAGCCAAGAAATTACTTGGAAAGGAACTCTGTGACAAGCTTTCGGATAACCAAATAAGAGTAATGATTGAAACACTTACATCTGTTGCTCATGACTCATTACTAGCTATTGAAGTTCCAAAAACAACTAAGGTATAATTGGTGTCATGGACTCTTTTATCAAGAAAGCCTACGGCTACACAAGGGTATCAACCGACGACCAAGTCACAGGGTCTTCTCTAGGCTCTCAGAAGGCTAAGATAACTGCTTACGCTGAGAGTAACGGTATTCAAATAGTCGACTGGTTCTCCGACGAAGGAGTTTCAGCTAAAACAGCAAACCGACCAGCTCTTAAAGATATGCTGAAAGCTATCCGAACCAAGAAAGAGGTTCAAGCGGTCATTATTTACAACCTGAGCCGAATCTCTCGAAATGTCGATTCATACTCTAGGGACATCGGTTACGAACTTGCTGCTAACGGCGTACAGTTGCTCTCGACAACTGAGCCTATTGACTCAACTCCTACGGGTAAAATGCTGCAAACAATCTTTTTGGCGGTTCACCAACTCGATAACGATACCAAGTCTGTTACGACCATCGACAATATGAAAGCTGTAGCAAAATCAGGGTACTGGCAAAGTAAGATTCCCTATGGCTTTCTAGCCAAAAAGGTAGGTACTGGCTTAGTCGCTAAAGACGGCAAAGAGAAGAAGAGAACGGTACTAGAACCTAATCTAAGAGACGGACTCTCCGATAAGGTCGCTAGACTTCTCACCAGATACAATGTAGGCGATATTAAACCAGCAGCCTTAGTCGAGTACGCCAAAACTATTGACCTTAAAACAGCAGATGGCAAGGAGTTGAGTCTCAATAGCATATTAAATATGCTCAGGGGTCATGTGTATGCAGGGTTAATCTGTAACGACCATACCAATAATGAGCCTGTTCAAGGCTTACACGATGGGTTGATCTCAGAAGAGGTGTTCTATGAGAACCAAAACCTACTCAAGGGCGGTACAAAGGCTTACAACAGGTCTACATCTTCCGACGACCAATTCCCACTCAAAACCGTGATGTTATGTGGAGTATGTAAAAAGAAAGTTACAGCAAGCTCTCCTCTTACGGGCGGTGGTAAGTCACACTCACCGAGGTATCACTGCTACAAGCATGAGGGCGGTGGTAGTATTTCTCCCGCCGTAGCACATGAGCAATTTGTCAGACTACTAGCAGAGATAACACCTGAAAAGGGTGTGCTGAGACTGTATCGTGAAATTACTAAACGTGTAGCTAGAAAAGCCCTCACAGACGTTAATAAAGCGATTAAAGGCGTTCACGATGAGCTAGAGACAATCGCTAACAAGAAACAGCTCATACTTGATAAGTTGATCGACGGTGATGTCTCGCCAGTAGAAAAGGACGAATATATTTCTAAGCTCAACGAGCAGCGAATGACAGCAGAAGATAAGCTACATGAACTAACTGAACAGCAGTCAATCAACGAAACAACTATCGAGATTGTATGTAACTACATGGATAAGCCAGCGATGATGTGGCAAAACGCCGACCCAGCACTCAAGCAGAAGTTCCAACAGCTAGTAATACCAGAGGGCGTAGAATGGGACTGGAACGAACAAAAATTTGGAACCCTAGGTATTAGTCCACTTTACAGATACGCACCCAACAAAAAAGACCTTTCTGATGAAGAAAAGTCTCTTGTGGTGACCCCGGCGGGATTCGAACCCGCGATCTTTTGGATGAGAACCAAATATCCTAACCACTAGACGACGGGGCCAGGCGCTTCGCTCATTTAACAATTTGCGTTTTCCAATCATCAAATAAAGCCCCAACAGCGTACCACATCTGTTATTTGCTGTCCAGATTTGCTACCATGAGAGTATGAAAAATACGCAGCAGCCGCAGGTTGGCGTCGGAGTGCTTTTAGTGAAAGACGGCTGCATACTGCTCGGAAAACGGATTGGTTCGCATGGTGCGGGTGAGTACTCGCTGCCAGGCGGGCATCTGGAGTTTGGCGAATCTATCGAAGCCTGTGCCCTGCGAGAGCTAGCCGAAGAAGCCGGCAGGGATCTGGTGGTGACCAGGCCCCAGTTTCTTTGCGTAACGAATCTGCGTCGGTACGTTCCAAGACACTACCTTGATATCGGCATGGTCGTTGAATGGAAGGCCGGGGAGCCTGTCAATGCCGAGCCGCACAAAAAAGAGTCATGGCAATGGTTTGACCTCGACGATCTTCCAGCGCCAGTTTTTGGTTGCTTGCACAACTACATCGAAGCTTACAAAACCGGCCGCAGCTATTGTACTGAGTAAGCAGCTAACGGTGGTATGGCAGGCCGGCGTTAATGGTGCTGGCGCGGTAGAGGGCTTCGACAGTTACGACCATGGCGAGGTCATGTGGCAGCGTCAGGCGGCCGAGCGACCACTGGTAGTCGGCGGCGTCACGCACGGCCTGCGGCAACCCGTCTGGCCCGCCGATGACGAAACACACTTCCCTGCTCTCTAGTTCCCGCGCCCGCAAAAACTCTGCCAGCCGCTCCGAGGTATATTCCGTCCCATGTATTTCCATCACCACCGTCACCTGCCCCTCTGTTTCACTCAGGATTTTCCTGGTGTCTTCGGCGTGCTTGTCACCTAAATGCGTCATGCGCACCTGATGGAGTCGCTGCAAGCGTCCAATGTACTCACCGAACCCGGTCGCCGCATAGGCTAGCTTGGGCCTCCCTATTGTTACTATATGAAGTCTCATCACCATATAGTATACAAAATTATCCATAGTTCCTGAGTCCGCAAGCTTCCAGCAAACTTCATACACAGACAGCTCACTCCTCTTCCTTTTCGCCCAAACCGTTTTCGCACCTTTCGCCCCAAACCGCTCTTACTTTCATTCTAGTTCCACATGCTATAGCATAGAGAACTAGAATGAGTGATAGAGATAAGACGGCGAAGATAGTTGATGAAGCAATTATATTTGTGGCGACTTCGGCGGCTGTAGTTGGCGCAATGGCTCTACCGAATGTGCTTATTGCCCTGGATAAGCCCCTCAAGCTGTTATATCGCAAGATGGATAAACGCGAGCGTGCGCGCGAGGCCCGCCGAATTGTGTACAATATGCGGCTGCAAGGCTATTTGGCGGGCTCGTATGAACATGGGCTTCAGTTGACAGATAAGGCGCGCCGTCGTTTGGAGCGCGTTGAGCTTGATCATCTCGCTATAGTGGCGCCGAAAAGGTGGGATAGTATTTGGCGGGTAGTTCTATATGACATCCCCGAGGAAAGCAAAAGCGCGCGCAATGCCCTGCACGAACAGCTGCGCCGGGTGGGGTGCATACAACTCCAGCGCAGCGTGTGGATTACACCCTTTTCCTGCCGTGATGTCGTGAAGGCACTTTCTAGTAACTACGAAGTAGACCAGTATGTGACGTATTTTGAGGCGCAGCGCCTCGATAACGAAAAGGCCATGGTACGTCTCTTTGCGCGCAAATATCCAGCTACTACATTTTGATTTGCCACGGCGTGCTCTATCCTCGCTGTCAGACTGGTAGATTTTCTAGCCAGTAGCCCCCTGTCGAACGCCCATACTTCCTTCCCGATACCGGCCATCTTTTCGCTAAGAGGGTTTATACCTATCTAAAACCCCTTGTTCCAAAAGAGAACAGGCTTAGATTAAAACAATTGATTCTAGTTCTCTATGCTATAGCATGAAGAACTAGAATTGAGAGTGGGAGAGTGTGGGTGGTGCGCGCGGGGGGCGGTGTGGGTGGTGGCGTGGGGGGTGGGTGGCGCGGGGGTGCTAGAGGCAGGCTGGAGAGGCTTGTTGGTTCGGAACGCTACCTACGCTGGTGGTAGCACCTATCAGCGTTAGCAAGAGAGCGAAGTTGACTGGGTTCACGGGGCATAGCGGATCCCACTTAAGAACTTTGGTGATTACGCAGGGTTTGATTATAAGCGGATGATCCCGAGATTATATGCAACCGTTATGTGGCTGGCGGAAAAGTGTTCGTGCACAGCGCGGGCGACGCCGGGTAGGGCTTCTCGGGAGTAGTCATCTACCAGAAGTACGCTGCCTGGTGTCATGTGAGGCAGAACGAGCCGGAACGAATCGCGGATACTCTCGTAGAAGTCACCGTCTAGGAAGGCGAAGGCGATTTTTTCTGGCACGTCAGAGGCAGTGAGGTCTGCAAACCAGGCTTTATGAATGATAGGTGGACGAAGATAGGCTTTTTGGAACTCGCGGAGGAAATGTTTTTTGCTGACGGCTAGTTCGCCTGCGGTAAACTGCTCCCCTGTTACGGAGGCATCCTGGGTGGATTTAGGAGGTAGCCCCTCAAAGCTGTCGTAGACATGAAACGCTCGGGAGCTAGACTCATCAAGCGCGTCGAGGAGGCGGCGAATGAAGAGGCTGGTGGTACCAATGTAGCAACCAAACTCGACGACAGCTCCCTCCACCCTGCCATCAAGTACGCGTGTCAGCTCGCGTAAGACAACTTCCACCTGCTGTTTGCTGACTTGCGTGGAGACGAGGGGATACTTGACGAGTAATGTCTGTACTTGATTGAACATATGGCACTGAGCCCTAATTGTTGCGGTATCGTTACTGTTTAATGATCTATGCTCAATGAGTGGGGAGTGTTTGCCATAGGTGGTCAAAGAGCTCCTTTTGGAGGTGGGTAATACCTGGGTCATCGATGACGATAGCAGCGAGGATGTTAGCTTCATGGATAGTGATAAGAGCGGTTTTGTTGCCATAGATAAGGGTGTAGCAATTGGGCGCCTCGCCTCGGGTAGCGGAGAGCTCTTTGCGTTCGCTGAGCTTGTCTGAGGTGCCCTCGCTCCCGACACCGATAACCTTTACTGCAATCCCCTCGGCAATACGCCGCTGGGTAAAGTTGGGAAAATTCTGGTACATGTACTGACGAACTCGTTTCGTGGAAATAACACGGTAAGATGGGATGTGGTGTTCTCGACAGGTAGCCAGGATATCTCTCAGGATGGCAGCAACACCTTCGTGATCTTCAAAAAACGTGGCAAATGCGCCACTTGATGTAGGTGTATGGGGTCGGGGTAGCGTAGCAATGTAGGCCTTAGCAGCCTCCTGGGCACGAACCGTCTGTTCTTGACGCTCACGGAGGAGCTCGACGATGACTTCGGGGTTTGACGCAGTGTAGCGGCGCTGTTTTCCGACCTCTATAGACCCGACCAGTCCCTGCTCTGCCAGTTTTTTAACCGACTCATACACGCTGCCGCGGTTTATGCCCGTGTCTGCCGCGATTTTGCGTAAACTACTGCGCGGACTACGCACCAGCGCCTCATACACTCGCCTGTCACGAGTTTCTAAGCCAATTTCCTCAAACCGAAACATGTCGTTCATCTCTGCACCAATAATACCATACAGTTGGATATAAATATGTCATAAAAAAGTAGCCACCTACTGTTCATATACCCGGGGGATATGGTAGAATCTTGCTGTTGGCATAAAGGAGATTCAAGATGGTTTCAGGCCCTGAAGGTGGGCATATATCACTGCTTAAAGATACATCCGAGGCTGCTGTAGTGCAAGGTGGGCGAAGCGTATTGGACTTTAGTGGCATACGCTATGATCCTCACGAGATTAACACTGGCGCGATTCTTGGGATTATCTCGAATGGCTCTGGACATGATGGTTCGGTAGATTCGCTAACATATACTGTTCGATCCGGGGAATATCCCAGCTGTGTGTGTATAACTCCGCCCCTTCAACAGGCTGCTCAGGAAGCCCTACAGGAATATTTTGGAGTTCCTGTTATTGATGTTGACTCAATTTATAGCGTTGGCTAGTTTTGCATAGTGTGTACCTCTGGCAGGTCGGGCCAGGCGCTGGTGTAGCGCGGGGAGTGCATGGCGCTACGTGGTTTCCAGGCGTCGCTGAGAAGTTCGGCAGCCGGGCGTAGGGCGTGGGGGCCGTGCTTGGCGTTTACTGCATCGAGGGCGCGCATGCGGGCTTGACTGCGCGCGTGGCTAGCGAGGTCGACGCTGCCAAATACATCTGTTTGTATGTGGTGCACTGGAGCGAGGCCATACAGGAGCACGTCTGCTTTGTGGTAACTGAGGTGGGGGTTGTAGGTACGGGTAAGGGTGCGAATGAGTTGACTGCAGATGGTGCCGGTGTCGGCGGTGGGCGTGTAGAAGCGGACGTTGTCAAAAGTACTTGTGTAGCCTGGTTTGAGGCGGTTGGTGCGGAGGATGACGGCGGCTGAGCTGGCAAGCTGGCCTTCACGGCGGAGTTCGGTGGCGGCACGACTGGCGAGTGTTGTGATGGCTGCTTCTATGACATGAAAGTCGCTGGTGTCTTCGCCAAACTGCCGCCCGCGGCACACCATATGCTGGGGTTTGGTGGCAGACTTCAGAGGTAGGCAGCGGGTGCCGCGTAGCTCGTACACCATGTGTCGGCCGTGTATGCCCATGAGCTGCTGGGCGCGTTGCGGGCGTAGGCGAGCGAGATCCAGTGCGGTGAAAATGCCTTCGGCGCGCAGTTTTGGCGCGAGTCGGTAGCCGACACCCCAGATGTCCTCTACGGGGGCAGAGTGAAGAGTCATGAGATAAGAATTAGGAGGGTTGTTTATCTCTTGACTCATGTCTCTTGGCTCTAGCAGAAAGACACCCTGCGTCGTTCTATGGGTTTTGGCCCAGTGGTTGGCGAGCTTGCAGAGGGTTTTCGTGGGGGCTATACCGACACTGACTGGTATGCCAATGTTGCGTAGGATGGTCGTGCGGATGTCCCTACCCCATGTTTCGTAGTCGGCGATGTCGAGCTTGCTGAGGTCAAGAAATGCCTCGTCTATGCTGTATAGCTCAATATGCGGGGTGATAGAAGTGAGCAGCGTAGATATGCGCTCGCTGATGTCGCCGTATAGCTCGAAATTGGCGCTAAAAGCGGTGACACCGTGTCGCCGAAACAGATCTCGGTATTTGAAAATGGGTGCACCCATAGGTATACCGAGCGCTTTGGCTTCACTGCTACGAGATATGGCGCAACCGTCGTTGCTACTGAGGACGACGACTGGAGTGTGAGCGAGGTCGGGGCGAAAGAGCCGCTCGCAGCTGACAAAGAAGTTATTACTGTCTATCAGTGCATACATTTTTCACATACCTTCCATAATCTCATTGTTGCTGCAGCCACCGCGGTGCGAGTAACGTAGGATGCCGGGTTCTCGCACTGGCAGGCGACCTTCTTTTCTTGCGGCAAGAAAAGAAGGTAAAAGAGCTCGGCACGCTTCCGTCATCTTGGCGAACTGCTGTCGTCGATACAATCGCCACTCGAGGGAACACAAGATGGCTTGATAGATTGTGTAGCATGGGCAACAGTTCGGCCAGGACGACTCCAGAGTGCCCTACTTAGTTATATCGCTGGCGCGATGAATGATTTAGCGGCCCCTGCGGCCGCGCAATACCCCCTACCTTCTGCCATCTATCGTCTGCCCCCACTATCGTACTGATGGATGGTGGTGGTGATGACACCCCAGAGGTTTTCGAGGCGTACTTCACCCCATTTACTGAAAATGAGCTCTCCTGTATCTGTAAAGGCAACGATGATTTTACCTGGTGTGGGTGTGCGGGCGCGGTCGACGATAGCGATGTCGCCGTCAAATATGCCGTAACGCTGCCAGTGGTGACCGCGTACGCGGAAAAAGTAGGTGCTGCTGGGCGAACGTATGAGCAGTCGGTCGAGGCTGAGCGGTGTGCGGCCGCGTTCGGCGGCGGGGTTTGGGAAGCCTTTGTGTGTGGCGACGGCGGTGCCGGTTTCTAGCGAAGCCTCATCGAGAATATTGAGCGCTATGTCGTCCATCGTAGTTTCTCCTTCCAGCCGCGGCCAACCAGCGGTTCTTCGCGGAACATATCGACCATGATGTGCCGCGGTTTGGGCGTGAGGTCAAAGGGCGTGCACAACGCCACTGGCTGTGCGCCTGGAAAATAGCGGCGAATTTGCGCTAGGTCTTCGTGCAGGTGCTGTTGTGTTTTCATACCGCTACTCCTCTCAGGCCTAGTAGTGTCCAGCAGTTACCTTGACGGCTGAGGCGATAGGTACGGCCGTCTTCCCCGCTCATGTCGAAGAGCTGCAGCGCTTCCTGGCCGCGGCGAACTAGGTAGCGTAGGCCGCTCGCGAAGGTGACTGCTCGGCCGTCGTACTCGATTTCGCGAGGAAATGTTTTTAGCTCGCTTCCGGCAAAATAGACGGCAGTTACGTGTACTTCTTGGTTGATAACTTGCGTCATGATGAGGATCCTCCATTACGGTTAGTTTTGTCGCTGAAGCTTCTGAACGACAAAAAGCCGAAACTGAATATATCTGTTCGGCAACGGATTTTGATGGGAGGTGCCTGTCGCGTCGCTACCGTTAGAGGCGAAGCGGAGATAAGGAACCTAAGTTGTAATGAAGGCGCACAGTGACCGAGGTGTGATTGCCTGAAAAATAAGTCCGTGGGGTAAAAGCCCTGGAGCCAGTCCTCACGTGGCTGGACTCTCTAATATACGCTCGTGCTTATGGTTTGCATAGTGTTGTTTTGACTACGCTTGTGCGGCGGCCGGTTCGAGTTTGGCGAGGAAGTCGACGAGCTGGCGGGGGGTGATTTCGGCCTTGACGAGATAGCCGTCGGCCTGGTGCTCTATGTCGGCACGGACATTGTCACGCTGCTCAAGGTTGGTTGTGATGATGACGCGTGCCCGGAGGCGCGGTGTTTGGGCGGGGTCACGCAGTGTTCGCAAAACCTCTATACCAGTCATGGTGGGCACCATAAGGTCAAGCAAGATAATGTCGTAGGTGTCTGTCTGGGCGGCGGCAAGTCCTTTTTTGCCGTCTGCCTGAACATCGACCTCATAGCCCGCTTTGGTAAGCGCGCGAACGTATAGCTCACTGATAAAATATTCGTCCTCGATACACAAAAGCTTGCGGAGTGTTGGTGTTTGGGCAGAAGTGGTTGGTTGCATGAATACAGTGTAGCAAAGTTGACAGAATAGGGGTATGTCGAGTTTAGTCTCGGTACAGCGAATGGTTTTTGATCCAGCCGTGTGTGCTGCGCGTGACGGCGCCTGTGGCACCGGTTTTATCTACTTCGGAAAGTTTTACAAAAGGCAGTACGGTAAAAGAAAAGGTACTCCCCTGGTCTACTTTGCTGCTCACCCATATTTTGCCGCCGTGGGCGTTGACGATTGCACGGCTCAGATACAGTCCGAGCCCAGTCCCCCCGATCTGGGCACGGTTGCGGTGGTTGCGGTAAAATTTATCAAAAACGTGAGGCAAAATACTCGCGTCTATACCAAGACCAAAGTCTTTTATGCTGGTTTCAACGAGCCCGTCTTGGTTTAAGTTGGCTGTGAGATGGATTTCTTTCGTGCCCTTGGAGTATTTGATGGCGTTGTCGAGCAAGTTTGCCACTACCTCATAAATGCTGTACCGGTCGACGCCCACTGGGGGGAGGTCTTTGGCGATGGTTGTTTTTATTTCGACGTTCCGGACGCCGGCTCGGAGTTGCAGGTCGCTGACGACGGTGTGGAGCACTTCTTCCCATTTTTCTTCGTGGAGCTGCAAGGTTAGTTGGTTGTCTTCGATTTTGGCGACATTTAAGATATTGTCGACAAAGGCGGTTAGCTGTTGGGCGGCGGCGTCCATTTTTTTCATGAAACCCTGCATTTCGCTGTTGAGCGTGGGGCCTATTTCATCGTCGAACACCTCAATATAGCCCCGCAGAAGTGTTAGCGGGGTGCGGAGCTCGTGGACGGTAAGCGCCACAAAACTCATTGCTTGATCGTCTTGGCTGTAGACTTCAGTGTGATCGAAAAGGACTAAGAGGGTTTCATAGCCCATGGGATTGGCTTGGTTGTAGTGTGCGGCGAGGTCGAACTGTTTGCTGTCTTTTTGACCAGGCAGACCGACACGGACACGTTCCCAGCGGTTGTTGCTCGTAACGCTATGTTCTCGAGTGTTTTGTAGCCATGCTTCCAGCGTTTGATTGTCGGCGAAGGACATTTCGAGTGCGGTGTATACATTTTTGCCAGTCACATCATCTTCGGTGCCGAAATAGGTGCGGGCTGCTTCGTTGAGATAGACAATGGTATCTTCGGCATTGAGCACAATAAGTGGCAACGGAAGTGTGTTGGCGAGAAAGTTGGCGTGTAGATCTTGGGATTTTTGACTATTAGTTTTTTCGACGCTGTCAACCACGCTGGCCATTTGGTACAGGCTGTTGACCAGGTTGGTTACCATGTGCTGTCCGATACGTAAGTCAGAAATGTCGGGCGCAGGCTGCTGGCTACCATGAGGCGCAATGTGCTGAATAGCTTGCCAGACCTTTTCCATGGGTGCACTGCTCTGGCGCGCTACTAGGTACGTCGTTAGTACTACGCCCAAAATCTCGAGACAGGCAAACACGGCGCATGCCCATAGCGCTGGCAGCAGCGCCGAGCTATATAGCGCCCAGCCGACACCCAGGATACACAGCTGAAAAAACAACAGTGTCAGTGTGGTACGGAATGCGAGCTGGCGACGGTACTGTGTGAAAAAGTCCATAAGCTATTGGTAGGACACTAGGTTGGCTGCGCCGATAGCGGTGATCCAAGTTTGCCCTGGGTTGAGTGCAATGACAGCACCATCTGCCCCAGTAAAGCTCAGCGGCGCTTTGATGTCAGGCTTTGACCATGAACCAGTGGTTACTGTTCCGTCTTGAAAAACGTAGACTTGACCAGTGCCAACAACACCGTACTGAGAATGTTTGTCACTGGCAATGCTGTACGGGAGTACCATAGCAACAACAACTTTCGGTTGCAGCTGGGCTTGTGCCCCCGAACCGTCAATAACCACGTGTGCTGCACCCGCCTGGCTTCGTTTGTAGCTATTGCTGGTGGCGTCATAGTCGTAGTGGCTGTTGTATGTGCCGCTGGAAATATTGACATTTACCGAAGTCGCTGGCGTGCGAGTGTCGGGCTGGTCAGCGGCTGTTTTTTTGGATGGTTGGGTGGCCGTGGTGGCGACGGGGGCTTTGTAGGGTTGTTCTTTTTTGCGAGCAAAGCCCTGGAATGACGGTGCGCCAAAGCCGCGAGCCGCTTCGAGCTCATTGAGCTTTGCGATACTGGTGTAGAGGTTGTGCGGGGCATATCGACTTGAGATTCGCTGGTAACTTGCACTGCTGGCAAATTGGTCGAGATCTTTTGCCCCCCAATCGCGGATGTTTTGGAGCGCTTCGGGGCTGCCTCCAGCGTGGCCAAGGGCACAGTCAAAGCTCATGCACCACTGTACGTAATAGGGCCTGGCGCTACGGACGGGGCCTATGTAATCTGGCTGCGTGTCCTGAAACAGTGCCAAAAATCGTGTAATGCCACCCTCGGCAATGGCCTCAAATACGACATGTGCCTGGTCGAGCCCACTTTGCGGCCGGGCGTCAGTGCTGTTCTCGATCATGACGCCCGTTACGGGGCGTTGGTTGACGGCTGCGTCTACCTGGAGGCCGCTAAGAGTGTTGGCAACAGTTGTGACTTTCGGAATAGGTTTTGCGGGGCGCTTGCTAACAAATGTTCCTCCCTGCCCCGACGGGCGTGTCAGTGCGACAGCTGTCAGGCCTCCCCCGATGAGCAGTAGCACTACAACACTGGCTACGATGGTTGTTTTCCGATCGAGACGCCAGGTGAAACGCGAGCGTCGAGAGTGGTGAGCGACTTTTGCTGCAGGAGGAACGAAGGTGGACGTCGGGTCTGGTGTGTGCGAATTCTGGGCTATGGCGCCTGACAATGATGGTTCGGGTACTTCGCCTCGAATCGCTGCTTTGACCGCCTCGGCGGCTTCGTGCTCGGCCGCAAGATCATGTATGGAGCGTTGTGGTTCTTTCTGGAGTGGTTCGATTCGTTTTGGTTTTCGCGTTGCAGGCTGAAAGTCATCAATCATAAGCACTATTGTAGCAAACCGTTGTTCGAAATGCGCGCGAAACCCGAGAGCAGGGTTATGTATATTATGCAATAAACTTTGAATACAGTATAATCTAGGAATTATGCAAGACCGTTCCCAGCCAGTGTCGAGAGCCCCAATGGATCCTGAAGCAGTACCAGTGCTTCCACCCGCGCCAGCAGCTTTACCGATTGATCCAGAGGCTTGTATTCGGGCGGGCGCGGAGTGGGTTGTCGCACTGTTTCTGAGCCGACCCAATGAGCTACTTTCGCATCCAGAGGTTGTAGCAGCTCTAAAGAAAGCGTTCCCTGAGCTGCCGACTCGTCGGTGCAACGCAATAGGGAGGGCGGCTATAAAAGCACTTTTAGAAAATCCACCAGAAAATGGCTGCCTACTGCGAATTGGTACGGGACGTCAATTGAGATGGAAGCTGCTTCCCATCTTACCGATGACGAGTGAGGTACCTATCGTCCCTAGTTCCCCGTCTGCTGAGCGAAAGGTTTCGCCCAGTCCCATACAGCCTGTTCGGTCGCCTGCCCGGGCGGTGACACCGGCTCCGCGGGTTAACCAAGCAGCGGTAAGCCCCACGCTAGGTACAAGATCACCGAAGATACGGCCTAAAAAAGATCAGATATCGTCGGAGCTAGACCCTGCTTCGGTTACTAGAGAGGTTTTACGCAATTTCAGCGGAAAAAAGTCTGCGAAAACTATTTACGATACCGTTCGAAAGCAGTACCCTTTACTAAATCTGGAGGATTTTTGGAAGGCGTTTCACGCTCAGGCAAAAGACTATGGTGTTACACGCGAAGAGCAATGGGTTGCTGGAACGAAAAAAGTCTACTTCGTGCGAAACAAAACCGGTACGGCCGTCAACTGAGTCGCTTGAGAACAAGGTCTTTCCCGAGAAGCATGAGGGTAGCGGGGAGTTCGGGGCTGAAGGGTGCCCAAGTGGTGTATATGCGGATGAGGCTGAAAAGCACGCCAGGTTTTTGCCCAGTTTCTTCGAGGAGTTCGTTAAGGGCTGTTTGAATATGCTCGGCGTCCCACTGCTCTACTGTGTTCAGTTTGTCGCGAGCATCGGCAATAAGATGCTTAACTTCACTTGGTTCAAGTTTTTTGAGCTGTTTGTTCTCTGTGATCAGCGTCCGGTTTTCACTTGGTTTTGCAAAAAAGTAGCCAAAGTCTCGCAAGTCAGCCAGTGTTTTCAGGCGATCTTGGGCGAGAGCCAAAACCTGCTTTTTGTAGGCAGTCTCGGCCGCTACAGCTTCGGCTGGCCAGAATGATTCAGTTCGCACGTATAACTCCTCGAGTGGAAGCTGACGAATAAACTGGCCGTTGACCCATAGCAGACGTTTCTCATCGAAGCGAGCCCCGCTGCGCTGAACTTTGCTGAGGTCAAATTTCTCGACGAGTTCGTTGCGGGTAAAGAGCTCCTGTTCGGTACCGTCATTCCATCCCATAGTGGCAATGAAGCTCATCATGGCTTCGCCGAGGTAGCCGTCGCGGATGTAGTCTAGGACGTCTTTGGCGCCATCGCGCTTGCCAAGTTTCTTATTGCCCTGCTCGTTCATGATATGCGGGAGATGGGCGAAAAACGGTAGAGGGGCTCGAGCTTCGCCCTCATGCGCACTTTCGACGGCTGGGACAAAGTCGCTTCCCACTATATAGCCGAGGGCTTCGTAGAGGTTAAGGTAGTTTGGCATACTGCTCAGAAATTCTTGCCCACGCATGACATGCGTAACGGCCATGTCGCGGTCGTCGATGATGTGGGCGAAGTTGTAGGTGGGGTAGCCGTCGGATTTGACCAGAATAAAGTCGTCGATAGCTTCTGGGCTTGTGGTGATATCGCCCATGACTTCGTCGTGCCAGGTGTAAGGCTTTGGCTCACTGCGAAATCGAAGGGGCCTGGTGCCGTCCCACTGCGGCGGATCGGTGGGACGATGGTCGCGGTAGAGAAATGGTTTTTTTGCAGCCTGCGCGGCCTCGCGAAAAGCTTGTACTTCTTCGGCAGTGTAGGGGTCGGCGTACGCCCTACCCTCTGCGATCAGCTGCTTGGCGACGGCCGTGTAGCGTTCGAGTCGCTGACTTTGTATGTACGGAGCGTACGGGCCGCCGATGTCTGGACCTTCGTCGTAGTCAAGGCCAATGGCCTTGAGGCTGGCAATGAGGTGCTCGGCACTACCTGCTACCTCGCGTTTTTTGTCGGTATCCTCAAAACGAAGTATAAACTGTCCACTTGTCTGGCGCGCCACAAGATACGCAAACAATGCGGTACGAATACCCCCCACGTGTAAATAGCCAGTTGGGCTGGGGGCAAAACGGGTGCGAATAGTTTTCATAGCACCAGTATACAGGAATTGGCTACAGGTTGGTGTCGCCCTGGAAGGGTTGGGGTGTTTTAGGTATTTTGGACGAGTGATTTTACTTGGTCGTCGCTGAGAGTGCCGTTGCCGCTCAGGTTGTACCAGGTGCCGTTTTTGACCCACGTAGCTTGGTTGTCGCCAAAACGGTAGACGGTGTGCTCGCCAGCCGTCAGCGTACTGTAGTTGGGGGCGCCACTCGCTTCTATTGACGAAATCTGTGAGATCATGTCTTCACTCGACCAGTTTGTCGGCTGTTCGGTGAGCTGGAAATTTGATGTACCGTGTTTGAGTCCGACAACGAGCTTTGATTGGCTAGCTTTTACTCCGTTGTATGCAAAGCCGCTCGCTGCGAAGTCTGGCGTGGCTGTGGCTACTCCGGCGCGCAGTCCGGCAACTTTGATCTGAAGTCCTGGCGTGTTTTGATAGGCGGCGAAACCGGCTAGCAGTAGAAGTGCTAGAGCACCGGTAGCCATACTAGTTAAATGGCGACGAGTTTTTTTACGAAAATGATTTTTTTGTGCAGTCAGGTCAACAAAATGGGTGGCGTTGGCAATTGCCTGTTCAAACATATCAGCTGGCTTGCTAACAAGTGCGGGCGCGGGCTTGGGGGTTGGTTTTGGGATGGTTGATTCAATAGGATTGTGCTGGACAGGTACGTGCGTGAACGTCACCGGAACAGCATGAGGTACAGGCGAGTCAAAGCGACTGACATGGCGGTTTTTCTGGATTTGCTTGGCCTTACCCAGGCGTAGCGGATCAATGTGGGTTGCGCTGTGGTGGACGCCAATAGTGGTCGGAGCGACATGAGTAACTTCGGTTTGGATTTGCGTGGGTCGCTTGGGGGCTGGAGCAGGCTTTTTTACTGCGGTGCGCATGAGGGTCTGGGTGCTTTGAGGTTGGCGGCGCTTGGCGTGGTTGGCGACGGTTTTTGCGCTCGTCGGTGAGCTGGCCTGCGTTTTTTTGACAGTAATCTGCACTGGTTCACCCTCGGTCGTTTTTACTGGTCTGGAGGCTGCTTTTTTGTTCGGCTTTACCTCGCTTGATAACAGTGCGCCGGTGACGGCATCGTACTGGCGACCATTTACGTTGACAATCTGTTTGTTCATAGTTTTCCCCTGTTTGCCTCCTGTCGGTGTATATGTGTAATAATACTGCTTACGGTAGATAAAACGCAAGTATTTTGGCAGAATGGCGCAACGAGCTACTGTGGTCTGCGTCACTGACCTTTTTACTTCATTTTTATTCTTTCCGACTGTTCGCCATAGCAGTCTGACTCAAAAGGATACATAGTCGGCGATGAGGATGGTGGGTGGGTGTACGCGAGTAGTGATATACTAGGGCAATCGTATGGATTTCCTCGACCCACGCAAAGAACGCCGTAATCGACTGATTTTGTTGCTCACCTACGGGCTGGTCGCTACAGCCATCAGTGGTGCGCTGTATGTTATGCACTACCATTTCGATGGCTATGCCGTCGACCGGGCAGGTCAAGTAACCCGTAATGGGTTTGTGTTTCTTTCGACCCAGCCAGAGGGCGCGACTATCCAACTGGGTACTGAAACATTGAAGGCGAAAACAAATACTCGCCTCGATCTCGAGGAAGGAACCCACTCAGTGCGCCTTTCGGCTCCTGGGTACCGTGATTGGCGTCGCACGATCCAGGTTATGGGCGGTGACGTCCAACGGTTTGACTACCCGCTCTTGTTCCCGCGAAAACTGCAAACTACTTCTCTCCGTGACTTTTCAGGCCACATTATTTTGGCGAGTCAGTCGCCTGACAAACGGTGGTTGTTGCTACAAGAGAAGCTCCAGACTAGTGCATTTTGGCTGTACGATCTCCGCGATCAACCACAGCCGACTCAGACTGAGCTGGTCGTTCCGCCGGAGGTTTTCACTGCGGCCGAGAATAGTTCCTGGCAAAGTATAGAGTGGTCGTCAGACAACAGACACGTTCTGCTCAAGCGGACCAGCACCAACCTGGGACAAACCCAGCAAGAATACCTTATGCTCGATCGTGCATCACCTGATCTTAGTCGTAACCTTACGAAAGAGCTTAGTCTTGGTCAGGCCGACGTGGTGACGCTCTTTAACAAAAAGTTTAATCAATATTACCTACATAACACCGAGACAAAAACACTTCGTACCGTGGCGCTTCCGGGCGACACAGTTGCAGACATACAGCTTTCTCGGGTTTTGGCTTATAAAACCTACGCCGATTCTGCGGTACTGTATGTCACCGATGAAACATTGAGCCAAAAACTGTCTGCTACCAATATGGTTTCAGTGCGACTTCGGCAAGACGGCGAGGAACGGGTGCTCCGAGAAGTTCCGGCGGGCGCCGAAAACTATGTGCTCGACATGGCGCGCTATGACGGCAATTGGTATGTGGTGGCGGGCAGTAGTCTACAAAAAGGCGTTCATGTCTATAAAAATCCTTTTTCACAACCGCTCGGTAGCATTGGTGCACAGTCGGTGCCACTGCGGTTTATTCGTCTAGCGGAGCCGCGCAAGGTTTCATTTTCGGCTAACGCACGGTTTATTTTACTCCACAATGGTGAAAATTGTGCGGTGTTTGATGTCGAAAATATCGAACACCATTATTTCCGCTTGCCACGTCCACTCGATGGGGGGTCTCAGGAGCTCGCTTGGATGGACGGATTCAGGCTGCGATATGTGAGTGGCGGCAGTTTGACAGTAGTGGATTATGATGCAACCAACCTGCAGACCTTGCAGCCAGTTTCATCACGTCTCGAGAAAGCTAGCTTCTTCTCGGGAGATTATACCGATGTATACAGTGTCGTTGATGGTAGCGAAACGACATCTCGTCTTACGCGTACCCCACTTCGTATAAAGTAAGAGGGCTTGTCTCTAATCTTTCCAGAACTGCACAGTTTGGGTAAATCGTTCCCACAGGCTTGGACCATTGCTGCTTATCTGCTGTGGGGTGGCTTCAATCTTGGCGGGAGCAGAGTTGTTGGTGGCTGGATTGGGGCTGATTTGTTTGCCCCAGACGACGAGCCGGTTGCTGCTAATCCCCGGTGGATCACAGGTGATAAGTACGGCAGTCGCCTGCTCTCCTTTCGTGTCATTCAGCACACTGACCTGTGTGGGTGGCACGACTTCTTTGGCGAATACTTCGTAGGAGTAGACCTTGCCACTGTAAATGATCGAAAAAATATCTCCCGTGGTGACATGGCGCAGTGAGACGAACGCAAACTTGAACCCACCCGGAGCAAAGATGTTTTGACTCGAATGCCCAAAATATGCACCGTTGCCATTATGTCCAGGAAGGGCTGTGTTTGGATAGTGCACAACCCCGTTGTTCAGAGAAGCTTGGACGGTCTCCTCGTCGTTGCTTGTTAGGTTGAAGTCGACAGGCACCTGGACGTTGATCTTGTGTACGATTACCGTTGGTTTGGCGGTCTGAGCGCTCGTTAGGTTTGTGGTGATAATGGGCGTGTCACTGACTGCCCGACTAGGCTGTATAAACGGGGCAATGACAAATTCGTTGAAAAAGCTAAACAGGACAACAACCAGTACGATGGCGCCCATGCTCAGCCCAAATAGGAGTGACTGGAGATGATGCTTCATCTGTAGCTTTCCTCCAGCGCTAAGGCGGTGCTGCGCGGAGCGCGTGAGCCGAAGTGCTCGCGTCCCCAAAGGTGAAGCCGCTACTTTTCGTACCAAGGGAATATTTTGCACTCTTCTGACGAGCTGTTCAAAAAATGGGTTTCTCCGCTTTGCCTTGAGGGGTTTAGGCGTGGACTGGCCACCTGGGAGAGTGTTAGGGGTGCCGAGCGGCGTTTGCTTGAAGCTAGGGCCAATAACGGTGGGTTGCGACGGTGTTTGGGTACGTTCAGGCGGTGGAACTTCTACTTTCAGTTTAGTTCGACTGGCGACAGGGATCTGTTTTTGAAAGAGTTTTTGGTATGGAGTGTGTTGGTTTGCGGCGTAAAATTCTTCCCACACCGCATGCTTCTCACTGTCTGGGAGCGTCGTGTAATAGTGGTGCCATGCAGTTTGTATTTCGGCCAGGCTTTTGCCGGACTGGCTCAATTCTTGCATATAGAGCTGGTGTTTGCTGAGGGTTTTTGTACGGGAGACCTGCTCTAACTCGGCCTTTGCAGCTGGCTCGGCACCATACGCCCGAGCGACTTTATTTCGAATCATCTGAACGGCCGCATCGTCGGCCGGTGCGGGCTTTACGGGGTTATTACTAAATAGTGGGTTGCTACTCATATGATGTCATACGCCAGCAGACCGCTGCCCACTCGCGTTTCGTATGTAATTATAGTACACTATACCCCTGATAGCTATGATGAAGCTCATGGTTATGGCACATACCGAGGCTGTATCTGAACGTAGACATGAAAGTAATAGAGTTCATATATATGCGGAACGCTGTGGTGCAAAAGGCGTGGCGCACGGACTGTGTTTCGGCTGTAGGTTGTATCGAGTACTCCTGATGGGCAAGTGGCGGAATTGGTATACGCGCACGACTCAAAATCGTGTTCCTTACGGATTGAGGGTTCGATTCCCTCCTTGCCCACCACAATGGACAATGTACGAAAACGGAGCGCAGAAGCGCTCTTTATTCTTTGGTTTTGAGATTTCAGTCGCCGAATTTCTTTCTGTTTTTTTAAAGAAGTCAGGTCTGCCGGACTGGCTGCTGTAAGCGGCAGAAACGGCGTGGCAACGGATGGTGTTGAGGGAACAATTGAATTATAATTATCTCAAGAAGAAATATGCACATGAACTATCTTTTTTGATCTAGACGGACTACTTATCAACTCGGAAGAACTTTATCTGGACGCAAATAAAGTATACTTTCGTCAATTTGGTTTTGAGTTTAGCGAGGAGTTGCACAAACAAGGAACTGGCAAAAAATTTGCCGAGTGGATTAAAACAGTTACAGACATTGACCTAGATGGCGAGACAATCCTCAAGGAATGCAACAAAGTGTATTTTGAACTAGCGGAAACAAGACTCCATCTAATGCCAGGCGCAAAAGAAGTACTAGAGTATGCCAAGCAGAGCGGAAAAACTGCACTTGTTACATCATCAAACCAAGACTATGTGGACTTTGTTTTTGGTCATACTGAGATAGCTGGTTATTTTGACAACGTGGTTGCCGGCGACCACGTCACTAAAGGCAAGCCAGACCCAGAGGGATATCTTATGGCGGCTAAAGATTTAGGTGTCAGCCCCACTAGCTGTATTGTTTTTGAGGATGTACCAAATGGCGTGCAAGCTGGCAAAAACGCAGGCATGAGAGTTGTTGCTGTGCCAAGCCCCTATGTGGCGGGTGACCCTGTCTTTAATACTGCCGATATACTGCTCAATTCGCTAGAAGAATACATAGAGAACGAAAACAAACTGTGACTTGCAACTGGCGATACTGACACATCAGATATTGGAAACAGTGTTTGAGCTGATTTATAGGAACTACGCTAAAAAACACACCCAAGACTATTACGTTACAAACGCTGTTATGTATCTGGCAACAGTTGTACCGTTTGGTATTATTTGGTCAGCCGCGCAAGGTGGTGTGTCGTTTGATTTTTCAAATGACATTTGGTGGTTCTTTGGCTTGGCTGGTTTGCTGTTTGCTCTTGGCAATATAGCTGCATTCAAAGCAAACACAAAAGTTGAAGCCTCGCAGTTTGCTATTATTACCAGTTTCCGCACCGTAGTTGTTGTGATTGTCTCATGGCTACTCTTGGGCGAGCGGCTGACAACGGTGCAAATGATAGGCGCAACAATTGTATTTGCGGCAAACATAGGGATTATTTCGCTCAACAGGCGACCTGATGCAAAAAGTAATCCGGGTTTTTATGCAATGATTGCTGCAGTTGCGGCAGTTTTGATGGGGTTAGCAGTAGCTAATGAAAAATATATTCTTAACTCCGTAGATAGTGCAACGTACGTTGTGATCGGCTGGGGCTTACAGGCAGTTTTTATGATTGTTTTAGCGAACCGGCAGCTCGTGAGAGTACCACAACTTGTCAAAGACGGCAGTATAAAAACCATTTTGCTGCTTGGTGCGCTGCACACAGTAGCGGGGTTCTGTTTTATCAATGCCTTGCAATTGTCCGACAATGCTGCACTGATTGCCTCAATAGCGGCTTTACAAATTATTTTAGTGACCATCGGCGGGTATATTTTCCTCAATGAAAAGAAACATGGCGTTCAAAAGTTTGTTGCTGCAAGCGCGGCGTTTGTAGGCGTCATCCTACTGGTTCGCTAACGCCATCGACCGTCTACCGCCACAGCCGTTTACTGCAGTCGAGCCGACAGAAAACGCCCCTTTCCAATCCCCCTACATCTCGGTAGTTGAAATCTAAAAACCAAAGAATTGTGTTCTTTCTGGTTGTGTGGGGCCTACCAAGATGGGCAGCGAGGCTTGAACTTTTGAGCATTTTTCACAAATACTGGTTCTAGTCCGGTCATACAGCAGTACCATGTTCATGACGCTTTCAGCATAACCACTATGCCGATACCAAGACTGTTAAAGGCAAGATCCGAGATGGAGTTGCGCCAACTTTCGTAGCCAAAAATAATGCCTCGTTTTTTGAGGAATGGTGATACGACAAAAACCTCGAGAGGCTCCCACAGAGTTACGACGATCAGCGCGAATATCGGGCCAATGAACCACGCGAGTGTTCCGCTGCTCACACCATGCACTAAGCTCCAAATATCAACCAGCTTATCATTCCGTGTATGCTTCTGTGGCATACTCCAAGTATAACCCGATTTCGATGTACTATGTCCAGCTATGGTGTCTATGGTAGGCATATGAACAGAGGTATGTTTTGAGAGTATCAAGTCGCAAGACTTAGTACGAGGTTTTATGAAGCACGCTACAGGCAAGAGCTTCAAAGGGTTTTGTGGGGGTTTGGAGCCACCAGGTGGCGGCCGAGGCGGCTATGCTGGTTCGCCAGGCTGAGTCAGCAGGTTGTACGGGGGTTGTTGCAATCTCACCGTCTACGGCTACGATGTATTGGTCGAGTTGCCGGGTGATGAGAAACAGTTTGGGGTGGTCGAGCGTCATCTTATGCAGGCGTTCTATGAGCTGCACCAAACCGAGGTCACTGGTAAATGCGTAGGGCAGCTTGAGTGACTGCCCGAGTCGTTGTAGCTGGCCCATACTGAGAACCAGCAGCGTTGTGCCACTGTCATCCTTGGTGAAAGCGTGGAGTTTTTCCTCAGTGCGCGTACCGGCTGTAACGGTAGATTTGTTGCCTATTTTAGGGCGTCGAGAAGCCCGCTGGAGCAAAACTTGTGGCTGTGCGCAGAAAAAGTCTGCGATATCTCGAGTGATAGTCAGCCGACCGGTGTGTTTCGAGGCCAGGTTTTCGAGCATGGCCAAGCTTTCGCTGTTTCTCCCCGTGTCTCCAGCGAGCAGAATACCGTCTGCCCATTGGGCAGCGGCGAGTATCTCGGCCAGGGCGTGGCTGGCAAAGCCACCGCTTGGGTTGCTCGGCGCAAACACTGCTGCTGGAAACAGCGTACTAACGGTCTTCTCAAGACTGTCTGGCAGGATGACGCGTAGCGCTCCTACCCCTGCCCGCTCGGCTGCAGCATACGCCTCGGCTGGCACAGCAAAGCTTTGGGCATGGCCGCCGACGACGAGGAGCTTCCCTGCTGCACGTTTCACTTCGGGTCGTGCCCACAACAGATCAGGAAACAGTGGCTTTTCACCTTGTTTGTGCCAGTAGGATTGACTCATGATGTATATTTTGCTATAATTCATAGATTATGGCAAGTAATTTTGCGGAAGTAGCACCCAATGGGTCACCGCCCAAGCCTTCGCACCGAACGGTACTTCGTTTGCTCGGCCCGCCTTCGACTGCCCAAAATAGTGCTCATACCAGCCAAGAAAGTCAGTCCGCACGCTATGCTGCTGCCGGAGAATTGGTAGATGTATGGCTTCAGGCTCACTTGCAGGATCCTACCTATTTGACCGACCTACCTTCTGGTGATGTTGCCTATCAGCAGGAGCAATCATGGAAGAGGATGGCGCAGTCGTATACGGCCTACCGGGGGAGTCTTGCTGCCATGCGCGAACGGTTTTATGTAAGTGATGCGCAAGAGCATCAGGCTTCACTACTACTGATGTTTGGTATTTTTGCAGCTTCAGAGAGACATATTGGACTACTGGGAGGCAACATATCGCAGGCGCAAAAAACTGATTCGAGACAAACTGACCCGAAGCCCATCGAGCTTTCTCGACTGCCAGAATCGCTTGAGGGTTTTATAGAAATATATGGGACTGAGTACGGGGGCGACTTTGCCGCGATTCGAGAGCTCGTCATTACCGATCTGCTGTGTCGTGAGCACCCGCACGATCTTGTCGTGGCGCCGGGTGGGGCGCGCAACCAAACTACAATCGGCCGAGCCAGTGTCGTTCTGTCAGGTGCCCTTTCGGTGCAAGCAGCCATTACTCAGAGTTCGTAAACGACGTTTTTGCGCTCAACGACGATTGGCCAGCCTCTTTCCCTCGCAAGTTGGTACAAGTTTTGGTCGGGGTTGAAGGCGATGGGGTGTGTGACGGTAGCGAGCATTGGCGCATCGCTGGCACTGTCACCCACCGCGTAGCTGTCATCGTAGGTTACGCCATGTCTGGCAACTAGCGTGTCGAGGACGGATTTTTTATCGAATATTGGCGTGGTGTATTCTCCGGTGAAGCGCCCGTCTTTTCGCTCAAACACTCCGCCTATCACAGCGTCAAACCCGTGGTGTTGAGCCAATAGTTCAAGTACCTCTTGGGGCGATCCAGAGATGGCAAAGAGCAAATATCCTTTTCCTCTGAGCTCGCTTACAAGGTCGCGTGTGTAGGTAAAAACCTGGTCTTTGTATTCGGTAAATACCTCCTGGACGATCCGGTCATACACCATAGGTTCGACGTGCGGGAGGGCGGCCTTGAGTCGCTCAACAACGATCATTTCATAATCGTGGAAGCCTTCGGGTGTCCGGCGGTTTTTCCACTCCATGCGCGCGGCGTTGATGGCCTCAAAGTCGCCTGGAGGGAGTTGGCTAGTCTTGCCGAGTTTATGTACAACGGCGTGGTAAAGTTGCCAGCGAATGAGTGTCCCGTCTATGTCGAAAACGGCAAATGGTCGATTCATATTGTTTCCACCTCTGTAATGGTATGGCTCAGAACCTGCTCTGAGCTGTCAAAATGAAAGGTCGTTTTGAGCTTTTTCCCAGCCAGTGTCAGCGGGAGCCAATAGTGGTCATCTGACCACATGTCGGCATAAGGGATGGCGTTTCGGGGGAACCACCGGGGTGCCATTTCCTCTGTTTCGGTTGGCTCCCCTTCCCACGCGGTTACGAGAAACACGTGTGTCCATTGGTGCCAAGGTGCGGGCGTGTCGGCCTGAAGCACGAAATCGTGCACTGCGACTTTTTCAAACTGGGTCGGCACAACGACGAGCTCCTCTTGACATTCACGGATCATGGCGGCTTCTATAGACTCGGTCTGCTCTACTTTCCCTCCAGCTCCATTCCATTTGCCCATGCCAAAACCCCGCTTTTTGCGCGCCAGCAAAATCTGTTCTGTCTGTACCAAAAAGGCCAACGTACAGGTTTGATCACGCACGACAGAGTTCCTGTATAGTTGTTAGAGAAGCGGTTGCGTGACGGAGTGCTTCGCCTGCGTCGGGCGCGCGACTGTGGCTGATGAGGGCGTCGGCGGTGGCAGTAGCTTTTTCGATCTCGCCTTCGGCGTCGAATATCCAGCAATGGTCGGGTGTGGCTTGTTCGAGTGACCATGCAAGGCTGGCGGCGGCTTCTTGGAGTCTCGCCTGACGCTGCGGATGACCAGTCGGAAAGCGCGTTTCAAAACGAGTGCGCCAGGTTTCGGGCTCTGTTACGACGCTGCATACCCGGAGGGTGCCGAAGCCAAGCTGACGAAAGCCGTCGATAGAGCTGGCAAAGATGTCGCCGAGGTTGTACGTGTGCGGATAGCCATCGACCTCGCTCCCATAGATGTGGAGAGTAAAGGGGTTGATGTTGTACTGTAGGAGTTCATGCGTAGCAATACGCTCGAATATAGGGCGCAAGCCTTCGTCAGTGTGCTCAAAATAGTAGTACCGGTTTGGGTCATCGTCTGGCCGGGGTGGCCGCGTGACAAAGTTGCGGGTTTTACCGTACCGCTGGGGATCGTGCTGCACAAGGGCATCCATGAGGGTGGTTTTGCCCATACAGGTGGCACCTACAAAACAGGTAAAATCTATCTGCCGCAGTTTTCTGAGAACAGTTTCCGTGGGGCGATAGCTCGGCTGCTCGTTCAGCAGACGCCGGAGTAGTTCCTCTGTCTTGGGGGATATCATATGTCTCATTGTACCCTTGCACCCCTGTTCCCCACAACCGCATAATAGATTGTCCGGCCGGACAATCTATTATGCGTAGGTTCAGTTCAGTTTCAGCTTTGGGTGTCGGTATGGTTTTATAGTGGTAGCGTCGGTAGGATGGCCAGAGGAAGAGGTTAAACCCTCGTAGCGTAAACCGAAATCGACGTACGCCCCATAGTTTTTGCAGGGGCGGGCCCGCCCCCCCCTGCCTATCTAGCCGGAATACATTCTGCTAGATAGGTTCCCCGCCCGTGAATGCTCCGCTCTCGCGCGCTGACAGGGTAGTGTTACCAGCAATGCGTATGTCGGGTTGGGGGTTAGTACGTAGAGTACAGATACAACCGAATGTTGCGAAATTATCCATAGAACTTGATTCTAGAACTTGTCGGCGCAACCTTACGCGGTCATAGTACAAAATAGATTGTCCGGCCGGACAATCTATTTTGTATGCAGTCAGGGGGGGATGGCTTGAGGGTGCGGCGAGATGTCTAAGGTGAGGGGGGCTTGCATTCGAGTTGTATAAAACTCCTACCACTGCAGCCTCGCCAGGGGTGCCAGTATTCCCTTTTTTGTCATCATTACAGCTACAGACTCCATTATCTTCAGATGAAGGAGCGTCTGAATCACTCCTGGGTGAGCGCTAAAATAGCGGGCGTTTGCACGAGTCGAATGAGCGCGTAGTTCTTTGAACACTCTTCAGAGAGTGCTGAGCTTGATCTGACGCTTTACAACTAACTTTTTAGAAGTGCTAGGTAGCGGTCGGGGTTGCGCCAGCAATCGTCGTGGTCGCCACTCATGAACACGAGTTCGTCTACAGGCAGAGCCGAGGGGTTGTACCACGAGCGGTCGTCCCCCTGGGTGATGGTAGCCTTTCCGGCAAATCGCACTGGCCGGTATGTCTCCTGGCGTATCCGACGGTACATTTGGAGGGCTGGGAGTGGTCGGGTGAAGAAATAGACGGCGTTCCACCAGGTTTTCCAGATGTAGTATTGTACTTGCCCATTGCCCAGTACATGTACCAGGTCGTACCAGATGTGTCTGAAAGCATTGTCGATGACGTGGCGGCCAGTGTTACACGAGGCGTCGATGATGAGCAGTTGCTGCCCATTCTTGGGCACGGGTAGTAGAAAGTGTGCTCCTGAGTGTGCGACAACGAGGTCGGCGTTCTGTACGCTTCGGACGAGTTTGTAGCCGCGGTCAGTCAATGCCTGGCGCATGCGCCTGCCGTGCCGCGGTCCTTCCGCAAACCCGTACACAATACACGCAGTCTTTGCCATCACTTCCCTTCGACCAGGTGTCGGTAGATAAGTCGTTTGACCGAGTTGGTCTCGTGTTCTCGCTTGTGGCCGCTGATGACCCAGGTGAGGTATGCGTTTGGTGCGATTTTACTGAGTTCGTAGGCTGTGTGCGGCGGGCAGACGAAGTCGTAGCGCCCTTGCACAATGTAGAGCGGCATGGTGAGTTTAGTCGCGTTTTTCAGAATGAACCGGTCGGGGAGAAAACAGCGTTTGCGAAGGTAGCGCATTTCGAGTAGCATACCTTCCGGCTGAAACTCTTCGGTGTTTGAGGGCAAAAAACTGTCATCTAGGCTCATCAGGCTGCGTTCGAGCTCGCCGTAGGCATGAACGGACTTTCGGGCTGCGGCCTCGTCTGTACCGAGTGCTTGCGTCGTATGGAACGTGCTTGGGTCGTCCCAATGGTGTTTCGGTGTGGCAGCCAGATAGCGTTCCCAGACGTCAGGGAAATGTGCCCGGAACAAGCCTTTGTCTAACCAGTCTATTTCTGTCTGCGAGCCAGTAAATACGCCGTCCACCACGACCGCCTTGACGCGGCGCGGTTCGCAGAGCGCGTAGTAAAGTGCGAGCGTGCTCCCCCATGATCCGCCCGTGATGATAAACTTGTCTATGCCGAGGAAATCGGCGATTTTGGTGATGTCGGCCGCGAGTTCTTGAGTATTGTTGTGATGCCAGCGGCCGAGTGGCGTGCTTTGGCCGCAGCCCCGCTGGTCATGGAAAATTACGTGCTGGTCGCGAGGGTCGAACGGTAGCTTATGTGTGTCTTTGCACTGGCCACCTGGGCCGCCGTGCAGGAAAAATATGGGCGTCTTGGCCTTTTTGTTCCCCCAGTCTTGGATGTAAAGCGTGTGGCCGTGGCCAACATCTAAGTTGTGTTCTGCAATAGTATGTGCGTCTGGATTCATATATCAACAGCATAGCATTTTGCAGACGCGTTCTGATACCTGAAAATTCTGCTACCTGTCGGTCTGTTTTCTGCTAAAGCGTTTTCGGTTTCCAATCGCCGCCATTCACCCGGTTTTTGGGCGAGCCGGCGTGCCAGTGGTCTGGGTCGGTGCTCTGAATCTCGTCCCACATGCGGCGGGCGGTTTTAGTGTAGAGTTTGGTGTCGGCTACCAGGCGGCGGTTGAACTGCCAGGTTTTGCGCAGGGCGTTTCCCTGCATGGCTTGTTCACAGAGTTCCATGTCGACGTCGAGGTTATCGGCGTCTTTCACAATCTTTGCTTCTATACACTCGCGTGTTTCGTACTCTTCTAGTAGCGCCACAAACTCTTTGCCGACACTGGTGTCTTCCATCATGTCGCGGGCTGCGGCGGCTTCGTCGCGGGTAACGTACTGGCGAGAGAGGTAATCGACGTCACCGGTGCGGCTTTCGGCGATGTCGTGCACGAGTGCCATTTTGACTATCTTCCCAGTGTCTATGTCCCCGTCCTCGCGTGCCGCAATGACCAGGGCAATCCATGCCACGCGGAAATGGTGATCGGCCAGGTTTGCAAAGTTCTGACTGTGAAAACGTCGCCACTGACGATCTATCAGCCGAAGCGCCCCGAGCTCGTACAAAAAGTCCACATCTCGTTTCATGCTACCAGTGTAGCATTGAGTAGATATATCAGGTAGCATTGAGCAGAAATTGTACATTTTGCAGATAGCAGACTTTCTGCCCAGCGTGTCTGCGACCCGCCATCTGCCAAATTTCTGCTCTCTGTTCTTGCGTTGTCTGCTAAATCTCAACGCTTACTGGACAGTGGCCTGAGCCAATGGTTGAGGGATGGGTCTAAGATACTTCGGTAGTCCTGTCGCTAAACTCCCTAGGCAGCTTGCAGAAGGGTAAAATCTTTTGGTAATTTCATATAGTTTGCATGGTCGATAGCCACCCCGCCTAGTACTTCGTACAGTTTAGGTAATCGAGCAAGGAATTCTTGCTTTCGCTTTAGCCCATTTGTTGCTTGGAGCGTTTTCCTTGCATAGTTTTTTGCGTCTAACGCGATGGAGCTCATGGCTATGTTTTCTTTTGGGGTGTGGGCGATATAGAGCAGCAAGCTTTCTATAGGTAACATAAAGAAGCTAGTTATTTGCGACTTGCTCTCCAGAGGTATTTCGGAGCCATGTGTTACCAATCCGACTTCGACAAGGGCATTAATCTTAGCCCGTACCCCTTCAGGTGCCAAGCCAATTGCCGTAGGAAAAGCATTGACAATCTTCACACCGTCAAG
>CAZIOX010000009.1:0-52455 GCA_964541145.1 uncultured Candidatus Saccharibacteria bacterium
TCACCAGCGCACCGTAAGAAGAGACAGGTTGTTTAGGATTTGGGGAGGTTGACATACATCGTAAAAAGGCCGAGCTGAGGGAACATCTTTCTGGAAAAGTTGGTCGCAGACCATGCTTTACACAAGAGTTCCGATGAACGAGATACTTCATACAGACCCAATTAATTCTAAGAAGAGAAGGAACGACTATGCAGCTAGCCCCCTCAAAAAACCCTGAAAAAGAAAGTAAGCAGTTCAGTCTGGTTGGGCTAGCCTGTGGCGCCCTAAGTTTACTGATATGGTTTATAGATATCGCTGGACTAGTCTTTTCTCTTCGTGGATTGATACTTTCTCGCCGAGTACACAATTCGCAGCAGACAATGTTTTCGATCATCGGCAGTATACTTAGCGCCATTGGCATTGCCTATGGCGTTGTTGGATAGAGGTTCATGAGATTTATTCTCGAACCAACGCCTGCGACCGCTACAAATCCCACATCTTGACCATACTCGTACTAATTCCCAGGTACATACTAAGCCTGTTAGCAACGTCATCCCAAGTGAAACAGGCTTCACACTCAATAGCCTAGAAAGCCGGTACGTTTTACGGCCAAAGGTGTCGTAATAGGGTGCTACAAAAGATTATTGTGCTCGCTGAAAAGGAAGCTTCCAGCAAGCGTTTCGAGACGTACAGCCTCCTCCTGGCTTGTGCACGGTACAGGAACCACAGGGAACACTTCAGAGAGGGAAAGACCAGCTGCTATAGCAGCCGCTGCCAGTGCTGATTCGAGCTCTTTGGCATCTGTCGGCACAATAGCCCTTTGATCGGGATGAAGTTTATAAACCATACACCTATTATATCATATTTTGGTGAGCACTATACTTGTTTTTTGGCGCCAAAGGCGAGATCGCCAGCATCGCCCAGACCGGGGACGATGTATTTCTGCGCATTTAGCTCTGGGTCGATGGCCGCGCACCATATGGCAGCACTCGTAAATCCGCGTTTCTCGAGTCCAGCGCGCACGGCGTCGACACCTGCTTGAGCAGCGATTGCCACAACCACATGTATATTTTCTGGAGTTCCACCTTCCTCAACAAACCGATCTATACCATCGAGCAAGGAAGCGCCCGTGGCAAGCATAGGATCGGCCACTATCAGCACCTGCTTCTCTATGTCTGGACAGGTGCAGTAATCTGCCTGAATCGTGAAGCTCCCTGTTGCATCATGCTTACGGTAGGCCGCTAGAAACGCACTGTCTGCGTGTGGAAACACTTGCATAACCCCATCCCACAGCGGTAGCCCTGCACGAAGAATAGTGGCCACCACTGGCTGTTGTGCGAGCCGGAAGCCGTCTGTTTTTTGCAGCGGTGTTTCGATGGCAATGGTGCTGTATGGCAGTGTTTTACTCAACTCATTCCCAAGCAAAAAACCCACTCGCTCCATGTTCCGACGAAACCGCTCACGGTTGTCATGCACAGCGACGTCTCGCAAATCTGTTACGCACTCGAGTATACTGCCGCCGAGCTCTGAGATGTTGTGTACCTGTACCATGGCTGCTCCTTATACGATAACGAGGTCAGTTTTAATATGTGGGTGTGTCTCGTATCCCTCGAGGACGAAGTTGTCTTCGGTAAAATCGTCGATAGTCTGGGGATTGCCCACGATTTTGAGCCGAGGGAAAGGGTAGGGCGTGCGTTTCAGCTGCGTTTCGGCCGCCTCTATATGGTTTTTATAGAGGTGGGCATTGCCTGCAGCCACGATCAGCTCGCGCGCTTCTAGTCCCGTCAGATGTGCCACCATCATCAGTAGCATGGCGTACTGGGCAATGTTGAAGGGCGCGCCGAGGAACACATCCCAACTGCGCTGGTACAACTGCAGGCGAAGTTTGCCTTTGGTTACGTCGAACTGGAACATGGTGTGGCACGGTGGCAAGCGCATTTCACCCAGTTCACCTGCGTTCCAGGCATTGACGATGATACCCTTACTGTGTGGGTTGTTTCGGATTTCGTCTATCGCCCACTGCAGCTGGTCAAACTCTGTACCGTCTGGCCGCTGCCAGTGCCGCCACTGCACGCCGTACACCCGACCAAGGTCGGTTTTGCCTTCGTGCAGAAACCCATCCCAGTAGTGAATGTTGTGATCGTGCAGATAGCCGACTTCAGAAGAACCAGAGATAAACCAGAGCAGCTCATGGAGTAAAACTTTAAATGGCATTTTTTTGGTCGTAAGTAGGGGAAACCCATATCGCAGGTCGAACCGCACCTGCGCACCAAAGACACCTTTAATGGGGTGTATACCCCGTGTCGGTTTGGTTTTTCCGTCTTTGAGAATGTGCTCCATGAGCGACAAATACTCATACTCTGGGTGTCTTTTGTGGCTACTCATCGTTCCTCCTTGAGCTGTTGTACATTAACCCCGTCTTCGTGCAAGATGTCCAGACCAGCCTTGTCCCACCACGCGTGGACATATCGTACCTCGCGCACCTCACTGCGGGTGATGGCGTGGGCACAGGCAATACACGGGGACATCGTCAGGAGCATGGTGGCACCATCTAGCTTAATGCCATTCGAGGCCGCCGCTTGTAGGGCTGCCACTTCGGCGTGGATGATTTCTGGGCGTGACACGAGTTTCCCTTCAACCAGTTGTTCCATGGGCTCGCCAGTCGGGTTGTAGTTTATACCGCTCGACACAATGGCACCGTTTTTGGTTATAAAGCACGCCACACCACCGAGCTGTGCCTGCGAAACTTTTGCGAGTCGCCGCAGCGAGCCCAATAGGTCTTGGTCGTCAACCATTGGTGTATTTTTCTCCAAAGCGTTTTGCGAGTTTTTGCAGTTTTTCTCCGTGGGCGCGGTACTTTTTGGCGTTTTCGTACGGCGTGTCGGCGAGTTCGCGGTAGTTCCATACGCTCAGGTCTGGGGACTCAAAGGGAATACAGTGAAAGTGCAAGTGCTCCACAGTACTTTGAGCAGTCGCACCGTCTTTTTGGATAATTTGCATCCCCTTTATACCGTGTGTTTCACGTATAAGTTTCTTGGCCATGTAAAACAACTTGCGCATGGTTTCCCACTCTGAAGCTGTCAGCTCCTTGACTGAGCGCACATGTCGACGCGGGATGACCAGCAAATGCCCGTCGACGTAGGCATAGGCCGGCACTGTCATGAACACCCCATTTTCCTGATACACTTCGTGTTCCGGCCGATCTTGATCATGGTCGCAGAACACACACCGTCCCACCGACTGCCATATCTGGTCGTACTCACCGGAAGTCCGCGCTGTCCGAAACGCTTCTTCCTGTTCTTTTTGTGCTGGGCTCAGTTTAACCATCATTCTTATCTCATGACTCTTACTTCTCTTTGATTGGTTCTTTACGGTACTCCATAAAGTCTTTCAGCGTATCGCTCAGGTGTCCACCGATGGCGCGCTGTAAAATCTGCGTAGTCGAAACAGATGTCGACTGTCGGTCGATGACCAACATTTCTCCGCCATAGCCGGTGACCGCCTTGTACTCTTTCGACTCTCGGTAGTTACTCGTCCACTCTTCGCGGACAGTAATATATACGTCGGGCTTCAGCAGGCCGAGCGACGGGACACAACTCGGTTCGGGGAGTATGGTTACAAAGTCGACGCTGCGTAGGTAGGTGAGCATTTCCGCCCGGATCTTCTCGTCTAGAATGGGCTTGTTGGGGCCTTTGACTTTTTTGATAGCGGCGTTACTGCTCACGCCCACCACCAGCACATCGCCATTTTCGCGTGCTCTCTCCAGGTAGCGGCACTGGCCGGCGTGTATCAAGTCCCATGACCCTGCTGTAAACACCACCTTTTTCTCAGCTGTGCGCAGTTTGTCCCCGAGTTCTATCAGGTCACCTTGGGCAATCAGCCGTTTTTTCCACGTCGAACTCGCCATATCACTCCCTCCTAAGCTATACCTATAGTGTACCTTCATAGTCACCCAATATCCATAGCAAGCGGCCGGGGAGCCCTTAGAGATCGCGGGAGCTGGGCGTGATATGTTCGGTTTTGATTTGTCGTAGTACATTTTTTTGCAGCAATATGTCTCGCGTGCGCAGGTAGTGATAATTCTCGTGGAGTGACTCGTACGGATTGTCCCGTAAAAACTTGTAAAAGTCGTACAGCAGGAACATATCTATGGCTGTTTCCAGCACATCGTATTTCACGCCGTTTGCTGACGTGACAGAGAGCGGTTTCACCGGGGATTGGCCTCGTTTGGCGTAGCCAGATTGCAGGAAATACTTCCGAATCTGCTGTGTGGTTTTGCCACCACAGTCCACTAGTAGAAAGGCCAGGGTACGGGCAAGGTCGAAAAGGGGATGACCTACGCTGGCCTTTTCAAAGTCCAAAATCCCCGTCAACGTAACAGCGCCTTCGCAGTATAGACTCGGTCTGAGGTGCTCTCCAAACAAAACGTTCCCCCGCACAAAGTCCATGTGTAGCAACTGCTGGCCTGGCAGACGCGTGCAGAACGCTAGGAAAGTTTGCAGGTTTCGCAGCGCATCTTCTTGTAGCTCCAGACTGAGTTTATCGGCCACTGCCTGCCCGGTGCTATCACTGCCAAAGTACTTGACCATACGCTGCAATATGACGTCATACTCATCCACAACCCGCGGAAAACCACTCGTGTCCAGCCGTTTCAGGTTGCGGTGCAGTCCTGCCATGGCCCAGCCGAGCAGTTTTATGTGTTTCATAGTGTACGCCTCCCAAGGGATGGTTTCACCAGGGAGATACAAAAGCAGACAAGCATAGCGGATGGTTTCGCTACTACTCAGCTGCATCAACCGCGCATCGCGCGGGCAGGGAACTGGCTGACCGAGGCTAGCCAGATTTTCGCATAACCACAGAGTGCGCTGTATACGTGGCACGGTGTCAGGCTCATTTTTGTGGACTCGCAGTACGGCGTTTGTGCCATCGGCCAGACTCACCATATACACTTGGTTACGGTATCCACTCTGGGTGACTTCGAGACGAGTGGCGTGGAGACCATACAGAGTCATTGCCTGCAGTACTTGCGTTGGAGTGAGCCAGGCCTTCATTAGACCTTATCGTACTGTACTAAATCGTAATCGTACTGATTTTTTTCGTCGGCGAGGTGGGCTTCTCGTGCCACCTCGCGCCACACCGCGGAGTCTATGGGAGGGAAATATGCGTCCCCCTGTATGGAAGCGTGTACGTGAGTGACATATAGTCGGTCGGCCGCGTCGATGGTGGCGCCGTACACCTGCGCGCCGCCAATTACGTAGACGTCTTGGTTTAGCCGAACAATCTCATCCACAGTGTGAAGGACGTCTACGTCTTCATGTCGAAATGATCGGTCACGAGTCAGTACCACGTTTCGACGACCAGGCAGCGGTCGGCCGAGGCGCGCGAGGATAGACTCAAACGTTGTGCGACCCATTACTACTGTATGACCGATGGTAAGCTCTTTGAAATGGCGTAAGTCCGCGGGCAGATACCAGGGCAGGTCGTTACGCGACCCGATCACACCGCCTTCCGCCATCGCCACAACTATCGCAATCATACCCAAAAGTATACCACCCATCTCGATAGTCAGAACCGTCAACATGCCTGGCAGAAAAGAATACCATGCCCAAATGGCGCTCTGCCCCCTTAGCCCAATCCTCCAAATGACTCCATTTGCTAACAAATCTGTCGCGATCGCGTCACTTTTGTTAGCAATATTGGGGCGGATGGTGTGTGAAAGTGTACAAATGAGCGCGGTTGGTTATACTATGGTGTAGAAATATGAATACTGGCAAATATATTGTTTTAGAAGGTGCGCAAGGTGTCGGTAAGACGACCATTGTCGACATGCTCGCGCATGAGCTTGAACGTCACGGGCTGACTGTCCAGAAAATGCACGAACCAGACAGTAGAGCCGACGCCACAACGCAGGAAATTCGTCGCCTCACTCAAGACCCCTCGTACCCCATGAACACGCGCACAGAGGTGCTGCTCTATAACGCCGCCCGTAGCCAATCGCTAGAAGCCGTTCGTACCGCCCGGGACAGCGGTGCGATTGTACTCGTTGACCGCAGCTATCTCACCACCCTTGCGGTGCAGTTTTATGGCCGCGGCGACATTGCAGATTATCAGCGAATGAATGACATCATTGCTTTTGCAGTCGGCGACATGTGGCCTGACCTGACCATCGTGCTGGACGCACCCGTCGACACGCTGCGTGAACGTCTGCAGAAACGGGGTGAACGTGAACGTTTCGATAACCTTGACAGTGCAGTGCTCGACCGTATTCGTGCTGGATATCTTTGGGAGGCACGCCAGCGAAACATGCCCGTCGTCTACGCCGACAAAGGTGTACTCGAGACATTCCAGGAAGTTTGGCAGCACCTTGAACACCTTTTGAGGCTGCAAGACACTTCGACAAATGAACCTGTGCCTATTGCAGACCTTTTGGCACAAAGTCCAGCCGCGCAGGTTTTAAAACAGCAATACGCTGCTGCCCCGGCTTCAGAGTTGCCCTCGTATTTTATTCCTCCGACGCTACCAGATGATGTACAGTGCGACTACTGTGATGACATGGAACGCATGGTGCGTGCAGTGCAAAAACTGACTACGCACCTGGCGCAGTCTCTTCAGCAGCGTGTGCCCGGAGCGGTTGGAGCCGTTCAAGCGACAGAACAAGCTAGAACTATCTTAGAAAGTATTCAGCCAGTGGCCTGCGCCAGTGAATCACTTCGGACACTTGTGAGTAGCGTGGAGTATCACCAACTGCCAGAGAACATCTTGCGAACTGTCCCGAATCTCTATAGTTCAGAAAATGAAACCATCAAACTATTAACTGCTAGACCGCGCAACGAACTCGATCTCGTCCCCGCCATGCTGTACGAAGCGCTCGACGGCTCACTGCGTGATATCCAGACTGCCGCCGAGATCTGGCCATATGAGGTAAAAACGACGCTTTTACACTCGTATCTTCGGGGCTACCCAAACGGTAAAGCACTAGCAGGAACACAGTATGTTTTTGAGTGCATGACTGCTCTATCTATCCTGAACCATCTCCCCGAGAGTGTCCTCACAAATGTCAACCTGCAGGTGCTGACGCCACGCTATGGCTACACGACACCGCCCGAGGTTGAAGCAGCCGGTCTGGCCGATGACTACGACGCGGTCTTCGACCTGAGCCTTGCGCTCCATAGTACCCTCCAGGCCCGTGGCTTCACTCAGGAAGCTCAGTACGCCACCCTCCTTGGACATACTCAACGATGGCTTTTGACGTGCTCTTTCAGTGAGATCAGTGCACTGAGCACCGAACAACCGCTACACAAGAAACTTCATGCGTCACTAGCAGAAGTACACCCACTGCTGGCCTCAGCCAAAACGCTTGACAGAGCCGAGCACACTCAGTAATATTGGGTCATGTCATCAACCATGCGAAGCATACGGATTAGTCTCGGCCTCATTCTAGGCCTACAGGGGCTGTGCTTCACTATGGTTGAAGCCTCGAGAACATAACTCGTCAGCACAGTCCGAACCCAAATGGCTTCAACTGAGGCCTTTTTTAATATTCTTCAACAGGAACCCATACCATGAAAATAGTTACTCCAGAAACAGATACAGGTGGCAGGGCGGACGCAGATGCGGACGTAACGGGGGCATTATATGAAGCAGTCCAAGCACGATCTCGGACAGAACCTAGAAATGCAAGTGCTCCTCCGCTAGGCGAAATGGCCACGGCACATGCTATGCCTCTCAGCGATCTCGCGGCAGGAGCTTTGGGCAGCACCATGTGTGAACGACTAACTGACAGGCTCAAAGCTCAGTATCCAGATCTTTTTGACGTTGCCACGATGCATAGTGAGCACTACATCGGTTATCCAGCCGTACAGGACTCTATACTCCTAGAAAGAGATGTACGTGCCGCTATCGGCAACGTGCCCATGCGCGTAGTATTTGGCGTCGGGGGAGAGGCGGTTGCGTCTGCCTATACACGCGAAGCCGGAGTTGCAGCATGAGTAGCACCTATGGACCGTACAGTTCGTTTCAGGCGGCAGGAGAGTTCGTCTACACATCTGGGCAGATTGGGGCAGTTAGAGGAAAGGCCCAGCGAGACATTTCATCCCAGGTGAAACAGGCTCTCGAAAACCTTGGAGCTGTCCTCAAGGAAGCGGGCAGTGGACTTGACCACGTCGTGAAAACCACCGTATTTCTCACCAATATGAAGCACTACAGCGAAATGAATACGGTCTATGCGAGCGTCTTTGGCGCCGTCGGCTGTGCTCCGGCGCGAACCTGTGTCGCTGTCGCAGAGCTGCCGCGGGTTGCCGACCATCCACTACTGGTCGAGATTGAGGCCGTTGCGCTCATCCGGGAGTCCGAGTGAAATTGCCTGCCTCTCAACCCCTAGTTCTGGGCACATGGAAACGAGCCGTACGATGAGCCCCCTCTCCGTGCCCGATCTCGTGAGAGAAATCTTAACCTCGCGCGTCTACGAAGTCGCTATCAAATCACCGCTAGAACATGCAGAAAAACTGAGTTCCAACCATGGGTTCGACATCTATCTCAAGCGTGAAGATCTGCAGTCTGTCCACAGCTTTAAACTACGAGGTGCCTACAACAAAATGTGTCGGCTTACACCGGGCGAAAAAACCCGAGGCGTCATTGCGGCCAGCGCTGGCAATCATGCTCAAGGTGTTGCGCTGGCCGCCCAGAAGCTTGGTGTTTCGGCACTCATCGTTATGCCGCGCACCACGCCATCCATCAAAGTCAGGGCCGTGCAAGCCTTCGGCGCAGGAGTTATCTTAAGCGGCGACAGCTATTCTGAGGCAGCAGAAACTTGCCAGCAGCTCGTACGAGAAACCAAGCGAGTTTTTATTCATCCATTTGACGATCCGCTCGTAATCGCTGGCCAGGGTACTATCGGGCAGGAAATCATCGCGCAACTGCCAGCCGTCACTCATGTTTTTGTCCCCGTGGGGGGAGGGGGGCTGATCGCGGGAGTTGCCCAGTATATCAAAGCAGTGCGCCCGGACGTAACCGTCATCGGTGTCGAACCAGTCGACAGTGCGGCGATGGGCGAAAGTTTGCGTACCGGCACGCGAGTCACACTGAAGCACGTTGGCATATTTGCCGATGGTGTGGCAGTGAAGCAAGTCGGAACGCACAGCTTTGCGGCCGCCCAACGCTGCGTCGACAGGTGCATGACCGTAACGACCGATCAAATATGTTCAGCCATTAAGGACACCTTTGAGGCAACGCGTAGCATCGTGGAGCCATCCGGAGCGATCGGCTTAGCAGGGTTGCTCGCCTACGGTTTACCCGCAGACGCCCATGCTGTCGCTATTTGTTCAGGAGCAAATGTGAGCTTTGAACGGCTGCAACAAATCGCTGAGCGAACCATGCTCGGTTCGGGCAAAGAAGCACTGGTGAGCGTAGAACTCCCCGAGCAGCCAGGCGCCTTTCTCGACTTTTGTGAAAAGATTGTTGGCAAACGCAGCATAACTGAGTTTTCCTACCGGTTTCGCGATCATACGCGGGCACATGTCCTCGCCGGCATATCGGTACATGACCCTACGGACAAGCGACATCTACTAGAAACTATGACCAAAAAGGGCTTCGCGCACATTGACCTTTCAGACGATGATATAGCCAAAGAGCACATTCGTCATATGGTCGGCGGCGCTGGACCGGGTAATAACGAACAACTCTATCATATTGATTTTCCTGAGCGACCCGGCGCACTCGGGCAATTCCTGCGTACGATCGGCTCCCAGTGGAACATCACACTGTTTCATTATCGTTCGAGTGCGAGTGATATGGGGAAGGTGTTAATAGGATTCGCAACCACCGACCGAAAAAAGTTAGAAAACAAGCTTAGTGAAACCGACTTTTCTTTCACTCGAGTCAACCACGAACCTGCCACCAAACTGTTTTGCTAACTCTCTGTACCTCGCCCGCCGAAATATCTGGTGACAAAATTTTGACACCAGGTATAATTGCGTACAACGGCAATCACAAGGAGACTAGTATAATGAATGGACTTGTAATTGATACAGCACAGCAGCCCTGGGATCAAACTCGTGGCTTTACATTAAAACAGCTTGATAAACCAGCCCTAAATGAATCACACGACCCAGACGACGCAAGTGCCGTCATCGTACGTATGAAATACGCAGGGGTGTGCGGTAGTGACCGGGGGCTCTGGTATCGGAATGCATTTAAAGATCAGTTCCTGCAGGCGCTCGAGCGCGACGGTAAACAAGAGCGGGTCGTCGGCCATGAGTTTGTCGGGGAAGTGGTCGAGGCGGGCTCAAAAGTAAACTCGCTATACTGGGATCCGGATCCCAAAAATATAGCCAAAATAGAAGTAGGCAGTTTGGTCACGGGTGACAGCCATGTCACCTGCGGCAAATGCTACCAGTGTCGAGTGGGCGAAGCAAACGTCTGCATGAACGAAGCCATCCTCGGAATAACTATCGACGGTATTTTTGCTGAGTACGTCAAACTACCCGCCAAAAACTTATGGGCGATCGATAAAAACCGCATACGACCTGAGGTGGCGGCTATTATGGATCCATTTGGCAATGCCATCCATGCATTGACCAAAGTCGACGTCCGTGGTCAACGTGTGGCAGTGTTTGGCGCGGGGCCAATTGGTCTTTTTAGCATTCTTATTGCCCAGAAATTTGGCGCCGCCAAGGTCATCGCGGTTGACGTGAGCGCTGCCAACCTTGAGCTGGCTAGACAGTGTGGCGCCGACGAAACTATTCTGATCGAACCAAGTGAAAAAAACGCAGTCTGGCAGCATGACCCGAATGTCATCGCAAGAATCAAAGAACTCACATACGGCAAGGGGGTCGATGTCAGCATGGAAATGGCGGGGCCGGCTTCTTCGGTCAATAACGCCATAGACGCCACTCGGCGCGGCGGACATGTGGTGCTCTTTGGTGTAAAAGATGGCGATCTGACCATTCCTCATTTTCCACGACTGATCGTTGCCGGTCTGACGCTACACTGCGTCATTGGACGCCAAATCTTCAACACTTGGCAGCTTTCCCAACGCGTCTTATCTCAGGCCAGCAATGGCATACAGGACAAGGTCTGGCGTGTCATTTTAAACGGCGGCCAGGACACGGTGCTCAACCTGAGCGAATTTAACCCTGAGACATTTGAACGGAACATGAACGATCACCCCAAACTCATCTTTAATATGGAGGCCTAGCCAATGTACACAGATCTAAAGCCTATTCTCGACACCGAACTCCAGAGTATTAAGGACCAGTCGCTCTGGAAGGAAGAGCGCGTCATTATGTCGCCGCAGGGGCGTGAAATCACCGTCGGGGATAAAAAACTTCTAAATTTTTGTGCCAATAACTACCTCGGCTTTTCTGGAACTGATGCTGTCCGGGAGGCTTCAGACGCGGCACTGGCGAGATGGGGTTTTGGACAAGCAAGTGTCCGCTTCATCTGCGGCACCCAAGGCATTCACAAGGAGCTAGAACAAGCGACCGCCCAGTTCCTCGGCTTTGACGATGCCATACTATACTCCTCATGTTTTATGGCAAATATTGGACTTTTCCAGACATTTTTCGGACCGGATGATGCCATTATTAGCGACGAACTCAACCACGCAAGCATCATCGACGCGGTGCGTTTAACTAAATCAGAGCGCCTCATTTATGCTCACATGGACATGGCAGACCTTGAAGCCAAGCTCCAAAGCGTTAAAAACAAGCGTCTCAAAGTGATCGCTACCGACGGCGTATTCAGCATGGACGGCCACATCGCTCCCCTGAAAGACATTTGTGACCTCGCTGACAAGTACGGCGCTCTCGTCATGGTAGACGACGCCCATGCCACCGGTGTACTGGGCGTCACTGGACGGGGCACGCCAGAGTTTACGGGTACTGAAGGGCGTGTCGATTTCCTCACTGGCACCTACGGAAAAGCCTTGGGGGGTGCTGGTGGCGCCTTTATCGCTAGTCACCAAGAAGTCGTGGACTATTTGCGTCAACGTTCCCGCTCCTACCTTTTTAGCAATGCTATGGAAGTCGGTACCTGCGGTGCCTCACTGTACACGCTCGACTATATTCAGAAACACCCTGAGCTTGTCAAAAAACTCAAAAACAACACTACGCTATTCCGTACGCTCATGACCGAAGCGGGATTCAGTGTCGCTGGTGGTGAGCACCCCATTACTCCTGTCATGTTTGCAGAAGAAAAGCACGCTGTCGAAACTGCTGCGGCGCTTTTCGATGAAGGAATATATGTCGTGGGCTTTTCTTTTCCCGTGGTCCCCAAAGGCAAGGCTCGCATTCGCGTCCAGATTTCGGCCGCACACACAGACGAAGATATCAAAACATTGGTGCAAAAGTTTAGCGAAGTTACAGAGCGCCTCGCCGCGTAGGCATTTGCAAATGACAACTCTGTCCTTTATGCCAGCGCCTTTCTCCGCACCTGACCTAACTATCAGATATGCCGTTCATAATTTTGTACATCACCTATAGTGTGATTGAAAGGGGAAAGCTATGAGTCGAACATTATTTGGAACTGATGGGGTCAGAGGGATCGCGGGTGTGTATCCCCTCGATGATAGTGGAGTCGCGAACATCGCACGTGCCATTGGCACACAGTTTGCAGCCGTTGGAGAAAGCATTGCCGTAGGTTGCGATACTCGAGAATCTTCAGAGCGTTTAGTTTCGCGTATCTGTGAAGGGCTCCAAGGTGTGGGCGTAAACGCGCAGTTTCTAGGTGTCATTCCAACACCGGGACTTGCCTATGTCACGAAGGAACACGCAACATTTGCAGCCGGCATTATGGTTACCGCCAGCCATAACCCCTATGAGTTTAATGGTATCAAGGTTTTCGACCGGGCTGGCGGCAAATTGCCAGATGAAGCCGAGGAAGAACTGAACCGCGACATTATCGAGGGTGTCCCTGACAGGGGGATGGGGACGTACAGCGAAACCCCGGAACTTGCCAAGACGTACGAAGACTTTTTAGTCCGTTCGGGCGAGGGCCTGAACCTCACGGGCGTACGTCTTGCCTTCGATGGGGCAAATGGCGCCGCCTATGCCCTCGGTGCCACAGTGTTTCGGCGACTCGGAGCGGAGGTCGTAACTATGGCCGACACTCCAAATGGCCGCAATATCAATGACCGCTGTGGAGCTACCGATACGACCGCCCTGCAACACCTTGTACAACGTTCAAACAGTAGTGTCGGTATCGCCGTAGATGGAGATGCCGACCGTATCATATTGGTAGACGAGCGAGGTAGAGTCTGCGATGGAGATCATATCTTATACACACTAGCGGTTGGCCAAGGCAAAAAAAGCCTCGTGGCTACCGTCATGTCAAATCTTGGTACTGAGCAAGCTCTACAGTCACATGGTATCCGGATGGAACGAACAGTGGTGGGCGACCGCTACGTGCTCGACCGCATGCTCGAAACTGGCGACACCTTGGGCGGCGAACAGTCTGGCCACATCATCCTAACCGATCGCACCACGACCGGTGACGCCCTGCTGGCAGCAGTGCAGGTTTTGCGCGTTATCGCAGCCTCAGAAAAAACTCTTGCCGAGTGGAGAGACGCCGTCACCATGCTACCTCAAACACTCGTCAATTTTCATATAGAAGACAAATCCAAGTTGAGTTCGCCAGAGGTAACAGACTATGTCCAGGTGAAAACAGCTGAATTGGGTGATAGCGGAAGGATACTTGTGCGACCCAGCGGCACCGAACCGCTCGCACGTGTGATGGTCGAGGCGCCCGGTGCCGAAGCGCTCGCTGCAGAGATGGCGCAACACATTCAGGAGCTAGTACGATGAAGCCATATCCCACCACCTTCGCTGTCCAGGCAGAGCCCGTTGTCGTCGACAAGCTATCGAGCCGAGGCTCAAAGGCTCTCACCGAACTTCTTGCCAAGGGCTATAGAGTATGTGAAGGTCTCACTACCTCCGGAGCTGCGTATCTTCAACAACTAGCGCAGGAGCCATCAATCGTCGAATACTGCCCGAACGACCGGCAGTCACGATTTCGGGACGAGCCTAGCACGGCAAACTGGCTGAGTCAGGGGAGAGCGGTATTTGTGCTAGAGGAGATTACGACGGGGCAAGTCGCCGGCTACGCCTGGGTGGGAAATGCTACCAGTGAACACGTCAAAAACGGGGCAGTGACAGCCGCTCTCCGCCTCAGCGAACGACATCAAGGCAAAGGCTTGGCAGTCTCCTACCTAGCAGCAGTAATCGATGCCGCACAGCAGACGTACGGAGCACGTGGTCTCTGGCTCGAATCGTGGGAAAGTAACGCCGGTGCTATGCACATCTATCAAAAACTCGGTTTTATTCCAGTACAACGGATAGAAACGACACGGCCTACCGGCGCAGGCAGTCAGCGAACCGACGCACGCGTGTACATGACCCTGCCCGACCTCGAGGACTGAAGATGCACCCTCTGGCTTTATAGGCGGAATGCTTCTCGTAAACACTGCATCACCTTGTGAAACTGGACTTTTCATAGGTTTTGTGCTAATATATATTAATACCTCTAGGTGATACCCATGTCCGACAAACACCCATATACCCCATCCAATAGCCCTGAAACGTTGACTTTTACCGGTGTTCGGGGAGCCGCCACGCATGTGTTGGGAGAAACGGCCGTATCTCGTGCCCTTCTTGTAGCAGCTGGGCTGGCTGATGAGGCAGCACCAGTTCTCTCGTATTACCCAGAACATCATAACGAACATACGGCGCTCATGGATCTGGCCCAGATTGGTGCCGAAAAACTCAAGCGGCCTCTTGAGGTACACTCCGTCGGCGAGCACGGCTATCTTTTGCAGCTTGGTAAGGGTTTGGACCCAACAAAATCTTTACATCTGACAGACTTTGACGATACCGCCGGCGCAACTATGGCCGCAAAAGGGCACCTGGCAGAAGACTACCAAACAATTCTCACCAATCTAAAACTCAAGCTCAATGAAAACGAAGTGAGCCAGATACTAAAAGCTGCTGACAAATTTGCGCGCTGGCAGGAAGATGGACATCCCATTCACCACCTTGACGCTCACTACCTTGCGCTATCGTGGGCAACGGAAACCCTCAAGCTGATGCGTGGTTTTGCAGCGGGGGATGTCGCCGTGCATGTGGTAGACACGCTCAACACGTTGACTCCCTTAGAGAAAGGCCAGAAAGTTTCTGCGGGACCGGACTTTGACCGTCACGGCAACAAGCTAACGACTGGCTCTTCTCAGGCGCTTATCACCCCTGAAATGACAAAGCTTTTTATGCGCTTTGTACGACTCGATGCGGTTGAGGCTGTCGTAGATGTGTACCGCGAGCAACAACAATCAGGGGCTGCAAACACCGGTATTTTTTCCTATGGGGTTCCACAACAACAGCTGACGAAGATACTCACCATGCTCCTTGACGACCAAAAAGCCCGGGGAGACGCTGCCTGGCAGCCTGATATCGTACTACTCACAAAAGTGGCGAAAGGTAACTTCCTGCAGGTTCTCGCCGATCATTCCCAGGTCAAAACCAAGCTCGGGGCAGTAGTACAAACCATGCTTTCCTGCCCACAGATCAGCATGCTCGACGACGACCCTGCCCAACTCGACTCACTGAAGGCAGCAAACAGTCGCATGCGCCTTATCCGCTCAATCCAGGAGGGCACTAAAACAGTCGAGCGCGCGCCCAACTGGGCGGGCGGAGAAGTAGCCGATTTACGAAAAAGCCCGGAAGCCCTCCGTGCCATTCTTGGCGCCATAGCTCTCTAGTCAACATGAGTTAGGGCTGAACGACCCCTACCTTCAGCCATCTGCCCCTAGAGAGCTTTGACACAAACGACTCTTGACTCTTGACTCATAAACATGCTACACTACCCCTGTTACCAAAGACAGTGACTGCAGTACAAACTGCTTAATTCGTCACCGAGGCGACGAAATCTATTATTTCGCTTGCAAACGCTTTTGGATAACAAAAGCGTTTTCTTATGTAACAGGGTGTATGAATCCTCACGGGTCGATTGAGCGTATTCATCATTCCTCATTCATTATTTATCATTCACTCTTAGAGGAGAACGAATGGCACTAACCAAAGTACAAAAAGATGAGGTCGTCGGCGAAGTCGCTGACCTACTCAATTCCGCCAAAATGACCGTGGTAGCAAAGTACCAGGGCACAACCGTGAAGGCGCTCCAGCAGCTCCGGCGCGATGCCCGTGGCAATGGCACTAAAGTCAAAGTCGTCAAAAACCGCCTCGTCATCAAGGCTATGGCCGGACATGACAAGCTCAAGAATGCCGACGTAAGCGACTTGAACGGCATGCTACTCTACGCTTTCAACAGTGAGGACGAAGTTGCTCCAGCGCAAGCGCTCAAGGCATTTGCTAAAACAAACCCAACCCTGGAGTTTGTCGGTGCCTACAGTGCAGACGGTACTTACATGGATGCTACTCAGGTGAAAACCTTAGCCGACTTACCGAGCAAAGAAGTACTCATCGGCCAAGTGGTCGAAACACTGCTTTCACCGGTCAACGATGTTACCAATGCGCTGTCTGGCAATTTGCATGCATTGCTCGACGGCGTACGCGACAAAGCAACGGCTTAGTCGCTTCATTAACAATTATTCTGTCACCTGTCACTAAACATTTACAATTACCCCGTAGCCATTGAAGCTCAATCGTTACAGGATACTGGTTACCGTTTTGTCGCATGTGACATGTCACACGTAAATCAAGGAGATATATAAATATGTCAGATGTAAAGAAACTCGCCGAAGAGCTTACCAAGCTCACAGTACTCGAAGTAAACGAACTTAAAACCATCCTGAAGGATGAATATGGTATTGAGCCAGCTGCTGCCGCAGTCGCTGTTGCGGCTGGTCCTGCTGCCGACGCTGGTCCTGCTGCCGACGAAAAAGCCGAATACGACGTAAACCTGAAAGACGCTGGTGCTCAAAAAGTCGCCGTTATTAAGGCTGTCAAAGAATTGACTGGGCTTGGACTCGGTGAAGCCAAGGCCCTCGTGGATGGTGTACCAAAAGTCGTCCTCGAAAAAGCTAAGAAAGAAGACGCCGAAGCAGCCAAAAAAGCCCTTGAAGAAGCTGGCGCTACGGTCGAACTCGTCTAGTCCTCTCTGGCGCCCGCCAGTACGAGCGGCTAGCCCTCCGCCAAACCCTGGCTACAAAGAGCCCCCAATAGGGGCTCTTTGTATAACGCTATACCATTATTTATCCACAACAGGGTTAGTCGAAGAAAAAAGTATTTTGACTTGCCAAGATTGCTATGCTACTTTTATGGTAAGGTGTATCATATATACGTACCTGTGTGGGTAAAAGAGTAGACAGTCAGAAAAAGAGAGACGAAAATTATGGCAGAAATCCCAGAGAAACAAATCAAAAGACTTCGAGCACTTATACAAGAGGCCGAAACAAACCTTGCCGCCGCCAACGAACTGCTCGTCAGCCTAGTCGGTGACGATGAAAAAATCCAGGCTAAAGTGACTGAGGAGGTTTTAGGTAAAATCATCGAAGGAGTGTTCGATGGCCAAAACATGGTCGGGAGCGACGGCAAAACCTATCCAGTTCCTGCCAACTACGCGAGCAAGTCCAAGCTTGTTCAGGGCGACATACTGAAGCTGACCATCGCCGACGATGGCGCCTTCCTCTATAAGCAGATTGGCCCCATCCCCCGCAAACAAGTAGTCGGGACACTCAAACTTGAAAGCGGTCATTATTTCGTCAGTGTTGGCTCACGCGACTTTCGGGTTTTGCTAGCCAGCGTCACATACTTCAAAGCAAAGCCTGGTGACCAGGTGAGCGTAAATGTCCCCGAAGACGACGCCAGCGCCGAGTGGGCTGCCCTTGAAGCCGCCCTATAAAATGGTCTGGTCTTTTTTGTAGTAGTGACGCATATTTTTTGAAAGAGCGAGATGAATGCAAGCGAGTCTGGCCGCAATCGCCGCCAGTGTGGTTGATTTGGTGGTCATAGCTTTGTAAATACTACATAGGCTAAACTCTTCCAAATAATTTATACTAGATACCTATGGGGAAGGCGCTGTATAGAAAATACCGGTCACGGTCGTTGAGCGAGATAGTGGGGCAAGAGCACATCACTCAGACCCTGCATAATGCGTTACAAAACGGTCGCGTGAGTCATGCCTATTTGCTCACGGGTCCGCGGGGTGTTGGCAAAACATCAATTGCCCGTATACTCGCACATGAAATAAATGGCATCCCCTACAGCGAAGACGCCCATCTTGACATTATAGAAATAGACGCCGCCAGTAACCGTCGTATCGACGAAATCCGCGACTTGCGCGACCACGTGCACAGCGCGCCGAACAGCGCCCGCTACAAGGTCTATATCATCGACGAGGTGCACATGCTGACGAAAGAAGCATTCAATGCGCTTCTCAAAACGCTTGAAGAACCGCCAGAACATGTTGTTTTTATCTTGGCCACCACTGAAGCACACAAGCTACCTGAAACCATCGTCAGTCGCACACAACGCTACAGTTTTCGGCCGGTTCCTCTCGAACAGGTTTCGGCACATCTTCGAAACATATCCCATTCTGAGAAGATTCAAGTCGACGACGACGCGCTGACTCTCATTGCCGAACATGGTGAAGGCTCCTTCCGAGACAGTATCAGTCTACTCGACCAAGCAAGCAGTGTTAGCGAAATTGTTACCAAAGCTGAGGTGGAAAAACTGCTCGGCCGCGCTCCTGAGGAGCACATAGAGGGGATTATCGCCGCTTGTGTAGCCGGTGATAGATTGCGCGCATTGCAAAACCTACACGCCCTCTACGACCAAGGCTATGAAGCAGCTATGCTTGCAATCCAGCTTGGCACGCACCTTAGAGCGAATCTCTCCGACATGACTCAGCCCGGATTACCGGAGACCGAGACGTTCTCCATGCTGCGCCAACTGCTCGATGTGCCTCCAGCGCACAGTTCCAAACAGCTCCTCGAGATTATCGTGCTACAAACCTGCCACAGACAACAGCCGACCACCTCTCACGCCAACCATCCGCCTCAGAGTACCTCAACCACTACGACAGTTCAAAGCCAGCCAAGGGCGCCCGAACCAACGGCTCCTCGAACGATACCACAAGCAGCAGAAACCGTTGCAGCGAAAAACACAGACACCCCAGCTCGTGCGTCCGTCGAGCCAATCGCTGTGTCGGAACCAAGTCTAGCCGCAGACCTCCCCAACCACACTGAGACAGATAAACCTCTCCAGCCCATAGAGTCAACTGAAAAAACCATTGAAGTAGTGTGGCAAGAGGCATTGCAATCTATCAAAAAGTCACACAATACCCTGTATGGCATTGCTCGTATGGCTCGGCCACATCTTGAGGGTGACACGCTGACGCTCGAGTTGCATTTTTCGTTTCACCAAAAACGACTCAATGAGCCCCGTAACAAGGCTATCTTGACAGCCGTTGTCGAAAATATTCGCGGGCAGGGCACCACCATCCAGTGTATAGCCACGCCAAAAGATTCCACCCCACGCACGCTCAACAATGACGTCGCAACCATAAGCAATATCTTCGGTGGCGCAGAGCTGCTATAGTAAGTTTGAACCAAAGATACAACGATGTCAGCTTCACCTATCACACCACCGCACAATATCGAGGCCGAAGCGTCGCTGCTTGGGGCGATTCTCATTGACACCGACGCCATTGTGAAAATTGCTGACCGCATTCAGGCTATCGATTTTTATGATCCAAAACATGCCCGTATTTACGAAGCACTCCTTGCCCTGTACGAAAAACGGTCTGCTATAGACGTCCTCACGCTTGCTGATCAGCTAAAGGGAACTGGCTTTCTCGAAATGGTTGGGGGGCCTTCGTACCTAAGTGAGCTCACCAACTTTGTACCGACAGCCGCTCACGTAGAGCAGTACGCCGATATTGTTGCACAGAAAGCCCTGCGGCGCCGGCTTATAACAGCCAGTTCCGACATGGCCGCCCTAGGCCAGGATGAGTCAAAGGCGCTCAATGAGCTCATTGAGGAAGCCGAAAGTCGGCTGTTTGAGGTAAGCCAGAAACACGTTAAACAAAGTGTTGTCAGCCTCGAATCCGTCTTGGCCGAAAGCTTCGAGCGACTCGATGATCTGCACAAAGACAAAAACAAGCTTCGAGGCGTCCCAACTGGCTACCGCGATCTTGACAATATGCTTGCCGGGCTCCAACCTTCCGATTTGTTTATCTTAGCGGCACGACCATCGATGGGAAAAACAGCTTTTGTGCTCAACTTAGCCCATAAAATTGCCACGGAGGCCAAAGAGGTCGTCCTACTTTTCAGTCTCGAAATGAGCAAAGAGCAGCTGGTCGATCGTCTATTGGCCATGGAGTCAGGGGTCGATGCCTGGGCGCTTCGCACCGGCAAACTCACCGATACTGATTTTGAACGGTTAGGTGAAGCGATGGGCGTACTGAGTGAAGCCAAAATCTACATCGATGACACCCCAGGTATAACCGTAAGTGATCTTCGCACCAAAGCTCGGCGCGAAGCACACACCCATAAACTTGGCCTCATCATCGTCGACTATCTGCAACTGATGAGCGGTGGTGGAAAGTACGGCGGAGAGGGAAACCGTGTGCAGGAAATCTCTGAGATCTCTCGGGGGCTCAAGGGTATTGCGCGCGAGCTCAACGTACCGCTTATCGCCCTGAGCCAGCTGAGCCGATCGGTTGAAAGTCGCCAACCGAAAATCCCACAGCTCGCTGATCTTCGAGAATCAGGCTCGATCGAGCAAGACGCTGACGTCGTAGCTTTTCTGTACCGCGAAGATTACTACGAGCCAGACAGTGAGCGCAAAAACATCATGGACGTACTCATCAAGAAACACCGCAACGGCCCTACGGGAGGAGTTGAGCTGTACTTTGACCGTGATAAACAACGCATACGTTCGCTCGACAATGCCCACACCACTGATCCATTTAACTAGCTACCCTCGGTCACACGCCATCTGAACATTGTACCCTTCCAGTACTGTTCGGATTCTGACGAGAACGTAGAATGTTTATAACGATTACACAAACGTGTATACTGACAGTATTCCGCTTATGAAACAAATCCGTCTATTCCTATCGACATATGCCAAGCTTCTGCTGGGCGGCTTTGTTATAGTTACCGTCTCCTATATCCTGTTGTTCCGCGGTTTGAGTAGTTTGGTCCCGGATTACAGCGCCACTGAGCTGGCTACCCATCAACAAAGTCAATCACTCCGCACCATCTACGAAAACCCCATCAATGCCCCCTATAAGGCACTCGTATGGCTGGCTGGCAAAACCGGACACCATAGCATACTCGTCACCCGAGTCGCGGCCGCTCTCTGTGCCAGCGCGTGTGTCGTGCTACTGTATTGGATATTGACTCACTGGTATTCAAAACGAATTGCCATGGTTGCGACGCTACTATTCGCGACATCAAGTAGCTTCCTGCATCTAGGAAGGTACGGTTCAGGACTCGTTTTACAGCTTGCAACCATAGTGCTCGTTGCCTGCGCACTGCTCATTCGGCGTTTCCCCACTAAACAATGGCTGCCATACGTTGTCGTGCCACTGTGTATCTCCCTCCTGTATATACCAAGTTTCATCTGGTTTGAGCTGCTCGGTCTGCTCCTAATACGAACAGATCTTGTCCGTGCCTACCGCACGCAAAAAAAACTCCATGTATGGCTCCTCCTAGCTCTTGGGCTAGTCGTACTTGCTCCGCTCCTGTGGGTTAGTGGTCACAGTCTTGCCATAGCTAGAATGGCGCTCGGACTACCCGAGACGCTCCCAACTTTTAGCGTACTTGGTAATAACGCGCTCCATCTAGCATCGTCTATTGGCTTCAGGGGATATTGGCCAGCCGATATTTGGTTATACGGCGCACCACTCCTCAACGCGGTTGAGGTTGTTCTGTTTGTGCTCGGCCTCTATCTACTTATACGAAAGCCCCACAACCGTGCAAGTGTGTTTGTGCTCGGGGGGTTAGTACTGTCTACCCTCATCATTGTCATCGGAAGCGCTCCGTATGCTACTCTCGTACCGTTCCTATACCTGACTATTGCCGGAGGAGTATACTACCTGCTTGACCAGTGGTTGTCGGTTTTTCCTCGAAACCCTGTAGCTCGTATGGTCGGAGTTGGCCTGGTGGGCGTAGTAGCCTGTTTTTCGGTACTATACCATATACATGCCTACTTTACCGCGTGGCCAAAAGCGCCGGAAACCCGCCAAACCTTTGTCGTCAAACAACCATCGTAGTCTGCTATACTGGTACAGAACACACAAGGGAGAACGCGGGGTATCTTGCGCTATAACTCCAGTGTTCGGCATACAATACTAGCAAACGAGGAGATGCAATGAGTCGATTTGATCAAGCCAAAATGCTTCTGCAAGTGAAAAAAATGCAAAAAGAACTCCAAAAGCAGATTATTACCGTCGAGCAGGGCGATGGTGCAGTTCGCGTCGAAATAACCGCCGAGCAAAAAATAAAGAAAATTCACATTGACCCAGAGATGGTTGACCTCGATGATATTGCCCAGCTAGAGCGCTGGCTTGAAGATGCGGTCAAGGACGCTATATCTGCCAGTCAAAAAATTGCAGCCGAGAAAATGCAACCGTTCATGGGTATGCTCGGCAACCTCGGTATGTAGCCGCCTCTGGTTGTTTTAACCAATGAATATTTTACCTGCCGCACTCGAAAATCTTATTGCTGCGCTCGGCAACTTGCCGGGTGTCGGTTCACGCACCGCCGAACGATATGCCTACTTTTTGGTGCGTCGCGACAAGAGCAAAGCCCTTGAGATAGCCGAAGCACTTTCTCAGCTCCACACTGGCGTTCGGACTTGCCCAAAAACCTTTGCCCTGATAGACGCTTCTCAAACAGTTTCACCGCTCTACACCAACCCAAAACGCGACAAAACCCTCGTGGCAGTCGTAGCTGAACCGCTCGACATCGTTTCTCTGGAAAAAATCGGGAGTTTTCATGGTACATACCACGTGCTCGGCGGTCTCGTGTCTCCAATCGATGGTATTACACCCGATCAACTCCACATCCGCGAGCTGATTGAGCGCATAGACGAAGACCAAGTGCAGGAAATTATTCTTGCTACTAACGCTAGCGTAGAAGGTGAATCGACTGCTCTGTACATTCAGCAGCAAGTCGGTGACCGTTCGGTCAAGATCACTCGACTGGCTCGCGGGCTCCCCATTGGCGTCGACCTAGAGTACGCCGACCAGATCACCCTCGGCCGTGCCCTCGAAGGCCGTCAAACCATATCCGAAACACCCAGAAAGAACAACGATGACCAACTACGGTGAACTTGGAAAAACATGGGCGGGCACAGAACGCGACCCAGAAACAGCTCGACGATGGGGCAGGGCAGTCTTTCCGGCCCTAGTTAGCACTATTGGCGAAATAGAACCCGATAAACCTGAATATCGACAGCTAGCACTACCGATCGACACTCACAGCACGCACGCGTGACCGCTATGGATATCTGGGAGAGACTGAGTGGTGTCTTCGACGCACACAGGAACTAACTTGGCCACTCTCAGCGTGCGGGCAAGATGGTCGAGAAGCCTTCGTTCATCTGGATTTTCGTCGTACACCGGCAACTGAAAGTCTGTAGTGTTTGAATCCGTATCGCAAGCGTAAATAATAACTGCTCCAAGCTCTCGAAGCGCCTCAAGCTGCCCTTCGTTCAGTGGGGGTTGCACTGAAAATCGCGTCGGTTCGTTCGACCCGTATGCCGAAGTGTCTCCGACAAATAGCGTACCAACCTTCTGTAATCCAGAGGTTGTATTGTAATTTATTCTATCCATCATACGTCCTTCTTTCTTAGTACCACTATATGCCTGACTGTGCGCAGTCGCAAGCACAGCCAGTATAAGCCCTGGCGCTAACCAGTTGGCTACAATGGGCGTACTGAGTCATTTGCGGTACAATAGAGTCTATGGAACAGAGGATTCAGGCGGTAATAGACGGTGCGCAGACAATAGTCGTTATCCAGGCCGACAACCCAGACGCCGATAGTCTCGGGAGCGCTCTGGCGCTTGAGCACATACTCGGTGATCTTGGCAAAGAAGTCGTGCTGTACTGTGGAGTCAATGTACCCGACTATCTACGCTACATGGGCGGGTGGGATAGGATAGTCGACAGTCTGCCCAGCCAGTTTGACCTGAGTATCATCGTCGACGCTAGTACGTACACCCTCCTAGAAAAGCTCGACAACTCTAGTCAGCTCACTTGGGTGAAAAGCCGTCCGGCTATTGTACTCGACCACCACGCTACCGTAGAGAAAAAGCTTGATTTTACCGACCTTCAGATCATCGACGAACATGTCGCTTCCACCGGGGAACTGATTTTTCATCTGAGCACTGCACTTGGATGGCACATTTCGACCGAAGCAGCAGAGCACATCATGAGCTCTATTCTCGGCGATACGCAGGGTCTCATGAATAGCCTCACCACCGCGAAAACCTACCGCGTTATGGCAGACCTCACTGACCTAGGTGCTCAGCGCTCACGTTTAGAGGAACTGCGCCGCGAATTCGGTAAAATGCCAGAGAAAATCTACCGGTACAAAGGCGATCTCATACAGAAAACAGAGTTTTTTGCACACGGTTCCATTGCATTCGTCCGCATACCCCAATCAGAAATAAATGAATACAGCCCCCTGTACAACCCTGCACCCCTCATACAGTTTGATATGCTTCAGGTACGGGGCGTGGCGGTAGCGATTGTCGTAAAAACATATGACGACGGCCGAGTCACTGCAGCCATTCGCGCTAACAATGGCTATCCTGTGGCGGCTAAGCTCGCTGAACACATGGGCGGCGGCGGGCACGACTACGCGGCCGGGTTCAAAATTACCGACGGTCGCAAGTACGAAGCAGTCAAAGATACGTGTCTTCGATTTGCCGCAAACCTGCTTGATACTTCCCACGGAGACATTGCATGAAACTATACAACACCCTCACGAGACAACTTGACGAGACAACTACACTAGAGCCAGGCAAGCTCAAAATATACACCTGTGGGCTGACCGTCTATAGCCAACCCCACATTGGCAACTGGCAGCCCTACATCTATTGGGACGTGCTCGTTCGCACACTACGATTCGCTGGCTGGGAAGTAGAACGTACCCAAAACATCACCGATGTCGGTCATCTGACCAGTGATGATGATGACGGCGATGACAAAATGGAAAAAGGTGCGAAACGCGAAGGAATGACCGCCTGGGATGTTGCGCAGAAATACATCGCCATTGCAGATAACGAGGCAGCGCTGCTCGGGCTAACACCCCCCGATCACCTAATACGCGCAACCGACATGATTGACCAACAGATTCAGTTTGCACAGGAACTTGACTGCAACGGCTATTTGTACAAAATCGAGGGTGATGGCATGTATTTCGATACATCGCGCCTCCGCGATTATGGAAAACTTGCCCAGCTAGATGTTGCTGGGCTTGAAGCAGGTGCGCGTGTCAGCGTAGAGGGCAAGCGTACCATCACCGACTTCGCTGTCTGGAAATTTTCGCCCCAAAACGCAAAACGCGACATGGAATGGGACAGTCCGTGGGGCGTCGGCTTCCCTGGCTGGCACCTAGAATGTTCCGTAATAGCACGCGAAACTCTAGGTGACCAAATAGACATACATACTGGTGGCATAGACCATATACCCGTTCACCATACGAACGAAATCGCACAAACTGAGGCGGTAACTGGCAAACAATTCAGTCAGCTGTGGTTGCACAACAACCACGTCAAGGTCGACGGTACCAAAATCAGCAAATCACTCGGCAATACCTACACTCTACAGGACATTCAGGACAAAGGATTTGAGATTGATGCCTTTAAGGTCTTTACACTTGGGAAGCACTACCGAACAGAGGGAAACTTTACCTGGGAAAATCTACAGGCCGCCCAGAATCGTCTCAATCATTGGCGTGAGATCAGCGCCTTACTCTGGCAAGCACCGGATGTATCTGCCGAGCAACGTGATCCGCTCAATATTCTCACTACCTTTGGGAACGCCCTCCTGACGAAAGACCTTAACACGCCAGAAGCGCTCAGCGCCATAGACATACTGGTAAGCGCTATCGAGCAAGATGGTTTGACGCCTTCACACTACTTTGTACTCGACACATTGCTCGAGCAAATCAAAGCCTGTCTGGGACTCGACCTCTATCAGCCCGATATAACACCTGCTCAAAAAAGCCTGATCGCTCAGCGCGAAACCGCTCGCACAGAAAAAAACTGGCAGCAATCCGATGCGCTCCGAAGCCAACTTGCCGAACAAGGCGTCGGTGTGCGTGACACCCCCACAGGCTCGACATGGTACCATCTTTCAACGCCTCTCGAAGGATGACACGGTGGAACCAAACGTACGGCGTTCTAGCTACAGTTTTCCGCCTTCAGATGTTACGTCTTCGACAACTGCTTTGCTAAGAATCTCTCGCTGTTCAAGGTAATCAAGTACGATAAGCCGTAAGCAGCCCATTACCGGGATAGCGACGAGGGCGCCAAGCAACCCACCAAAGTTTGCGCCAAGTAAGACGGCGATAAAAACGAGTAGCGGAGACATGTTAGTTGAGTTGGCTTGTACTTTCGGCTGCACAGCATAATTCTCGATCTGTTGGTACAAAATGTAGTAGCCCAGCACCACCAGTGCAGCAACGGGAGATGTGAAAAGCGCCACTAGTGTACAGATAAGCGCACCGATAGTGTGCCCAACCATGGGTATGAGGCCACAAATAAACACGACAACCATCAGAGCTACCGGGTACTGTACGCCCATTATGAAAAACATCGGGACAATCAGTACTGCCGCAATCGCTGCCAACATAACCTGACCGTTGACATAGCCTTGTACCACACGGTTCATGTCGTGCGCGAGGCGAGAGAGGTGAGTGCGTTTGCGTGCGGGAATGAGTTTTTCTATCAGCATTCGCCACTTTGGTCCTTCCGTCAGCATCATAATGGTCAGCACCAGTACCGTAACAGTCGCGAACAGACTACTGCCAATCCTAGAAACCGTCGTGAGTGCGGTACCGCCAACATTACCTAGCTTATCAGAAAGCTGGGCAGATAATTTGTCGACTTGTTGTTCTAGATTGTGTTTCGCGACAAATTTGCCAAGCACACCAGTGCCGTTTTTTGTGTCTTCTACAAGAGTAGGCAGCCCGCTGGCAAAACTAGTCGTCTGTTTGGCCAGAGGCGGCACAATAGTTACTATAAATCCTATCAACATCGCCAGAATAAGTCCGATCGAAATAGCCGTGGCGAGCGAACGGTTATTTTTTTTATTGCCAGGCAAATGCCGTGACAGCCACCGAACAGGGGCGTTCAGCGCTAAACTCAGAAAAAAAGCAGCGCCGATGAGCGAAAGAGTGTGAACGCTTTTTTGTACCGCAGACACTAACAAGAATGCAATAATAGTCAGTCCAAGTACACGCACAATGGTCTGGGTCGAGATGGTTACTTCGAAGTCTGAATCATCTTTAGGAAATAGTCGTGACATAGTGTCATTATGTCACGAGGCACTGCGTTTTTGCAAAGCTTTCTTGTAGATAGAAAGCACTTCTGGGCCAACTACTGTCGTGTCGAACTGCTTGGCGTGTGATCGCTGCTTTGCTGCCATGGAGCGGCACAGTGCAATGTCCTCGATATATTTCACAATCAGTACAGCGAGGTACTCGATATCGGTAGGATCAAAAAGTTGATCTTCAAACCCTTTCATGATCGAGGCATACCCCAGGTTGTTACCCGCTAGCACCACGCCTCGACTGGCCGCAAAGGCTTCAATGACACTTATCCCAAAACTCTCTCCGCCCAAGCTTGGCAACACAATAACATCTGCCGCGCCCAAAAACTGCGGCTTTTCTCTTTCGGGAATAAACCCCACAAACTCTACATCTTCAGTGAGCTCATGTTGTTCAACAAATCGTTGCAACCTGTCGAGCTGAGGACCCTTGCCGCCAATCTTCACCTGAAATGCTTTCGTCGTCAGCGAATGATGCTTGATATAGGCGAGTGCTCTCAGAAACTGCAAACATCCTTTGCGCTCAACGAGTCTTCCCAAAAATACCACCGTACTTCTGCTGGACTTTCGAGGCAGCGGCGAACGCATAAAATCCGTCACTCGTACCATATTTGGCACCACGACGCTGCGAAATCCATAGTATTTTCCCGCAAACGTTTGAGCCGGTTCAGTTACCGCCATCATGGCATCGAAACGCTGAGCCGTTTTGGTGTTGATCTTCCCCAGCATACTGCTGCCGAACCGAGACAAGCCAGAGTACGGTAGTATGTGGAATGTACCAATTACTGCAGTCTGTGGTGACACGAGAGAGATCAAACGTCCTGCCAGAAAAGGGCTGTACGGCGTCTGTACGTGCAAAATATCAAGTTCAAGCTGCGACAGAGTCTTCATAAGTTGGGTGCGCCGAACGGGCAGGGGTATACTCAGTCTATTTCCGTTAAATTTCAAACGGACATTTTTACTCAAGCTCAATATATTTGGTGCTACACGCTGTTTGGTCTCCCCGACCAAAAAATACACCTCATGACCAGCCGACCCCAGCCATTCGCCAAGCGCCAACACGTACTGCTGAACACCGTCTGTGGCGTCTAGTGATTCGTCGAGCACTAAACCGACTCTCATAGTTCACTCTGATCGTGTTTATTTTTTTCGCGGATTGCTCGTTCGTAGGCCTGGAGATACATGGTCGCCACCTTGGTGTAGTCAAACTGTCGCACATGTTTTTTCGCCCATGTTCTCCAAAGCTCCCGAATGCCCTCGTCCTCGAGTAGAAGCTGCATGCGGTGTGCAAACTCCTTGCTGTCGCGAGGGTCTATCAGCGAAAGTTGACCAAGCCCCGTCATCACACTTTCGTATCCAGGATTATTGCCCGCAACTGTCACAAGACTACTAGCCATCGCTTCAAGCAGTACTATGCCGAAACTCTCGCCGTAGAGCGCAGGGGAGCAGTACAGGTCAACCGTGTGGAGTAGTTCCTGCTTTTTTGTATCGTCAATATAACCCAAGAACTCAATATTCTGGAGCTCAAGTTCAGCGGCTAAATCCTCCATTTTATCGCGATCAACACCGTCGCCCGCTATTACGAGTCGTACATCCGGCAGCCGAGCCTGCAACTGGGCAAAGGCATATAGAAGATATTTTAGCCCCTTACGCTTTTCGATTCGACCCAGATACAGTACTGTTTTAGGTGTTTTTTTGGGTGGATTTTCGAGGTGGGCTGGTTTGCGGAAATGACGTAAGTTTATGCCATTGGGTATGATTTCTATGGGTTCGTCGGTGAGTGATCGGACATAGTCTGCTGCAGCATCGGACACGGCGGTAAATGCATCGATATGTCGCAGTAACGGCTTGGTGTATGGGATGATGACTTTTGACATTGCTCGGCTCGCAATGGTTTCTGGTAGTTTCGCGTGGAAGGTTGCCACATTGACTGTGTGACTTCGACTCAATATTTGACGACTTAAAACTGGTATCCATGGTTCATGAAAATGAAGTACATCAAACTGTTCGTCTTCGAGCAAATTGTCAATTTCGTCCGTCAACATACTGGCGCTAATCTGCGTCGTCGTAGCTGCAGCCTTAAAGTCAGTCGAAGAGCCCAAAAAAACCACCGCATGCTCGTGACTCGTGTAGGGCTCGCTCGGCTGGGGAGTAATAATGATAGCTTCATGACCAAGCTTTTTATACTCACGCTGCAGTGCCTTGACAACTTCTTGTACACCACCACCCTTGGCGATACTATATGGACAAATTAAACCAATTTTCATACTGTGCTTTAGTATATCACCCCGAAACTGAAATTGGTTTTTCGCCTAGATGAAAGAAGAGTCGGTTCTGCTCAGCATTTGGTGATATACCAAGCTAGGCTGAGCTAGTAGTGGTATGAGATTTGGGCTTAGCTTTAAGCGCCTTTCGCAAAACAGTCGGAATAAACATAGCTGCCTCTTTTTTGGTCGCAATAACGCTCGGTGAATGCGCCAGCGCCTTAATAGGGGCGGGGTGAAAGTCACGAAACACCACCCGCATCTGCTGTTCAATAACCATATTGTCAAAATAATTATCGTTTTCAGTAAAAACATGCCAGACAGGCAAAGGAACCTTTTCGACACAGTTGTTGACGGTCAAAAGTTGCACCGTAGTTTGCATATAGGTACGTACATCATTTTCCTGCCAGAGACGCACCTCCATGTCCATAATGTCTGTAAATACATCTTTTTTACCAGCAGCGTACCTGAACTTGTGCTTAGCGTTATTTGTCCGGGCGTAGAGACTCCTGATGACTGGCTCAGTCAGCACACTGTGACGGAAAAGGTAGTTAAACGGTGGAATAGAAAAAAATTCTGCCATGTAGCGATATGCGTTATACCGTTTTTTGGAAAACGTAAAGTTATCAGCATGCATAAAGCCCATCGCGCTAACCAAAAAGTCAACTTTTTTTGCTAGCTCCGGATAGCGTTGCAGCATACGTGTCGCTACGAGAAAACCAAAGGAAATTCCGACAATGTGTACCCGCTTTCTACGATATCGTAGTTTAATAAACGCTGCCATGTAGTCAGCGTAATTGTCGAGTGTCGCTTGACGTCCGATGGAATGAAAACTATCCATCCCGCCAAAACCAGGTAGATCAGGCATGGTAACTGCACCAAACTCATTGAAGTTCTGTACTAAGCCCCACCAGCGCTCAAGGTTGGAATGATGGCCATATATTACCAATATTTCACGATTTTTGTTCTTAAGCGCAGGCAAAAATAGCATACGGCCAGACATACCATTTACATGTAGCGGCTCTATGTACTGAGCCGGATCATTCTCTGTTTTCATGTGCACCCTTTATAAAACTTGATTTAACTATACGGGGTTTGGCTTTTTCAGGCAAGCGAGTGTGTGCTACGATACCCCTATGCGGCGCATGGCAATCGGACTCTCTATAAGCTGCCTCGTTCTGGGTGCGCTGTTTCTTGCGCATAAAGAGCGCTCATCGGCTCCTGCGGTGCATGTAGGCCACCAGACGAGCACGCCGGCCAAGATACCTCCGACTCAACCGGTCGTCATTACACTGCCCGGCACTCAGCCATTTACAGCTCTCCAAGAAGACTATTCACAGCCCCAAAGTCTCTGGGTTTTAGTAAGCAAAGACTACCCTTTGACAGATCAGCAGTATGTCCCAGTCGTAAACCGGCCAAATGTGAAAACTCGCAGTGACAAAACCCTGAGCGAACAGTCGGTACGTACCGACATCCATTCGGCCATCGAAAGCCTTTTTGCTGCGGCAACGGCTGCCGGTCACGATATACTGCTTGCCAGCGGCTATCGTTCCTACGAGCTGCAACAGACCTATTTTTCTAACTATTCGCGAACGTACGGCGAAACTGCGGCGAATAATTTTAGTGCCCGGCCAGGTCAGAGCGAACACCAAACGGGGTTAGCATTGGACATTAGTCTGTCATCACGTGAGTGTTACCTCGACGTCTGCTTCGGCGACACCGAAGCAGGCAAGTGGCTTGCCGCCCACTCATACGAGTACGGTTTTATCATCCGCTATCCAGCCGACAAAACAGCCATTACAAAGTACCAATACGAACCATGGCACCTCCGCTACGTGGGGAACGATCTAGCGCACGCCCTCCATACAAGCGGCTTGACGCTCGATGAGGCATATCCATATCTTGCATCTGCGCTGACTGAACTACAATCTCAAAATTTTGTGAAATAAACCCTCTTTCCAAGTCCTCCCGTGAGCTCAAAGAGAATGTACTTGGAAAGTGGCCGAAAGCGTGTCGACTTCTCGCTGACCCCGCGTGTACACAAACTGGCTATGGCGTAACAGTCACGGCGACGCTAGTGCCGAGTGTAGCTCTGACGTACTGTTCGCGTTCCATGTGAGTATACTGCGGTCCGAACATTTCAGCTGCGGCCGTTCCGCTTGTGCTGAGCGGTCGTAATTGTAACTTGGTGCGCGTAGAAAGCTTTTGGACGGCTCTATCCGCCATAGGCCAGTCATAACTCATAAAAGTTACCTGTGCTGTTGGGTTTATCACGACAACTTTATTTTCTCCCTGCTTCTGCAGGGTAAATCCTGCAATAACCCCGGTAAGTTCATCGACTTTCAGCTGAGAGGATAGCATGTTGCCTATGCTGTACCAGACGAGTGTTTTTCGACCATCTGCCGCCACCACAGATTGTACAGGCTGCAGCACATGCGGCCCCGTGCCAATAACAACATCTGCTCCGCTGTCTGCAAAAAGTTGCGCTGCAGCCGTTTGGTCAGGATGTATCATGTTTGAATCTTCTGTCCCCCAGTGCGCCGAAACGATCACGGCGTCTGCCTGCGCCCGAGCTTCTCCGACCAGTTTCTTGACAAGGGCAGTGTCGTGATAGATGTTTATGCCGTAGGGCGTCAGCGCTTTGTTATTACTATAATCCGCAAACGCCAGAAAGGCGACTTTCACCCCATTTTTCGTAAAATATTGTACCCGCTGTTGCTCATCTGCCGAACGATTTGCGCCGCCATACACCAGTGGTTTGAGCGCTTCCCATACTGAAAGATTTGCGTCAATCGCCGCCTGACCCTTGTCATTCATATGGTTGTTTGCCAAGTTTATGACGGTACAGCCAGCGCCTTCCACAAGGTCTCTCGCAAATTCCGTCGGGCCATTGAATACAGGGTAGCCACTAATCCCAAACTGTGCGCCCGTCGTCAGCCCTTCAGCGTTGCAAAACACGGCATCTGCATGTTTGTATAGGGGACGAATGTTCGTAAAATATGGTTTAAAGTCATACCCGCCTGCTGTTTTGGCTTGCGCCACCACGCTGTCGTGCGCCAGCATATCCCCCATAGCAGCAAACTGTACCACTCCACTCGGTACCATCTCCTTTGGCTTAGACGAAGTCTTTGCGATCGTGTTTCTCACTGCTTCAGTGTGATTACGAGCTGTTTGTGTCGCAAAGTACCATCCTCCAACCGCCAGCAACACCACACCGTACACTACCATCACTCGCCACTTTGGCATCTTCATAGCATCAGTATAGCGTGCTTGAAAGATATTTAGTATAATACCTACGCTTTCAAGTAACATGTACCTCCCATTGGTTTGTTTCGAATGCATGGTTCTTTATTTACAATTCCTTATTCATTGGGGACTGGCCAAGTGTGAGAGCAGCCATTGGCGGGTCGCAAGACCGGAAGCCTGGACGAACGAATGTGAGCCAAGCTGCGGCGGGGTCGCGAAAAATTTCAGAAAATTTTATCGTGACAAGGCACCAGCTGTCTGAGCGCGAAGCGCGAGTCAGTCAATAATTAGGTCCAACGACCAAAACCACACACATTGTCCGCAACGGCAATAAACTACCATCATGGATGGGGGTTGGCCAAGTGGTAAGGCACCAGGTTTTGGTCCTGGCATTCGGGGTGAGGGCTGCTGGAAGCAGGCCGCAAGGGAGTCTACTCTTGAAAACTTGTTTTCAAAGATGTAGCGACGGGGTCGCCAAAGGTGACTCGAATCGAACCCCTACGTACGTTATAATAGGAAAGCTGATCAATGGGGGTTGGCCAAGTGGTAAGGCACCAGGTTTTGGTCCTGGCATTCGGGGGTTCGAATCCCTCACCCCCAGCCAATAGAACGACTCAAAAAGAACAGATTGAAAAAGTTCGATTATTTCGCTAACTTCTCAATCAGTTTTTGTTTTGTCAGTTTCACCTCTGTTGGGAAAGTATGGATTCGATCTGCCCGGGCACAAGAATTTTTACCTCTCTCGTTAGCCCTCACTCGTGGCGCCGCCGGCGCCCGGGAGCCGAGCGTCTCCTCACTCGCACCAATGCTCGCACTTGCACTTCTAGTCATAGGGCTGGATAATGGACTCTATGCAATATCAGCCTACTATTCAACAATTTATTTGCGTCATCAATAAAAAGGTACCTACGGGTAGAGCTCTGAACGCCCTGGGGCATATGACGGCGGGACTTGTTGCCATGCAGGAAGACCTTACACCATTGCGTTTTCAAACCTATCTTGATAATGACGGAACTAAACATCCAAGTATTTCCGATAATCCATTCATCGTACTTCGAGCAGATAACGGAAATAAGATAAGAACCCTTCGAAACAGTTTGATTGAAAAGGGCATCAAATTTACAGACTTCACAGATACGATGATTGAGGGTACTTACGCAGAGCAACATGATCGAACCGCTCAAACACTAGAGGTGGAACTTGAATATTATGGTATATGTTTCTTTATGAACTCAGCCGACTCACGAGAGCTAACAAAGAAATTCTCACTCTACCAGTAGCGTTCCTTACCTTACTACATTATTATGTTATAATAATGTTTAAGAATGAGTACTCCCAATATAATTTTAGTTCACGGTAACGGCGGCGCAACCGTTGAGGATATTTGGTTCCCGGATACTAAGACCGAACTAGAAGCTTTAGGTTTAGAAGTTGTCGCCAAGACCATGCCCGACAATGGAATAGCTCGGTCTATTAAATGGTTGCCATTTCTCCAAAATGCCCTGCGTGCGGATGAGAATAGCATTATTGTTGGCCACTCATCAGGAGCAGTAGCTGCAATGCGTTATGCGCAGACCCATCGCATATTTGGATCTGTTCTAATCGGTGCTAGCTATACTGATCTTGGCATTCGGACGGAAAAGATGAGCGGTTACTTCGAAGAGCCTTGGGACTGGGAAGCTATCAGAGCTAACCAGAACTGGGTAGTCCAGTTTGCATCGACTGACGACCCCTTCATACCTATCGAGGAGCCACGACATATCCATGCTAAACTCGAGACTGATTACCGTGAAAAAGCCGATAGAGGTCATTTTATGGACACTCGTTTCCCAGAGATAGTAACAGAACTGAAAGAGAAGTTGGATCTATAAGTTGCGAAGCCATAGCGACCAGGCTTATCTAGGGGAATAGAGGCTCTTACCTGTACACTAGCGACCGATAGGGTCTTTTTGTTATATCTGGGCAATGACTGATTTAATTTATATAGATGACTTTGACATTGAGTCTCGCGAAGCAGTAGTTAAATCTGTTACACAAACTGAAGATAATCGTACAGATATTAGGGCGGCTCTATGCGTATTACGAGACAGTTGGTTACTGGTCATCACTATCCTCTTCATTATCTATAATGGACAGGTCGTCTAGCGCTATTAAAGTTCTATAATCGTTCCTCATCCCCAGCCAAGAAGAAACACCCTGCGGCTGCAGGGTGTTTCTTCTTGGCTCGAGTGGTTCCGAACCCACGATGCGCGAGTAAAACGAGCAACATCGGGGCGTTCGATTACTAGGAGCACGCGGAGGTGCTCGCACCGAGCATGCGACGACGGTATATTTCTAATAATCCCTCATCCCCAGCCAAATTAGTTTTAACTATTTTAACCAAACCACGACCTCTGTCGTGGTTTGGTTTTTATGTTACGTACAGTTTGATTACGTTCTATATGGCCCCTAAAATATAGAGTAATTCAAGCAATAAACTATTCAGTGACTACGAAACTTGAATCAACAAAGTGCATATTATCTAGTTCGGTTTTTGTTTCTGGCAATGTGTAAACAATGACATTATTGCCGAAGAAGTCTTTGATCGTATCTCCATCATAGGCAAACAACTTGTTTTCTTTCATCATCTTGGCTTCAGCATATCCGACATATACAGGGTAGTATGTTGTATCACCGACTGTTGCAGGTGCCGTAGAATTTATCTCGTCTTTGAGCTTCTCGGGAACCAGGCTTTCTATGAAGTAGAAGAGCTTGGTAGTACCATCGGTTTCATCGACAACTTGTAAGCGGGCGGCATTTTCAATATCCTTAAATGCATTTGGCGACAAGAAATGGTATGAATCAGCAAGAGTGCCTGTTGGCTTCAATATACCTTGAACTGTTACGTCATTTGCGCCGAAGAAGTCAGACAGGACATCTCCAACGTTTTGAAACAAACCCTCTTCCTTCATCATCTTGGCTTCAGTGCTTCCTATGACGACACTTTGGCCACTCAGTTCACCGGTTCCGCTTTCGAGCTGCAGTGAGCCGGGCAGTGATGACAACGATGCAAACAGCTTCGGCGTTCCGTCTTCAGTAAAGGCTACAATATTTTCACTATCGGCAATCGTGGCATTTATGGACTTCTGGCTTTCAACAGACACAGTAGCGCTACTCGCCGACATCGCTCCTTGTTCGTCCATCTGTGAACTCAGTTTCGCAAACGATATAAACAAGCTTATGAACAGCACAGCCATCACAACTGGAGCAATCGCAGAAATCCAGTTTCGCTTACCCGGGCGATAGGCGCGCAACGTCAATGAGTTCGTAACCACTGAAATTGAACTTAGCGCCATCGCAAGTCCTGCAAGTTCAGGTCTCAGCACTAGCCCTGCAAACGCAAATACTCGGGCGGCGATTGGGATACCAACAACGTTGTAGAATAAGGCAAAGAACAAATTCTGATGAATTTTACTGACGGTAGCCTTGGAGATTTGAATTGCCTCTACGACATCGCGTAGGTCATTTTTAATAATCACGATACCGCCAGCTTCCATGGCAACGTCGGTGCCATTCCCCATAGCAATACCTAGATCGGCTTGTGCAAGTGCAGGAGCATCATTTATGCCATCACCTACCATCGCAACAACTTTTCCGGTTTGCTGAATACGTACTATATTTGCGGCTTTGTCTTCCGGTAACACTTCAGCCAGGACATTGGTGATACCTACCTGAGCAGCAATAGCCTGTGCGGTTCGTTCATTATCTCCCGTGATCATCCAGGTCTCTATACCTCGAGCATGCAAGGCATCTATAGCGGCTCTGGAGGTTTCTTTGACCGTATCAGCAACAGCAATAACGCCCACGATTTCGTTCTCTGTGGCGAGTATCATAGCAGTCTTTCCGCCAGTTTCAAGCCGTTCAATCTTCTTCTCTAGTCGCTCTAGCGCTAGCCCGAGTTTGTCAGTCACCAGTCGGCGATTACCGAAGTAGTACCATTTGTCTTGTAGCAGCGCCTTAACACCATGCCCAGGAATAGCCTCGAACCCAGTTGTTTCAATCAGTGTTATGCCTTCTTCTTCTGCATGATGATAAATTGCCTCGGCAAGCGGGTGCTCGCTGGCTTTCTCTATACTAGCGGCAATCTGAAGTACGTCATCGTCATCAAATGCGCCAAGCGCAATGATATCTGTTACTTCTGGTTTGCCATTTGTAAGGGTGCCTGTTTTGTCGAAAACTATCGCATTTACTTTACAGGCAATTTCAAGTGGCTCCCCTCCCTTAATCAGTATGCCGTTCTCCGCAGCTTTGCCAGTTCCCACCATCAGGGCAGTAGGCGTTGCGAGCCCAAGGGCGCAAGGACAGGCGATGACAATGACCGCCGTAAACGCCATGATTGCATAAGCGAATGTTGCTCCGAGGAGAATATACCACACCATGAAGGTCAGGATCGCTATGCCGATAACGGCCGGGACGAACCATGAAGATATACGGTCAGCAAAGGCCTGTATAGGGGCCTTAGACCCCTGTGCATCTTCAATGAGGCGAATGATCCGAGATAGGGTTGTTTCGCTACCTACACGAGTCGCTGTGAATTCAAAACTACCCGTTTTATTAATCGTTGCCCCAACTACAGTATTTCCAACTACTTTTTCAACCGGCAAACTTTCTCCAGTGATCATCGATTCGTCAACAGCAGATGAACCTTTACTAATGACACCGTCAACAGGAACCTTTTCACCTGGGCGAACTAGGATCGTGTCGCCATTTGATACTTGGTCGATAGGGATATCGGTAGTCACGCCGTCACGTATAACACGCGCGGTTTTGGCCTGCATGCCCATCAACTTCTTAATGGCATCTGATGTTTTATTCTTAGCACGGGCTTCAAGCCATTTGCCTAAGATAACGAAAGTGATCAGAAATGCAGCGGTCTCAAAGTACTGCTCGGGAATCTTTTCACCGTTTAGTCCTATCAGCGACTGGTTTGTTACCGCATAGATCATGAAGTAGATTAAGCTATAGAAAAATGCTGTCGATGTACCAATGGCGATAAGACTATCCATATTAAACGTCTTCATCTTAAAGCCAGACCACATACCTTTATAGAATCCAGCGCCGATAATGAACTGGATAGGAATCGTCAAAATAAGGGATACGATAGCAAAATATGGTGGTAATGTTTGGCCACCAGGCAGGAATGGAAAGAAATCAAGCAGCATGAAGTAGAGCATTGGCAAGCTCAGGACCATGCTGACAAGAAACTTATTGCGAAGGCTGGTTATTGCGTTCGCTCGGTTCATTTTCTCTTTTGCTTCGGCCTCTTCGCTATCAAGCATTTCGGCTCGGTACCCAGCCTTTTTAACAGCGTCAAGAAGCGCGACGGACTGTACCGAGCCATCGCTGTTTACGAGCGCCTTTTCGGCGGCAAAATTGACATTTACCTTAGATACACCCGGAACTTTAGACAACTGCTTCTCGATAATTCCTGCACACGACGAGCAATGCATACCGTAAATTGCTAGTCTTGAAGTTGCAGATCCTTGGGAGACTGGCCGAGGCAATTGCGCAGGGGCGGAAGGCTGTGGGGCGTTATCAGTTTTATTTTTTGGCATGAAGATAGACGATAGAGCCTGCACGATACTGGTGGCGGCCACCGCTTGCTTCGAAGGCACACTTTCGTCGATTACCTGTTCTTTTCCATCAATAGTAATCGATTTTGTATCGCTCATTTTCCCGGTAAATACTGGCTTACCGTTTGCATCGAAAGAAACAGTCCCGTCAGCAACAGTTTGTAATTCAACTTTTACATGCTGTGGATGCTCAGGCACTGGGACCGTAGACTCTTCGGGTGTTAGAGTTGATGGTCTCGTTGAAAGGGATTGATCGCTAACAATAGAGGCATCATATCCCGCTGTTTTCACTGCAGATAGTATGTCCTGTTCACTGACGACTTCGTCGTCAAACATCACTTCGCCACCCTTATCGGCAGTGGTTATGGTGGAGTGGTGAATACCGGGTAAGTCTTCTAGCTCCGATGCGATGAGCTTTTCACACGATTCACAGTGCATCTTAGGAACTGATAGTTGTATCGTTTTCATAATTAATTATCCTCAGCTCGGTAACTGCTATCACCAAAAGCAGTGTTAATTTCTTGGGCGGTGATAGGTCGTTCGGCCTCAACATTTGCTGTTTTGGTTTCTAGATCTACCCGTACATCAAGCACGCCGTTAATATTCTTTATTCGTTTTGTCGTCAGTTTCGCGCATGCCTCGCAGGTCATGCCGCTTATAGTAAATGTTTGACTCGTCATATTTGTCCTTTACTCTGTTACCGTTATTGAACCGCGAGGTACGCCCATGGCACACGCAATTGTGTAGGTGCCTGGTTTGCTAGCGGTAAATGTTAATTCTATTTTCTTGCCCTTCTTTAAGTACTGCGGGCTATCGTCGAGACCGATAATCATGATCGTACTCATACAGCCTTGGCCATCTTCCTTCACGTCAACCACAAGAGTTGTTTTTTGTCCTACTTTGGCGGTAAATTTGCTCGGAACAATATCTTCTTTCAGTTTAAACGTCGTATTTAAGATTACTGAACCTTCGGAAGATTCCTTTTGTACGGCCGTATTTACCATCGGCTTAGAACTATCAAGGAATCGATTGAGACCAGCTAGAGTAGAACCGTTTGTGAAATTGATCAGTGCCATTGCGACAACTATGACACCGACGATACGGAAGAACCGTTGAGCGAATGCTCCCTTAACTACTGACGTAAGACCACCCAGTGTTAATAGTCCCGGTGTTGTACCAATCGCGAATGCTCCCATAATCACCGCTGCCTGCAGAGGGTTCCCAGTGCTCACGGCGAGTAACTGCATGGCTTGCGTGAAGCCACACGGCAAAAAGAATGTGGCGGCTCCCATAAGAAACGCGTTTTTATGACTGTATTCCCGTTCTTTTCGAGCGTTTATACCAAGTTTTTTAGCTAGTCCACTCGGCAGGGTGAGCCCGCGAGTAATTCGCGGGAATAACTCTGTCAGCTGCAACCCTAGCACCAGCATGACGGCACCAACAGCAATGGTTAACAGTCCGAGGAATGTACCCTTGAGGGCAAATGCCGAACCAATCGCACCGATGATTGCACCGAATGCTATGAAAGAGACTATTCGACCAGCATTGAAAAAAAGGTGTGGTCGGAATTTCTGAAGTGCTGTCTCTGTTGGATGGTTTTCGGCATATCTAGAAGCGACACTTATCACCAGGCCACCGATTAGAGCCATGCAGGTCGAGAAACCAGCAGTCAGCCCGACTAACAGTGCCATTGTCCCCACACTGCCACTATTTGTAGTTGATGAGGTTATTTTATCTATGCCAAAGACTTGAAAGAGCACATACAAACCAAGGACCACGATAATGCCAATTGCAAAATCCTTCCAAACCCGCTCATTTCGCGTGAAGAACGGCTTTTCTCCATCCTCCACACCAACCTCATAGCCCGCCGCCCCGACAGCCGCTACGATATCGTTATCAGCAACGTGCTCGGTACTCGTAATTGTCGCTGAGTTATTTTTGAGGCTAGCGCTCGCGGCAGTAACTCCTTGAATTGACTCGAGTTCTTCGGTAATCAATAGCTCACATGAGGCACAATGCATGCCCTTAATAGGTATCGTTCTTTTGAGCAAATGTGGAGAGTTGTCATCTTGTTGATTCATGTGTCTATTCCTTCGTGAAGATTTATGTTTTGTCATTGCTTACGCCTTATCCCCTACATATCGTTCAGGGAAGTTATCAAAGTGCTTCTGGCAAGCATTTGAACAAAAATAATATGTCGCCCCCAGATACATACTCTGATGCTTATTTTTTTCTTCGATCACGTCCATGCCACATACCACATCTATATTAAGATGCTTACCGTTGTGGTCGAGCTGATGATCCGTTTCTAAAAATTCCATATAAACTCCTTCTTTGTTGACTGATAGATCTAATCAAAGAAGGTAGGCCTAAATACGAAGGTTGGCCGTCAGGATCACAATGTCGGGTGGGCGAAATGAGGATGAGCGTATAAGATCAGTCTTCTGTTTAGTCGGTTGATCATATCGTAATTCTGATGGATTGAAGTAAGTAATTTCGGGCGGAATTGGGTCATCATCTTCGCTATCAACTTGATCAAGTTCTTTTATAGCAGTAGCTGTTGGAACCTGATGCTGAGTCATGCAGCTGACAATATCTACCTCTGAATGGCCCATGTCATCCATAGAAGACATTGCGAAAGTCGGCGAACCCGCAACAGCGGGTATGATTATAGAAATCGCAACTACGATGGGCAAAAGAAGTTGGTTAATGTGTAGTTTATTGAGCATAGTTTTGTATCCTACTCACAAATATACTGCAAACAAATAACATATTCAATAGTGCGCATATATGTATATTATGTTACAATCAGTACTATGAGCAGCGATATATTATCTATCCAAGAAGAAATCTTTAAACTTATAGGTAACCAAAAACGACTTGAGATACTTCTTCTACTCGAGAACCGCGAGCTAAACGTTAGTGAGATGACTGACATGCTAGGACTCCGTCAAGCAAATCTATCGCAGCACCTCACCCTTCTTCGTGCACAGCATCTTGTTGAAGTACGCAAGAAAGGCCGTGAATCATTTTATACTCTCGCCGACGACAGTATTGCTGTCGCAATTCGAACAATTCATGATTTTCTTCGCAAAACTCACCGTATTGATGCACCTTTTGATAGCAATTCCTTATTCCCAATTGTCACTGATCCTGTTTGCGGAATGCGATTCAGCGCCTCAAAAGCATTTTCACATATTGATAAGAACGGTAAACTATACCATTTCTGTGCGAGTGGCTGTGAGTCTGTATTTAAGGCTAGTGTAAAACTAACTAATAAAGAGCGCATCGCTCAAACTGTTCACGCATAGGAGGAAAATATGAAAAAAACTCAATTCGTAGCATTTGGTTTGATAATTATACTGCTGGTATTTGTGATATTTCTGCTAAATGATAAATCACAAAACAAAGTGAACTCTTCTACTGAAACAAGTCAAAGTTCTCAGTCAGACAATCAGACAAGCAGTATGTATGCCAACATGACGGGCGATCAATTCGACAAAGCATACCTGACCGATATGATTGCGCATCATCAAGGCGCTCTCAACATGGCAAGCCAGGCCCGAGAAATTTCAACAAAAGCTGAAATCCGGACCTTAGCTGATGCTATTCTTTCTTCTCAGGCTACCGAAGTACAGCAAATGATGGATTGGCAACAGAAATGGGAGTATTCAGCAACTGATAGCAGTAACCCGCATGCAGGCCATATGATGGAATCAAGTGGTAGCATGGGTGATGATATGGCCAATATGGAGGCAAAGCTAAACGGTTTGAGTGGCGAAGCCTACGACAAAGAATTTTTAAAACAGATGATTCTCCATCATCAACAAGCTGTTGATATGTCAAAGTATGCAGATACAAATGCCAAGCATCAAGAAGTGAAAGACTTAGCACGAGCGGTCATTACTGCTCAAGAAAAAGAAATTGCCGACATGAAAAGTTGGCAACAAAAGTGGGGCTACTAAGAGTATATGCGCAAGGTGCTGGTGGGCGGTACTTTACTCGTCCTAATTGCTGGAGCTGCTCTCCTTGCTCCCACTGTGCAGAATTTCATTAACAACAAACAAGCACCCACCAAGGTTACGGCTAGTAAGACGCAAACGAAAGAAGTTGAGCCTAGGGACCCTAAAACCCACGACTTTAGTGATGTAGATTATGCTCAAAAGAAGTTAATCCACCACCAGCTAGGTGTCATGATTGCCGACAAGGCAAAAACTGATGCAACAAATCCAGAGATACGCCGAATTGCCCAGACAGTGAGCACACAGGAAACTGAAAGAGCAAATGTTTACGCAGCGCTACTAACATCATGGAATGAAAGCTATCTGAACATCACCGATTTTCCTGAAACAGGTGGCTGCAACGGGTATCCAACGTTTTCAGGCATGTTACCTCATCTTGATGTTGGGAAATATCGGTTATCGAGCGGCGAAAGTGTAGACACAACATTCCTCACCCTGCTAATAGAGCATCATAAAAAAGCTACCGATCTAGTGAAACTTGAAGGAGCAAAAATAGGATATGGTGAGTTGGTCAAACTACAAATAGCCTCGCAGGCAGAGTATAAAGCTGAAACTAAGACTTTCGAGACCTATCAGGAATCGATGCTATAAGCGACTATGCGCCGAATTGTGCTTAACTCTTACAATTTCTCAATTACTAGCTAGCCAGTCAGTCTACCGTGTCAGATCTGCTTTCATTCTAGCTAATCCGCTACGATCAATTAGTGCGCAATCGTTACTATCTGCCAGCTGTCTTGCGACACGACTAAAAACACTATTTGTAATTACCATTGCGCGGTCACAACCATAGACCCGCAAGCCAGTCACGACTTGGCGTACCGCCTCAGCCTTTACGAGCGCCGAGTATCGTTTTACTTGGATTCCCCAGCATATACCATCTTTAGTGGCGATTATGTCAACGCCGTAGTCATATTGCTCTGTAAGGCTAATATTTGAATAGCCCTGCTGTTTTAGGAGGTTGGCGACATATTTCTCGAATACCAAACCGTCCATCGTATCTACATCCGAAAGTCTATGATAAGTAATTATACGACGAGCAAATTGATACATCCTAGCAATTAACCGCACTATGTAGAATATGGCAATCAGCGCTAGTACATATTGCGCATATTTCCAGTACGTAATAGTGAGCACTATCATCAGAAATATAAACAAAGGAGAACCACGCATTAATGTTTCTCCTCTTCGTCTTCATATACACTTTCGATCTCGGATATATCGAAGTTTAAACTATCCTCAAAAGTTATATTCCCGTCCCTCATCCCCAGCCATAAAAATATCCGTATGCCATAGTGGTATACGGATATTTTTATTATTGAAGGGATTGGGATTCGAAACCACGAATGCGAAGCATAAGGGGGTGAGGATTGCCTGCGGCAATCCGTAAGGGAACTTTCCGATGCGATCTTTGATCGCAATCGTGAAATTCCGGGGTCGCGGGACGTGACCGAATCCCTCACCCCCAGCCAATTATCAGGTCAGTAAGCGTAAAATAGCTTCTTATGATGATAAGAAGCTATTTTGTTTTTACTGGAGTCATGATTCAGCAGATTGAGGGGCCAAGCAGGAAATTGAAAAGCCAATCTAGTAGAGGTACTGGTACATATTTCGCTGCAAATAGGTTTGAGCTTCGGAATACAAAGCCACCAATTCGGAACTGAAACGGAAATTGTCGCTGCCATTGGCGTGCGAGCCCGCCCCTAGAGAGCGCGACGCTTACGTCGAGCTCGTCCCATGTGATAATACTCACAACTCAGCTATTTCTCAAAAAAACCGCTTGCGTTTCTACGCAGCCAGTCATATAGTCAGCTGCATATGAGTTTTTAAACCAAGTGGAGGTACACATGGGTTTACTTCTAGTTTTTAGCCATAAAAAAGCAAATGGAGTAAACCGTCGCTTTCAGACCAGTCTACGAGCGCGCAGTGTCGCCCTGTTTTTCTGCTTGCTATTTATGGTCAGTCTCGTCATTCCTACTTATAGTTCCATCGTTCTCGCTGCTCCCAAAACCCCTAAGTTACCAGAAGCACTTCCCGTTGCCTCCAGTACCCAAACAGCCGCAGTCGATGCCCAGACGCCCAAGAGCGAGAAAGCGAGCAATGCCGATCTGTCCGGCGAAGGTCTCGCGGGCCCGCACATGAAGCCAAGTAAACCTGGGGGCAAGCGCGTAGAAATTGCCAGTAAACGCACGCTTAACACCAAGACGTTTGACACCGGCGGCGGGCGTATGGAAGTACGACAGTACATGGGACCGGTCCATTTCAAAAACAGTGAAGGAAAACTTCAGCACATCGACACTACGCTCGTACAAGACACCAATGCAGCTGACAGCAGCAATATGGTTGGTAGAACCCTCGCTTGGGCAAAAGGTAAAACCCAAGACCTGAGCACATACAAAGTGAAGTCCAATGACTGGCAGGCGCGGTTTGCTGCCAGCGACGATAAAGTTGGCATGGTACGTCTAGAAGCCGATGGCAAAAAAATCAGCTTCACACCCAAAGATGCCGCCCGAGCTGTCACGCCATTGATATCGAAAACAGCTGAAGGGATTGAGCTCGTCCGCTACCCCAACCTTTGGAAAGACGTAGACGTCATCTACACCGTCAAAAACGACATGCTGAAAGAGGAGATCGTCCTTAAAAGCGCCCAAGCCGAAACAAACTTCGCGTTTACGGTGACAGGAGCAAACCTGAAACCAAACAAAGACGGTGGATTTGACGTAGAGGGCGTAAAACAAAGTTTTTCTGAACTGAGCGTAACCCTGCAAAAGGCTGGGCCCACCAGCGAGAAGGTTATATCGCAGGAGTTCAAAAAAGGCATCCTCACCGTCAAACTCGACAAAACATGGCTGAAACAGCAGTCACCCGACCAATTCCCAGTGGTCATCGACCCAACTTGGGGCCGTACGGGGAACATCAGCTGGAATTATGCTGCCTATAAGTCAGATGGCTATGCATGTTCAAGCAGTGTTTGTTTTACGAATGCTGGGACGCTCTACGACAATGGCTGGAAAAGCTGGAGAAGCGTTTTCTATGTCGATTTTAACTTCTTGCAGGGCAAACAGATTTCCGGTGCATGCATGTATCTTCGACAAGCTAACCGCTCTTATCTGGCTGGCTACAATGGCCCGCGATATTACTGGATGGCTCACGCAACAAACTTGGGTTATAACAGTATTGACGGTGGGTCCCCATCGTCGGTAGGGTTGGTACAATATGATGGTTGTATTGAAGCACGAGATTTGGTGCAATTCGAAATAAATCGAGGCGACTGGGGAGCTCACTGGACATTGTGGGGTGAAGAGTGGGCCGGGTATACCTATAAAGGTTTTGACCCTGATTTATCATATATGGCCTTCAACTACAGTACAGCCCCCGCGACGCCAACAGTTGTGTCGCCCCAACCAGAACAGACCTTTACGGACCCTCAGGTGAGCTTCCAGGTGAATCCTGTCGGCGACCCAGATGGCGACAAGGCACAGTACTATTTCCGCGTCGCTACGGGCAGTGACGGCGAAACCGGCACGGTGGTAAACTCTGGCGATCTCGATAGCACCCAGTGGACAGTGCCAGACGGCGTCCTGCAAGACGGCACCACGTACTACCTCCACGCCTACAGCCGTGACCCATACGCCTATAGCGCCCCTTCTGCGCCTATAAAGTTCAAAATAGACATGCGCCGCGGCAAAGACAAAACCCAGACAGCCGATACAGTTGGCCCCGTCAGCATAGATCTTGCGACAGGCAATCTCAGCACCAGCATATCCAGCCACGATACGACCGCCCTAGGCGGCAACCTCGGCGTTTCCCTCGACTACAACTCACCGCTCCGCAGCCGCAACGGACTAGTAGGACGCTATTGGAACAACACGAGTCTCCATGGCAATCCTGTCCTAACACGAGTCGATAAAGACGTCAATTTTAACTGGGACTTGGGCTCATATGTAGCAGGACAGCCTGTCGATAATTATTCAGCATCGTGGGATGGATATTTTGTAGCACCGGTCGACGGAAGTTATACGTTTGGGGGCAGCAATGACGACGGTATGACTGTATATGTTGGCGGAGCCAAATCGGTCGTATACGGTCAAGGGTGTTATGGTGGGCTATGTTGGGGTAATAGTTACTACATGAAGGCCGGTCAAGTAGTGCCGGTCCAGGTTACATACGCAGAAGCTACAGGGCTCGCCTATGCTAAGCTGTATGTCAAAGGACCGGTAGCAGAGCAGGTTGTGCCAAGCACCTGGCTCCAAACCGGTGTGCGGCCATTGCAGCAAAACAAAGGTCTTCAGGGTCGTTACTATGCCAACAACGCTGGGTATAACCTCGACGCTCCCGACAAAAGCCTATTCCTGAGCCGCGTAGAATCAAACATGAGCTTCAACTGGGGCACAGAGTCGCCGATACCGAACGGCGCGGTTGATTTCATGAGCCGGTGGGAAGGCTACATCACTGTACCGAAAACGGCCGACTACCAGTTCACGACGTTTGCAGACGATGGTACTCGCCTGAGCATAGATGGCGTCGATCTCTCGCCGCCCGGTGCTTGGAACAAATGCTGTTCAGAAACAGCGTTTACTACTACTCGACTTGAGGCAGGCAAGCAGTATTACATCAAAGTCGACCACTACGACGGTGGTGGCCCAGGCCATATGGCACTCTATGCACAAACCACGGATGGCAGCATACCAAAGCAAGTCGTTCCAACCAGTTGGCTGAGTCCAACTCGCCAAGTCTTACCCGACGGCTGGCAGCTCGGGATAGACCCCGACGGCGACCTCAGCTACGAGCGTGTCAACGTCACGACGAGCTCCGCTACCCTCACCGATAGCACCGGCGACACCCACATGTACACCTGGACTGGCAGTGGCTACAAACCGCCTGTCAATGAAGATGGCCAGCTCTCTCGTAACCCCGATGGTACTCTGACCCTCCTGGATGTCGACGGCAAAACCTACAACTTTGAGGCCGACGGCCAGCTCGGCAAAGTCACCATGCCGACCGACGACCGCAAACCAGCCGCGCTCCAGTACAGCTACACCGCTGGTAAAATCACCAAAATAGCCGACGGCGTAGACCCCGCGCGCAACGCCCAAGTCTACTACTACGGTGACGGCAAGGGGAAATGCACCTCACCAGGTGGCTTCGACAGCGAAGATTGGCTAAAGACAAATGGAAAGTTTTATGTGTGCGCCCTAGAGACGAATGATGCCCGCCGCACCGAATTTCTCTACAGCCAAGGCAACCTCTCACGAGTCTTTAAGCCCGGCGGTGAAGCAGTAGACTACCAGTACGACACCCTTGGCCGTATAGTGTCGATACGCGATAGTTTAGCAAACGATGCCGTAGCTGCGGGTGTGCGCGCCAAAGACGAAAGCGTATTAACAGAACTTACCTATGATAACCTCGGTCGAGCAACTGCCGTGAAAGCTCCAGCCGCCACATCTGGTGCGGCTCGTCAAGAACAGACTATAGATTATTTGCCATATGCTATGCCGTTAGTACGAAACATTAAAACAACAGGTAACGTAGACCGCTGGGTAACAACCGGTTCTGTTCCTACTGGCTACACACCGGAATTACATATTTCTGCTTCGCTACTGTTGCAGCAACTCCCGGGTACGCACGCGCTGTACAGCTGTCTGAACGGTGGCTGGGATCAAATGGTGTCGCCAGATGCAAATTGTGAAGGCCAGCAGTACCTTGGCTTTATAGGCTACGCTTACGATAACCCGAAGCCCGATGGGTTGACAGTACCAATACGTCGCTGTGTTATTGGGGCTGACCACTTCATGTCGCACACCGACAATTGCGAAGGCTTTACCACAGAAAACATTTTGGGCTACGCCATAGCAGGAAACGCGGCCTATGGGCAAACTAAGCAACATATCACTGGCGATACCGAACCAAATGGCTTTACTCGCCGTGTTGAGTACGACGCTACCTTCCGCACCGTTCGCGACACAGATGTGTCTGGCAAAGAGACACACCAGCAGTGGGACAGCATAAAAGACCTGCTCCTCAGTACGACCGATGCGACCGGCCTCAAAAGCACCACCATTTACGATGCAAATGACATGCCTGTCGAAAGCTACGGTCCCGCGCCCTCGAACTGGTTTGGCGCAGACCGCAAGCCTCTCGCCGCCTACACCACACAAGTGCCAAAAACTTCCACCGCCTACGATGAGGGTATAAAAGGCCTTGCTATTTCCTGGTTCGACTATACGACAGCAAATGGCGGCGCGTTTGTTGGCGCTCCAAAATTGCATACGACTGGTTTCAACCCGGCCCAGCCAGACCGCTTCTGGCTGGACAGCACGGGCTCGCCGACGCAATTCCCCTACAGCCGGGCCGACACAGGAGTCCAAGGCGTAGGCTACACTGCTACTGGTAAGTTCAAAGCAACCACGGGCGGCAACTATAGCTTCAATGCATGCTATGACGACGCCATGCGCATTGCCGTTAACGATGTAGTTGTCATGAATGACTGGGGCTATAGAGGGAACGTCGTAAAGTGCACCCTAGGCACACCCATATATCTTGCGCCGAACAGCTCAAACCGTATAAAAGTTGAATATGCCAACGCGACTGGAACTTACTACGCATTTTCTATGGATGTAACTGGGGCTGAAACCATAAATGGCAATTTCTGGGGAGATAAACTCAAACCCGATTACGGCCTCCAGACCAGCCAGACGGTGTACGGAGCACCGACCGCTGTCGGGCAAACAGCAAACTTAGTCAGTACCACAGACTATGGCCAGAACCCAGAACTGGGACTTGCCAGAAAAGTAACGACAGACGCAACTGGTCCGCTGAAGCTTGAAGCAAAAAGCGAGTATGAGCCGCTGGCAAATACCGCTGCCACTGCTCCGGCGGCTGAAAAAGACCGATTCCTCCGACAGACAAGCAGCAGCCTCCCCGGTGGCGCCACCACTCGGTACGACTACTACCCAACACTGAAGAGCGACGGCACACCCGCAGACCCAGTCGTCAACCCCTGCGACGCCAGTAAATCCTACCGTCAGGGCGGTATGCTCCGGCTCAAAACCGAACCAGATCCCGATGGCACTGGGCCACAAGTAGGACGCACTGTTGAAACAGTCTATGACAACGCCGGCAAAGTGGCGGCCACCCGCTACAACCAAGACCCGTGGACCTGCACCACCTATGACTCACGCGAGCGTGTGCTGACTACAACCGTACCGGCCTTTGGCGGCCAGCCAGCTCGCACCATCGTAAATGATTATGCCGTCGGCGGTAACCCGCTCATCACGAGCAGTGGTGACGCCAGCGGAAACATCACGGTAGAAACAGATCTTCTGGGGCGCAATGTGCGCTACACCGACGCCAAGCAAAATGTCACCACCATCACCTACGACAATAGCGGCCGCCTCACCCAGCGCATAAGCAAACTCGGCACTGAAACCTACGTCTACGATAACTACGACCGCCTCACCCAGCAAAAGCTCGACGGTGTCACCTACGCCACCATCATCTACGACGAGTTTAGCCGTATAACCAACATAGACTACCCAACCGGCCTCAAGCTCGACCTCACCCGAGAAAGCAGCTCTACTGGCCTCGGCAGGCTCACTAAACGCACCTACACCACTGCTACCTCCCAAACGCTCAGTGACGAAGTCACCCGTGCTGTCACGGGAGATGTGGTGAGCGGCACCGAACTCGGCCAAGCCAAGTCCTACAGCTACGACACCGCTGGTCGGCTCGTGGCAGCTACGGTCGCCGGCAACACCTTTACCTACAGCTACGGCACTCAAGATGCCAGCTGCGCAGGCAAGCCTGGTGTTGCTACGGACCTCACCCTCGCCGGCAAAGACAGCAACCGCGTAAGCCAAACCATCAACGGCACACCCACCACCTACTGCTACGATCAAGCAGATAGACTAGTTAGTAGTAGCAATGCCCTCTATGATGGGGCTGAATATGACAGCCATGGCAATACTACTCGCCTGGGTTCAGGCGACACTGCTACCTACTTCACTTACGACAGTAGCGATAGAAACACTGGCATAACCCAGACAGACACCACCGGCAGCATAACCACCACCTACGCTCGAGACGTCCAAGGCAGGCTCCTCTACCGTCACCAGGACACCAATGGCTCAAATGTATCCAATGACTACTACGGCTACACCGCCTCCGGCGACTCCCCAGACTTCATCACAGACATCACAGGCACAGTAACACAGAAGTATATAAGTCTGCCTGGTGGCGTTCGGGTAACCATACGCCCCGATAGACAAAGCGCAGGCGTACAAACGTTCTCCTTACCAAATATGCATGGAGATATCTTTGCCACTATAGACGCAGACGGCAAGGTCTTAAGTACTCACCAAACAGGACCATTCGGAGAAAAACTACCAAACCAAACCACTCCCTGGAACACACTGAGTGGTGGTACAATGAACTATGTCGGTGCAGCACTAAAGCTCACTGAAGCACAGCTTGCGTTACAACCCATCCAAATGGGAGCCAGGGTATACATCCCAGCTCTAGGTAGATTCCTCCAGGTAGACCCCGTGCAGGGTGGTACGCCAAATAACTACGTGTACCCGCCTGAGCCGGTGAATGGGTATGATTTGACGGGACAATTTTGGCAAAAAATACTCCTCAAACTTTTCGTAAGAGAAGGCAGTAAAAAAGCAGTCAAAAAAGAAGCTACACGCCAAGCCACAAAGCAAGTAGTAAGACAACAGGTTAAATCTTCGCCCAGTACTGTTAGGTCTAGCGCGCCTATAACTAAAACAAACTACCAAGTTTATACAAAAACGAATAAATCCACAGGCCAAACATATACAGGAAGGACTAGTGGTCAAGGTTCAGCACAACAAAACATATTACAGCGAAATGCTAATCACCACATGAACTCAAAAGGATTTGGAGAGCCAAACCTAATGTTTAACACTTCCAATAAGTCAGCTGCTAGAGGAGGCGAACAATATTGGATTAATAAGTTTGGCGGCGCACAAAGTAGTGGCGGAACATCTGGCAATGCTATTAACGGCATAAGTCCAAATAATCCAAGAGCAAATGAGTATATGGAAGCATTTTTCAAAGAAATGGGTAACTAATATGCAGCTTATGACAGCGAAACCATATACTGTAAAAGATTTCTGGCGATGGTTCTTAAGTAACTTGGATAGGTTGCAGAACCTAAATAATGATACGCTGATTTTTGATGAGCTCATGACGCAAGTTCATAAGATTGATGATAGGCTTGAGTTCTTATATACATATGACACAAAACATATACTTTACGTTTCGTGTGGCGGTATTTATGATGTGATCCCTAAAGTTGAAGAGTTAGTTATTGCAAGTCCGAGTATAGAAAATTGGCAGATTGTTGCTTTTAAGCAAAGGCTTCCCGAAGCTGAATTTCAGAATAGCGACGACGTTGTAATCTACCAAGGTAAATATGAAGTAGACCCATTTTCTGCAAAGATGATATTACGACCAAATGGTAATAAATATGATTTATTTATATATTCTCCCAAGAATAGAATGGAGCAAGGTCACATTTCAGCCTACTTCCTTTTATTGGATATGCTTATAGGTGAATATGAGGTCATGACCAAACTGGCTGGGATTAAGGTAACGCCGTTAAATCAAGATGTTGACAGTGCTTTGATACAAATTAGAGACATACTTTAGGTCATAGATCAACATGAATAGAGCCGGTAAATATGAATCATAAAGGGCTTCATATCAAGTTATTGAGGCTAGATCGAATATCTATTCTTATGGCTACACCGCCTCCGGCGACTCCCCAGACTTCATCACAGACATCACAGGCACAG
>CAZIOX010000009.1:52555-54102 GCA_964541145.1 uncultured Candidatus Saccharibacteria bacterium
CTACGTGTACCCGCCTGAGCCGGTGAATGGGTATGATTTGACGGGACAATTTTGGTCGATTCTTCTAAGAGTCTTAGCTCCTGCACTCACTAGAGAGGGCGTAAAACAAGGCACTAAACAAGCAATCAAAACCACAGTTAAAAGTACGGCCTCTAAGGCAGCGCAGAATGCAACAAGCCCAGTATTACAAGTTAGTAAAAGCGTCAATAAAACAAATATATCAGTAACTCAAGCAACTAAAGTACCAAATATTACTGTTAAGTACTCCAGGCCGACAAATGCTACAACTCCAGCACAAAGAACTTCTGTTCAAGGGCAGACATGCGTGACGTGCGGTATACAGGGGCCTAGAATGTACGCAGATCATATCACGCCACTAGTCCGTGAATACTATCAAACTGGTGCTATCAACACTGTCAGAATGAGGAGCATTCCTTCCGTACAGCCACAATGTCCTCAGTGTTCAAACATTCAGGGGGGGGGCGGCTAAGCCAATACAGTAGAGAAATGAGAGACTTCTATGGACTATAATCAAGATAAGGAAAATAAAAAGCTACAAAAAAGCTTCTGTGAACAAAAAGGAGCAGGTTACGTTGAAGCCAACCTAGACAAATTTGTAGGGGTAGCTTTGGATACTCTTTCAAACGCTCCCCTAAATGGTCTGCGGCACCCGCAGGCCCATGACACTTCGGGGTGGTTCTTTTGGGGAGGTAGCGACCAAAGTCTGGCTCCAGATTTTTACCAACCAGTACATTTGGGGCACCTCTTGGAAGAAAAGCCGGAAATAATAAAATATCTCGGATTAGCACCAGGATGGCGTTTTTTGATTGACGTAGAAAACGACTATGAAGATGTGTGGTTTGACGAGAAACTACTTCATATCTAGCCAAGTCCTTACCTAACCCTCCCCGGCGATGTCCTCGTCACCATCCGCCCCCAAAGAACCAGTGTCACGCTCCCACTAAACTGGACACCCTGTCTTTCACTTTTAAGTCATCATGTTGCTCCCTGTTTTGTTCTTGGGTGAGCCGAGCAGCGTAAGATGCTGGGCTCATATGTAGTGCAGTGTGAATTCGTTTATGGTTGTAGTAGTGGATAGTGAGAGCTACCGCTTCATGTAGCTCACCTAGACTTCTTAATGTGCTCAGCGGTGGTAGTTCAGCTTTAAGTGTACCGACCAATCGTTCCATGAAGCCATTTTGCCAAGGGCTACCTTTTGCACTACAGCTCAACACGATCTCTAACCTTTGACACAGAAGCTGATGTTTGTAGCTTAAGTATTCACTCCCTTGATCGCTATGAAGGATGGTTGGAGCCGGATATTTGCTCAGGGCATCAAGTAGTGCTGCAAACGTCAGTTCACTGGTGTGGTTCAGACCAAGCTTCCAGCCAAGGATCTGACGAGTCTTAAGGTTTACGACAAGCGCTACATAGTGCCACTGTTTCATGAACCAGATATACGTAAAATCCTGCACCCAGCCACCAGACTCGACCATGCCGTCTTGTGGTCTATGCTCATCTTTGAATACAGCATACTGCTTGAGGGC
>CAZIOX010000010.1:0-50124 GCA_964541145.1 uncultured Candidatus Saccharibacteria bacterium
GAGAAAAAACCGCCCCAGAGGGCGGCAATTTCCGTTCTTTTCCCAAAATGGTGCGTGAGAGAGGACTTGAACCTCCACACCTTGCGGCACCAGCTCCTAAAACTGGCGTGTCTACCATTCCACCACTCACGCATATAACTAGAAAGGTTCAAAGGACATTATAGAGGACTTGGTCACGTTCCGCGACCCCGCAACTTCTACTTTGAAAACAAGTTTTCAAGTGAAGGTTGCCTTGCGGCACCAGCTCCTAAAACTGGCGTGTCTACCTGCCGGTAGGCAGGTCTACCATTCCACCACTCACGCGTGGATGTGTATATTTTACTTAGTTTTGCGGTAAAAAACTAGCTGAATATCACCGAGCTCTTTATGGGCGACCGTTGTCGCATGTGCAAAACTGCGCACCTGCTCATTTCCTGGCCACGACAAGACGAGCAAACCGCCCGGCTTCACGTGCACCAAAAGACGTTCCAAGACATTCGGTCGGATGTCGTCGTAAGGTGGGTCGACTAGCACAACGTCAAACTGACGATGTTGATTGTTGCGCGACCAGCCACTCACGTTTTTGCGCAGCACCTGTACAAAATCTTCTAGGCCAAGCGCGCTGATATTCGACGAAATAGCCTTTACTGCATCTATATCCACGTCGATCGCCACGACATGGGCAGCCCCCCGGCTGACCGCCTCGATAGCAAGCGCACCGCTTCCGGCGTAGGCGTCGAGAAAGCTTAGCCCCTCGATGTCACCGAGCGCGTTAAAGATGGCGCCACGCGCTTTTTCGCTCATCGGGTGCGTGCGGTGCCCGCGCGGACTCTCAAACACCCTCCCACCCAACCTACCGGCTACCACCCTCATGAGTGTCGACCTTCCTGTGCCGTAACCCCCGCATCTCTAAGCGCCGTATGCCAGACGTACGCAACGGTTATAACAATATCTGGGATGAGCTCACGCCGCACCTTTTTTGCCAAGCGTGGCGTCCACGCCGATGTGTAAAATTGGTCATAATATTTCTCTGCAAATATCTTCTGCGCCTGGGACTTAAAGAATGTAAGGTAGGGTTTCTGCCCACTGACCTCCGGCCATGTTTTTGGCAATGAAAGTTTTTTATAATGCATCGGCATGATCAGCAGCGCCACGCCCGCCTCGAAAGCAATATGAGTAGACAGCAGTCCTTTGTCGCCCCACATCTGCCAGTTGTTGTGCATTTTTTCTCGAACTGTGTCCCCCGGCATGACTAGCTTATCTTTCGGCGTGTTGCGCGTCTCAATCCCGGCACCTTTACGCAATTTTTTCATTTCTTCTTCGTAGGGATAGTGATGCGCCGGTGTCAGCCCGTCTACGATAGCGTGCGCCAGCCATGCTGCCTCAAAAGCTGCTCTGGTTTGATGGTTTACGCGGAGCGCTCTGACCAATTGAGTATGATGGTTGGTAATAATATCGAGCAATTTCGTGTCCTCAGGATCGTTCGGGTCGAAGAAGTGCCATGGCTCATCTTGAGCTGGAGTTTTCCGCTTGATGGCATCTGGTCCATTCGCTCCTTCAAATGACAGAATAATCTTTTTTGAAGGAAACGCACCGCTGCCTGAAAGTTCACGGAGATGTCGTGCCGCCAAACGATCAATCTTTTGGTGTGCGCCAAACCAGGTATCGAGCGTGCGAAGCTGTTTGAGGGTGGAGCCTGAGTACATCAGCAGTCGCCTCGAAAGAGCCTGTGCGTATGGCGAATGACGAATGAACAATGAAGCCTAGTTCGCCATCCTGTTACTTTTCTACCTGTGTCTCTATACCTCATTCATAGTACCTGTACATCATTCCTAATTAAGATTGGTAACCCGGCGCAACCGATCAACCCGCTGCTGTAGCTCAACGTATTGTAGCAAATCTTCCTTCCGTTCGATGAAGTCTGCCGCTGCCGCGCGCGCCTCGGCGATGAGTTTTGTATCGGTCAGTTTTACGACGCGCAGGTCAAGCGCACCGTGCTGCATTGCCCCATAGATTGCTCCCGGACCCCGCAGTTCCAGGTCAAGCTCTGCCAGACGGAACCCGTCCTGGCTGGACTCAATCGCCCGCAGTCGTTTCGACGGTGCTTTGTCGTCGCCTAGCACAAGGTAGCACTGAGACTCATGGCCGCCTCTTCCCACCCGTCCACGCAACTGGTGCAGCTGTGCCAACCCAAACTGCTCGGCACTCTCTATGACCATCACCGTGGCATTTGGCACGTCTACGCCCACTTCTATTACTGTTGTCGAGACCAGTACATCAAGCGTACGGCTTAGAAAGTTTCGCATTACCTCTTCTTTATCCATGGGCTTCAGTTTCCCGTGTAAAAGTCCAACCCTGTAGCCTTTTAGCTGTTTTTTCGCCAGTTCTGCAAAGACGTCCTCGGCGGCAGCTCCTCTTGGCTCTTGGCTCTTGTCTCTTGTCTCTATATTCGGACAGACCACAAACACCTGTCTCCCCAACTCGATTTCACCGCGGACACTCTCGTACAATCTGTCACGGTTCACCGGGGAGATGATCTTTGTCAGTATTGGTTTTCGTCCAGCCGGCTTTTCCTGTAGCACCGAAATATCGAGCTCGCCGTAGAGGGTCAGGGCGAGCGAACGAGGTATTGGCGTCGCAGTCAGACTAAGAACGTGGGGCATATGCCCGGCTTTTGCCATCAAGCTTTTCCGCTGCTCAACACCGAACCTGTGCTGTTCATCGACAATGATCAACCCCAACCGGTGCATATCGACAGACTCCTGGAACAAAGCATGAGTGCCGACGAGTAGCTTCGCGCTGCCGTCTGCGATGGCGCGATGTACCACTTTCTTCTGGGAGGGCGTCATGCCTCCAACGAGGAGCGCAACACCATCGGCTTGCCCAATCGAGCCAAACAGTCCAGTCAGCGTCTCGGCATGCTGGCGAGCGAGCAGTTCAGTCGGCGCCATCAGCGCCACTTGATAATCATGGTTTATCGCCATGAGCGCCACCATAGCCGCCACGACCGTTTTGCCCGAACCGACATCACCCTCTACTAGCCGGTTCATGGGATAGCGGTGCTCCATGTCTTGGTAGGCCTGCCAGACCACACGACGCTGGTCGCCAGTGAGCTGAAAAGGCAGCTCGGCCACAAATTTTTTGGCAAGATTTAGGTCAAATGGTATTGAGAGGGCGTTTTCGCGCATACTTTCTTGTTTGTTCAAAAGCGCCGCCAGACTCAACTCTAGTACCTCTTCAAAGCCGAGGCGTCGCTTTGCGGCCGCCAGCTGCGCGGACGACTCGGGAAAGTGCATGGCCTCTATGGCTTTCGCCCGGGAGAGGAGATTGGCCTCTGTTATCATCCACTTGGGAAGGGTTTCTGGTAGGGTGCGGAGGGTGGGTACGCACGTCGCCATGAGCTTGCGCAATTGGTTCGTGGTAATAGCCTTTGACTGGCGATACACCGGCACAATCCGAGCCGTGTTCACGGGGAAATCTTTGACCAATTCGGCGCTCGGGTTCATGATCTGGAACCGCTGCCGCGCAAGCTCATACTGGCCACTGACGTAGTACTCCTGACCGGGCTTTAGCGCTGCCGCCCGGTATGGTTGGTTGAACCACACCGCCCGGACGCTCCCACTTTCATCTGAAAAAACTGCTTCCGTGACATGCATACCGCGTCGCACATATCGACCAACTGCCTGTTTTGCGACAGCCTTTATCGTCACCGCACCCGGCTTAAGCCCCCCGACGGATGACACTTCAGAATAATCCTCGTAGCGATACGGTAGGTTGTCAATCAGGTCAAACACCGTACGTATACCGAGCTGCCGCAGCCCCCGAGCCATCTGCTCGCCCACCCCCTTTACCGCCGTAATATCATCAGACAATTTCACCCTTACATGGTACCACTAGCGCGGGCGAGTGCGCGCAGTTTCGTGGGCGGCAAGTTCTAGGCGGTCGTCGAGTGGGGGGAGTTCGACCTCGTCATAGCGACGGAACAGTGCAAGTTGGAGGAGCGCATCGGCAAACTGCGGGTTTTTGACGAGCACAGGGCCGTGGCTATAGGTACCGAACACGTTGCCGACACGGCAGCCTTCGGTTTTGTCCTGACCGTTGTTGCCATCACCCTGTAGCACAGTCCCAAAGGCCATCTGTGGGTCGTCCAGGGTCGTCACGCCGCTGTGGTTTTCGTAGCCGACGATTTCGCCGTACGGCGTATCGTACACCGTGTTACCTATCATCCGCACCGCGCCACCAACTGTTTCGAGCGGCAGTAGCCCTATGCCCTTCATCACCTCGCCTTCGTTCGTCGTAAATGACCGACCGAAGAGCTGGTACATGCCGCAAATCATAAGCATAACAACACCATCTTCGGCCATTTTCTGTAGCGTTGAGGCTTTGGTTTGCAGGTCATCCTGAATCTTTCCTTGCCCAGCATCCTGACCGCCGCCACCGATGATGATGTCTGCTTCACTCGGGATAGGCTCGCCAACACCGACGAGCTTCACCTGGATGTCTACACCACGCCACTCCGCCCGCTTTTGGAGCACCAGCCGGTTGCCGGTGTCGCCGTAGATATTCATTTCCTTAGGGTATAGGTGTACGAGTGTTAGTTTGCAGTCTGAAGCTTGTCGCTGAGAGGATTTATCTCCTCTTGAGTCTTGCTTTTTCATACGTCGTTCAGCCCCCCACTGGCTCCGAGATATAACTCGCGCAGTTTTAGCATAGCCGTATACGTACAGAATAAAATCGCCTCAGTGTCGGGCAGGATCAGATTGGTAAAATTGTGCTGGAACAGTGAAATATCTGTTTCTGCACTATGCACGGGCACCTCGTCGTATTTCAGCCGGTTCGCGATATCGGCGGAACGTACCCCACCGCATACTATGCTGCTTCCTGGGTTCTGTTCAGACCTTCCGGGTTTTTCTTGAGAGGACTGGCCTGGCGCAGAAATACATCCTGAGGCCAGCGCCGAAAAGTCGACGTCCCAGAGCCAGGAAACATCCCGACCATCAGGATAATCATCGTTAATGGCAATGCCGACGGTCGCGTAGTCCTTCAGTTGCAACATGCGGAGTGCTTGAGTGAAACCACCGGGGTTTTTTACTAGCTGGAGTGTCAGTTGTCCACCGTTTGGGAGTGAGATGACCTCACCGCGGCCAAAAGCTGGCTCGATTGTCAAAATTGCCGTAGCCAATGCGCCCTCATCCCGCTCGCTACTGGGTACGACCCTATAGGTTACGGTGAGGGCAGCCGCCAGGTTGAGTGCATTATGCCCCCCTTGTAGATGATACTGATAGCGATGGGGTACATCCGCAATCTTCAGGGAAACGGATTCTTCATCGTAGCCGGTAAGCTCGACATTGGGTTTTGCGGCTTGGGAAAATTCTGCAGATTCGCCGCGGTACAGCTGATCATCGCTCCAAAAATCTTTTTGCAAATCGCGGCTGTGTCCAAACCATACTTTTGCAACAGCCTCTTTCGTGGTAATCGTATTGACTCGCTCGTCGTTCGCATTTAGCACCACAAACTCAGTCGCTGCACTCGACAGCTTCTGCAACAATTTGAGCGTGGTATCTATTTCGCCAAACCGATCCATTTGATCGCGCATAACATTCAGCACCAGTACCCCGCGCGGCCGAATATGCCGTATAAAATGCACAGCGTGCGCTTCATCTTGCTCAAACACGGCAATGTCATAGTTCAGTCGGCCGCGCCATGAAGCTTTGTCTACCACCGAACTGATAATGCCCCGTACAAAGTTACTACCCGTTGGGTTCGTCAGGACGCGTAGCCCTTGCGATTCCAGCAGTTTAGTAATAATCTTCGTCGTCGTGGTTTTGCCATTTGTACCCGACACCACCACGACTCCTTGTGGCAATTGCCCAAGCATACCCTGCAAAAATCGCGGACTACTCTTTTCGACCACTCGGCCTGGCAAGGCTGAGCCCGTGCGGCCAGTCATCCGAAGCAGTTTCAACGTCGTTTTACCGATAATGAGGCTCAAAAAATACATATGAATCTAGTGTAGCACTCTCGCTTGAGATTTAGCAGACGCGACGGGTCCGCATATAGCAAATATGTTCTACGTACCTGGCCTACGCGCAGGGGTTGGCGTCCGCTATTTCTTACTGCATCAGTTCGACGAGAGCAGAGTCTTTGTAGGCTTTGCCGCGACGTAGCAGCAGGCACCCGTTGGTAAACAACCCAGGATTGAGGTTTTCATCTGAGATTTTAACCCCATTTATGGAAATCGCATTGCCGACCAGGAGGCGCCGCGCTTCGCCCTTTGACGCTGCCAAGCCACTTTCGGCCAGCACATCTAGGAGCGAGCCAGCTTCGGAAGCTTTGACTGAAGGGATTTCAGCCCGTAGAGCCTTGAGCGTTTCGTCATCGGCATCGCCGACAGATGCCTCACCAACCAAACAAGCAGTGACGCGCTGGGCAGTGACGAGCGCTTCTTCGCCGTGAACAAGCCGCGTTACTTCCTCGGCCAACCGAATTTGAGCGGGGCGAGCTCCAGGATTTTCGCGCTGATGCACCATAATAGTCTCAATCTCTTCATGACCAAGCAAGGTATAGACCTTTAGATAATCTTCCACACCAAGGTCATCGCAATTGACCCAAAACTGGTAAAATGCCGTCGGTGTTGTTTTGGCTGGGTCAAGCCAAACGGCACCGCCTTCACTCTTCCCAAACTTTTTACCGGTAGATTTATTTATAATGAGTGGAGCCGACCAAATGTGCGCCTCGGCTCCTTCTATACGACGAATGAGTTCTACGCCCGCTATGCTGTTCCCCCATTGGTCAGAGCCGCACAGCTGCAAGGTCTCTCCCATGTTCCGGTACAGATACAAAAAGTCATAGCCCTGGATGAGCGCATAGCTAAACTCGGCATACGAGATCCCTGCCCCATCTTCGCGGAGCCTGTCTTGAACAAACTGCCGTCCGAGCATTTGGCGCATAGGGACGTGTTTGCCAACTTCACGCAGAAACTCGAGATAGCCGAGGTCTTTGAACCAGTCGTAGTTATCGACATGCTCAAACGACTGACCAGCGAAGATACGATCGTACTGCGCGGCAATCTTCGTTTTGTTGGCAGCAACCTCTTCGACGGATTTGAGTTGTCGCTCCTCTTCCTTGCCGTCCGGATCGCCAATAAGACCGGTGGCACCCCCGACCAGCATGATAGCTTTGTGACCATGGTCGATGAAATGTCGAATCATCATCGCCACCGCTAGGTTACCAATGGTAAGACTGTCGGCACTTGGATCCATGCCAAGATAAAATGTGACGGGTGCCCCATCGAGCACGCGAATGTCTTTATAGGTTGTTTGGTTGACGAAACCTCGCCAAGTGAGTTCCTCTGATAATGTCATGACATTAGTATACAGAGTTAAGAGTTAAGAGTTAAGAGTTAAGAGCTACAACCATTGACTTGAAGGTAGGAACCAAACCTTCCAAATTCATTTGGAAAAAAGAATTTTGCTTGTGGTTCCCGCTAGGACAATTTGGTATACTAGGGCGTAGTATTAAGTGGAGCAAGGTAAATATTTTCGCTATTATATGAAAAAGCTTGAATCAAATCGTCCACGCAAGTCGAGTCATAACACTTTCGTAACGCGTAGTGGCAAAACTATCAAACTCAACCACAGTCTCGGTGACCGCCTAAAAGCCGGGCGAGAGGCAAAAGAACGACGTAAGGCAGCATACCTTAGCTCACTACCAGCCCATCCAGTACGGCGTTTTTTTTACCGTATCAGCCCAAAACGAGCGGTCAAATACTGGTTTAGTCGCGAAGGTGGCATCATGGCACTCAAAATTGCCGGTGTTTCGTTCGTGCTTGGTTTTTTGATATTGGTCGGGGTGTTTGCCTATTTTCGTAAAGACTTGCCGCAAATTAAAGATATTTCTGGCAACACATTCGGGGGAAGCGTCACCTACTACGACCGAACTGGTAAGACTGTCCTGTTCCAAGATTACAGCGACCGTAAACGAACCCCTGTTGCATGGGAAAATATTTCCGAACACATGAAAAATGCAACCATTGCTGTCGAAGACAAAAACTTTTACGAGCATGGTGCTTTCGACACAAAGGGCATCCTCCGTGCTGTCGTCAATGACGTCCGAGGCACTGGCACTAAACAAGGCGGCTCAACTATCACACAGCAGCTCGTAAAAATCAACGAAGGTTGGACGAACGACCGCACCATCAGCCGCAAAGTAAAAGAACTCATCCTTGCTGTTGAACTCGAACGAGAATATAGCAAAAAAGAGATTCTGACCGGTTATCTCAACATGGCACCCTACGGCAATGTCGACTATGGAGTCGAAACGGCTGCACAAGATTATTTCCATGTCAGCGCAAAAGATTTGACGCTCGCACAATCGGCCATGCTCGCTGCTATACCAAAAGCACCTGGTGCGTTGTCGCCCTTTAGCAGCCCCGAATACAATCCGAGCCTTGCTTCAAACTACTTTGATAAAGAATGGCTTATTGGACGACAGCAGTACATTATCGGTCTCATGAAAGAACAAGGCTTCATAACACAGAAGGAGGCTGAAGAGGCCAAGCAGGTCGACGTACTCGCACAAGTTAAGCGACTGCAGTCTCACTACGCCAACATAAAAGCACCCTATTTTGTATTGGCTGCTCGTGATGAACTACGCCGCAGCTTCCCTTCGGCCGTGGTAAAGCGTGGCGGCTGGAAAGTCATAACAACGGTTGACATGCAACTCCAGGCACTGGCCGAAGACCAAATGGCGAAAGGACGAGCACAATTGACTCGCCAAAATGCCGACAATGCTGCTTTCGTCGCACAGGACAATGAAACCGGCCAGGTTGTTGCGCTCATCGGAGGAGTCGATTTTACCAACAAAGAATACGGCGAAATCAATTACGCAACCGATGTAAATATTTCACCCGGCTCCAGCATAAAACCATACGATTACGTTGCTTTCATCGACAATAATACTAACGTTGGTGCGGGGAGTGTTCTCTATGACCGCGTCGGACCACTCCCTGGTGGCTATCCCTGCACAAACAAAGCATTACCAGAGAGAGGCGGTAACTGTCTGTTCGACTTTGACCGTACTTCGCCAGGACCTATGACTCTGCGCTGGGCACTGGGCGCTTCCAGAAACATTCCTGCGGCCAAAGCAATGTTGTCAGCGGTACCAAACGACACGAGCGTCGGGCACACTGCCTCCATTAACAAGGTCATTTCAACTGTCAACGGTCTGATGAGTGTCGAGAGTGGCTACCGCTGCTTCAAATCAAACATCGACATCACTAAAGCCACCCGTGCTGACGAAACACAGTGCTATGCCTCTGCCGCCATTGGCGACGGTGCTTACATGCACCTCAACAATCATGTCAATGGTATCAGCTCGATCGCCAAGCTAGGCAAGGCTGTACCACAGACTTTTATACTTAAGGTCACCAACTCTTCGGGTAAAACCCTTAAAGAGTTCAAGCAGCCCATACCAAAACAGGTCGTTAAGCCTGACTCTGCCTACATTGTCAGCGACATGGCGTCCGACGGGAATGCTAGCTACCTAAACGGCAGCTGTACCGAAACAAACTGTACCGGCATGAAGTTTCACCGCTACAAAGGCTGGAAAACTGCCATCAAAACAGGTACAACCAACGACCGCTATGATGGCGTCATGGTCAGTTGGAATACAAAATACAGTGCCGGTGTCTGGGTGGGCAACCACACCCGCACCGTGTCTTATAGCAACCAGCCAGAGTACATGACCGACCCAATCATGAAAGGCTTTATGACCGGAGCTATAGACCTGCTCGGTGACACAAAAGCGGTCAACTGGACTCCCCCTCCCGGCCTTAAAACTCTCCCAGCTTTTGTCAACCGGATCCGACTGGAACGAGGCCAGTATCCGCCAAGTAGCGCCACAGATATATTCCCATCTTGGTATGTGGGCAAAACCACTGCGAGCTCACAGGTACTCGACAAAGTTTCGAACAAACTCGCTACGAGCTGCACGCCTGCCGCGGCTAAACAAGGAAGTGCCAACAGCAACGCGGCCGGCTGGAACGTTGATATTTTTGCCGGAGGTTCTACCGGAGGCACCGCACCACCAACCGAGAAAGATGACATCCATAACTGTAACGACGTTCAGCCAACTGCAAAAATTACCGCTATTAACAGTATTTTAGCAAACAGCGGTGCCACCATTAGCTGTCCGCTTGCTGGCTGCACCGTACTCGTCAATGTGAGCCAAGGTACTCATGCCCTCACTGACGCAGCGCGGGCAACCTTCCCGGGCACACTATCATTGCTCGTCAATGGACAATCGGTTCAGTCCCAGCCAGTAACTGCTACCGGCGACTACCAGTTTACCTATGTACCGGCCGGCGATGCGCCAGATTCCGTTCAACTCACCGTCCAGGTTACCGACAGCGTCCTCTATCAAGGGAGCGACGCGGCTTCGGTGGCAATAGAGAGAACTCCGATAATCCCCACTCCGCCAACTCCTACGACATCCGGTACCTAAGAGTCATTCTCTAGTGCTTCTTCCTGAGCGAAAATACCGTCAGAGTGCGCGGTCGGCATGCTTTGGGAGAGTTTATTTGTCAAGAAAATGGTTGAGAGCACTGCGCACATCGGGTACGACATGAAGGAAAGTTGACTGCTTTTTGGCACCTCGCGCACGAGGCCCAACCGCACAGTCAAACCCAAGTTTTTCAGCTTCGGCCAGGCGTTTTTCTATGAATGAAACATGACGCACTTCACCTGAGAGGCCAACTTCTCCGAAGACAACAGCATTTCGTTTGAGTTTCAGCCCCTTGGCTGCCGAACCAATAGCCATGCAGATCGCAAGGTCGGCTGCAGGATCCTGCAGACGTAAGCCGCCGACAATGTTTATGTAAATATCTTGCTCTGCCAGGTTCAGTTTTGTGCGGCGTTCCAGCATGGCGACAAGCAAATTTACTCGGTTGAGGTCGATCCCGCTGGCTGCACGCTTGGGGTATCCGTAACTTGTTTTGTTTACGAGTGCTTGCACTTCGACGAGGAGCGGCCGAGTTCCTTCCAGCGTAGCCAAGACAACTGAACCATCGGTGATCTGCCGCTCTTCTAGCAGAGCCTGGGAAGGATTGAGTACCGGCTTTAGACCCTGCTCGTCCATCTCCATAATTGCCGCCTCTGTGGTTGGCCCAAACCGGTTTTTGGTGGCACGGAGCACCTTGAACCCGCCGTAGGCATCGCCTTCGAGCGTTAGTACTACGTCGACGATATGTTCGAGAATCTTCGGTCCCGCTATTGAACCTTCCTTCGTGACATGTCCCACGATAATGAGCGCGGTGTTAGACCGCTTGGCTGCCTGTAGCACAATGTTCGTACTATTCGTAATCTGACTAACGCTTCCCGGCGCCGAACTGACTCCCGCCGCATTCATGGTCTGAATAGAATCTATCACAACGAGCGCAAACTGTTTACTTGCGATAGTTGCAGCAGCATCATCGGCTAGGTTACTATTGGCAATGCTTAACTGTGACCCTTTGGCGCCAAGTCGACTGGCCCGCATAGCTACCTGATGTTCCGACTCTTCTCCGCTAATGTACAGTACTGGTTTGTCCGCTGCCACGTGATTGGCAATTTGCATAAGGAGCGTACTTTTGCCTATACCTGGCTGCCCAGCGATAAGCACCACACCACCCTGTACCAAGCCTCCCCCGAGCACCGTATCAACATCGCGAATCGTCGTGGGTAGGCGTTGTTCGGCCTGACGTGAACTAGCCGAAACATCCTGGGATGCTAAAATCCTCCCTGCTGATTTTACTCCGTTGGCCTGAGGCACGACGAGCTGCACTTCTTCTTGCAGCGTGTTCCATTCACCGCACTGGCTACACCTGCCAGCCCACGCGCTACTCTGCGCTCCACACGAAGTGCACACAAACTTTACGCTCTGTTTCGCCATCGTATAGCTAGTATACCTCTGGCTCGGCATAAACACCACCAGTGCGGCTGCCACACACCTATCTCACCTCTATTCGAGCGGAAGTGGGCCGGCCGAAAGTGCTTGGGTGAGCTGTCGCTCTTCGAGGGCAAGCGTATTTCGTTTCTCGACAAGAGTATTGTAGCGCTCTATCAAACCGCGACCTGATTCAAGCAATTGGTTGTACTCTTCGACAGCTTGGTTGTAACCGCTGACCTGGCTGTTGTAAGCTGCCGTGTTTCCCTCGGACCGTAGGCGCGACATCTGGCTCGCACGTGCCTCGAGCGTATTTTTCTGGTATGCAAGCTGTTGCTCGCATGTTTCGATAGATGTTTTCAGCGTCGATAGCTCTGCGTCGTAGCGTTCGACTTGGTCGCGTCGAGAGGTAAATTCGGCCTGGTAGGATCGCATAAGATTCGTCACGGCATTACGATTGAGAAAATATGTCTGGTAGTATGTTTCGAGCTCAGCCGGTAGAGTAGCTACCTCTGTCCCAAAGATAGAATGCATTTCGTTTGGCAACTGATGCGGTTCGGATTTTTTATAAGCCTCTAGGGTGTCTTTGACGCGTTCGTCGGTGAGTCCACGTTCGTAATATGCCACAAGAAGCGTATCAATACGCTTCTTAGCAGCGCCGGAAAGACGATCATACGCTGCATGAAGCATTTCGTGAGCAGCGGTAACTTCAACCACGCCATGGAGCCGTTCGTCTGTGACGGTGTGAAGAAATATACCGCGGTCTTTGCCCCGATAACAACCCAGGATGACAGTCTTTTCTGCCGCAAGCGGGCACTGAGTAGTAAAAGGCTTACCGCTCAAGATTTGTGGGTTATTTATATAAAAAAGCTTCTGGGCATATGGTGTCATCGCCGTGTCGCGTGACAGTCTCATAACAGTCGGTGACGGACGGTAATCACGCAGGATCATCCAGTCGCTAATGGCCTGACGGTGCCACCAAACAGCACCCGTCCCGACCACGAAAAGGATGACTAATACCCAGCCAACGATACTACTGAGCGTTTTTTTTCGCTGAGGCATTTGCATACAAGTATTATACTTCATCCCAGTCGCGCTATCGGCGTGCAGCTTGGCAACGTTCTTTTTTAGATTTTGCGCTGAGTGCTCGACCTACTCTTTAATCGTCGTGTACGCCAAATTCCCTCGCGCCGTGTTGACGCGCACCACATCCCCAGTGGCGTATTTGTCGTCGAGGATGTCGGTCGCCATTTGATCTTCAATGGTGTCCTGAATGAGACGTCTCAGTGGTCGCACGCCGTTTTTTGGATCATAGCCATGCTCGAGCAAATACTGCTTTGCCTTTGCGCTCAGCTCCAGACTGACACCCTTTTTTTGCAGTCTTTTTCGAAGTTCATCGATCTGCAAATCAATAATTTTGAAAATATCTTTTCTTGTCAAACCTCGAAACACTACAACCTTATCTATGCGGTTCAAAAGCTCTGGCCGAAGTTCTTTTTTGAGCCGATCGAGTACATTGCCTTTGTTACGCTCATGCAAGGCATCGAGGTCATCGAGGTCGCCACTCTTTTCAGCCTGAAAACCGAGACTGGCTTCTTGCTGTAGCTTATCTGCACCAATGTTACTCGTCATAATGACAATAGTGTTTGTGAAGTCAATCCGACGACCCTTACTGTCAGTAATATAGCCATCCTCGAGCATTTGCAGGAGCATGTTAAACACGTCTGGATGGGCTTTTTCTATTTCGTCGAACAGCACAAGACTGTACGGTTGGCGGCGGATTTTATCAGTCAGCTGTCCCCCATCGTCGTAGCCTACGTAGCCCGCAGGAGCACCGACGAGACGGGAGACATTGTGATGTTCGCCAAATTCACTCATGTCAATCTTGACAAGTGCAGATTCCGAACCAAAAAATTCCCGCGCCAGTACCCGTGCAAGTTCAGTTTTACCGACACCAGTTGGACCGAGAAATATAAAAGATCCAATCGGCCGCTTACCACTCCCAACACCACTTCGATTGCGTCGAATGGCTCGACTGACAACCTCAACCGCCTCTGACTGGCCAACCACATGCTTGGAGATGTTTTTTTCAAGTTGCAGTAAATATTTCGCCTCGCTCTTCATAACTTTCTTCACAGGGACGCCTGTCATGCGAGCGACCACCTCAGCGACATCATCACTCGACATCGTTAGGGCGGTAGTTTTGTCCGTAGACTTTTGGAGCGCTTCGAGCTGTTGCTGAATCTGGGAGGCGCGTGTTTTGCTGCGGGCGGCTCGCTCATAGTCTTCTTGGTCAACCGCATCGTCTATCCGACCGTTAACAAGCTTGAGTTCCTTTTGTAGTTTTCGTACCTCAGGGCTCGTTTTACCCTTGCTGACACGAAGATAAGCCGCAGTCTCGTCGAGCAAATCGATAGCCTTATCGGGCATATACCGATCTTGGACATAGCGCTTAGCAAACTGGACGGTGTCTTCAAGCACTTCGTCGGAAATCACGACGCCGTGAAATGTTTCATAATGGATCCGCAGACCCTTGAGAATAGCGAGCGTTTCAGTGGTGTTGGTTTCTGGTACCTGAATAGGCTGGAAACGACGCTCGAGCGCCGCATCTTTTTCGATATATTTTGTATATTCAGCTGTAGTGGTTGCTCCAATTACCTGGATCTTACCTCGAGCAAGAGACGGTTTTAGAATATTGCCAGCGTCCATTGAACCTTCGGCAGCGCCAGCCCCAACGATCAGGTGAAGTTCGTCGATGAAAGCAACGGTGCGCTTATCCTGCTCCAGTTCAGCCATAACTTTTTTTAGTCGATCTTCAAACTCACCACGGTATTTGGTACCCGCAATCATTCCGGCGAGATCCAAAATAACAATCCGTTTGTCAAGCAAGCTGTCAGGCACATCTTCGTTGACAATACGCTGCGCCAAACCCTCGACAATAGCCGTCTTACCCACACCAGGCTCACCGATGAGCACAGGGTTGTTTTTGGTTCGTCGGTTTAAGATTGTTACGAGGCGCTTGATCTGAGACTCTCGCCCCACTACAGGATCGAGCTTGTTTGTCCTCGCCAATAAAGTCAGGTCGGTGCCAAAGGTATCGAGAGCGGTTTTTCCTGGGCGATTGTTTTTGCGACCACCTTTTCGTGAACCACCGTTTGTCATACCGCGATCAGCTTCGTCGAACTGTCTGTTTAGAAAAGACTCGATCTCACGCACAATTCTTTCGGTATCGACAGGGATTTCGCGCAGTAGTACCGTTGCACGAGCATTTTTCTGCGTCAATATACTGTATAAAATATGCTCAGTGCCGCAGTAGTCCTGCCCATAATCTTGGGCAATGTCATAGGCCATACGGAGCGTCAACTTTGCTGTCTCGCTGTAGCCTTTTGCGCCCATGCTTGTCACCAGATTTTGCGGAGTGAGCTTGAGCGCCACCCGTGCCCGATCCACTGTGACGCCTGCTTCCTCCAAAATCTTCCCACCCATGCTGCCCTCTTGTGCGAGCACACCGAGCAACAGGTGCTCCGTGCCGACGTACGCTGTCCCTAGGCCGCGCGCAATAGTGTTAGCATGCGCTAAGCTCTGACGAGCATTTTCGGTTAAATATTGGGAAAATTCTTGAAAATCTGATTGCATTGTTCGCTCCTATACTCATTGCCAGCGTCTAGACGCAGGAGTCATGAGTCGTGATTACAGATTGCATATCTCTCCCTATCGACGAGATACTAGCTGAATGTCCGCTGTTGGAGGAATGTCATCCCACCGCCGCGGTAAATCTAGTATACAAAATTAGCACTCGGCAGTCAAGAGTGCCAACTAATGCGCTCCCTTTTGCAGCAGCACTGCTTTGGCTAACAAAGTTTCCGGGGGGATGGCTCCGGCAAATCGCTTGCTGGCAAAGCCAGGCCGCATTCTCTCGAGACGTACCCTCCAACCGCGGCTCGAAGCATGAATCATACGCTCTGGGCCAATAACTATACCGACGTGTGCCGGTAACCACAGGGCACTCTCATCTGCTTTTTTCACATGTTGAGCATATAGTGCAACTCCCCCAGGGAGAGCTGGATCCTGGTACTCTGTACCGCACTCCCGGGCAAATTCATAACTGTGCCGAAGTTCCTGGGGCCAGTCACTAACTTTCCACCCCATAACATCACAGATAGATCGTATACTCAAACCAGTACAATCAAATGAGTCTGGGCCGAGGCCAACCTCCATGCAACGACTTGGCTTTGATGAACTCAGATAAGCGGCTGTTCTATGGTCGATAAAGCCGCATGCCAAATACTGCAAAGAGGCTTTGGCTACTTCTGCGCCAAACCTAGCGACATCACACTCACCCGCTCCTGCCGGAACAACTCTCGCAGGGAACATGCTACTCGCCGTGCTCTTCGATAGCTTCGAGTAAAGAAGATTCGAGCTGTTCCTTCTTCTTTAGCTTCGGTTGTTTCGGGAGCTCAACGTTTGTCACCTCACCGTCCATTTGAGCGACTTTTTCGGCTTCGATGTCGAGTTCGTATCCTACTAGCTTACTGGCAAGTCGGACATTTTGACCGCCACGACCGATGGCAATGCTCAGTTGGTCTTCAGGCACAAACACCTTCGCACGCTTGGCGGTCTCGTCGAGAACGACACGGTTGACTTTTGTGGGACTGAGGGCGTTCATGATGTATTCGGCAGTGTCTTCAGCATACACAATGATGTCAATCTTTTCCTGTTCACCCACTTCACCGACGACCGCATTTACCCGCGTACCGTGCCCGCCGACAAAAGTACCTACTGGATCAACTCCAGGCACCGTACTGGCGACAGCGATTTTGCTTCGTACGCCAGCCTCCCGTGCAATGTTCTTGATCTCCACAGCACCGCTATCCATCTCTGGCACCTCAGCACGGAACAATAGCTCCATAAATTCACGATTTCCGCGGGAAACAACGAGCTGTGGGCCACGAGGGCCACGCTCGACGTCTTTGAGGTACACTTTTAGCCGTTGGCTTGGGTAGTACCGTTCACTTTGAATTTGTTCACTTTTGGGCATAATACCCTGAGCCTTACCTAGCTCCAGGCGTACTATCATGCCCTCGACGCGACTGACCATGGCGTTTACGATGGTGCCGATTTTGTCTTCGTACTCTGCTAGTACAATCTCTCGCTCAGCTTCTCGCAACCGCTGCAATATCACTTGCTTGGCAGTTTGTGCCGCAACGCGCCCAAAGGTCGTAACTTTTTCGTGTATTTCGACCATACCACCGAGAGCGGCAGCAGAGTCAATCTTTTTAGCATCGACGAGACTGATTTCGAAGTCTTCGTCACCTACTTTATCAACCACTTCTTTACTAACATATGCGTCTACTTCGCCGGTGTGCAAGTTCATGCTCACCCGCACTTCTTGCTCACGTTCGCCATAATCACGCCGATACGCCGCCGCCAAGGCCTGTTCTACAACATCTTTTACCGTGTCTTCGGGTAAGTTTTTTTCCTCGGCTATGGCCTGTATTGCTACCGCTAGTTGTTTGAAATCCATGTCCATTGTGTGTTGCTCCAATTCTCAATTAACAATTATTATTGTCCAATTATGGTTAATTCTTTTAATACCTTACGAAAAAAGCCGACCTGCCGGCCGACTATTACCGAAACAGTATACCACCCTCAGCAGTGTAGCGCAAGCCGTGATAGAATAAACGGATGAGCAAATCTGTTACGCGTTTGTATACACAATTCCAACCTGAGAACTACGAGTTACTCATCCGGCTCCACGAAGACACTATGCGGTTTTCTGGGCGCGTTGTCGTCACCGGAAAAAAGGTGGGCCGACCGAGCGCTCGACTAACATTTCACACCAACGGGGTGAAGGTTACCTCTGGGAAAGTGGTTCGACGGGACAAAAAAGGCGAAACAGAACTTGCACTCAAACGGATCAACCATCAAAAAACATTGCAAGAAGTACGCCTCCACACCGAAACAATGGCCTACCCCGGCGAATACACAGTAACCATGCAGTTCGAGGGTGTCATTACCGATGGTATGACCGGGATATATCCCTGCTACTGGAAAGATGCCGAAGGCAACGAACAGAAGCTATTCGCAACGCAGTTCGAGAGCCACCATGCACGTGAGGCTTTCCCGTGCATAGACGAACCAGAAGCCAAGGCCACTTTTGACCTGACGCTAGAAAATTTCAAAGGCAGCGTGGCACTGAGCAATATGCCCATTCAAGCAACACATGTCAGCTGCGCAAAAAACAGTGTCGTATTCGCTACAACACCACGCATGAGCACCTATCTGCTTGCTTTTGTAGCTGGTGATATTCACAAAAAAACCGCCGTGACAAAGTCTGGCGTGGAGGTCAATGTTTGGGCTACCACCGTGCAACCTGTCGAATCGCTGGACTTCGCACTGGACGCGGCTACGCGCAGCATAGAATATTTCGAAGACTACTTCGGCGTGCCGTATCCGCTGCGCAAGGCCGATCATATCGCACTACCAGACTTCAGTAGTGGCGCCATGGAAAATTGGGGCCTCATAACATACCGTGAACGCGTCCTGCTGGATTACCCGGGTGAAACCAGTCAGAGCACGCGGGAGTATATTGCCCTCGTCGTGGCGCACGAAACCAGCCACCAGTGGTTTGGCAACCTCGTCACCATGCGCTGGTGGGACGACCTGTGGCTAAACGAGTCCTTTGCCAACATGATGGAGTACCAGTGCGTCGACAGCATGTTTCCCGAGTGGCATGTCTGGAATCAGTTCATCGCCAGTGAAGGCCTCACAGCGTTTCGTCGTGACGCTACCTACGGTGTGCAGTCGGTGCATGTCGACGTGCAACACCCAGACGAAATCAGCACGCTGTTCGACGGTAGTATCGTGTACGCCAAAGGTGGCCGACTGCTCTACATGATGAAAAAGTACATCGGCGAAGTGGCTTTCCGCAAAGGCTTGAGTTCTTATTTTCAGAAACATGCCTACGGCAATACTGTCGGCGACGACCTGTGGGCGGCCTTAAGTGAGGCGAGCGGCAAAGATATACGTGCGTTTATGACACCTTGGTTGACGCGCTCTGGATTTCCCGTGGTACATGTGGCCCAGGCCGAGCACGAAGTCACGCTCAGGCAAGAACATTTCCTCGACGACCCAACAAAGTCAGACGCGTCGCGACTATGGCCCATCCCGCTTTTTTCCGACGTGCCTGATGCACCAGCGCTCCTCGAGACTCGAGACTTGAGGCTGGAGACTCAAACTGCTACCCCACTCTTCATCAATACCGGAGCGTACGGTCACTACCTTGTTGACTATCAAAGTGAGAAAACACGCCTGGCTTTAGTCGACTACATTCGCACGCAAGCCATCGCCGAACCAGACAGGCTCGTGCTTCTGAATGGCGGCGCCCTGCTCGCTCGTGCTGGGTACACGAGCTACGCAGAAACACTCAAGCTGCTCGAAGCATACTCAGATGAAACAAGTGAACCAGTGTGGGATATTATGGCGCTGGTAGCGAGTGAAGTACGACGGTTCCTGGATCTCGACGAGTCGCTCGAGCCAAAACTCAAAACCATGAGTCGTCAGCTGGTTCAGAAACAGGTTCAGCGCCTGGGTTGGGAAGAAAAGCCTCATGAAACAACAGCCGACACCAAACTCCGCAGTCTTGTGCTCGGACTAGGTGCCTATGGTGAAGACAAAATGATCATCGCAGAGGCGCACAAACTCTTTGCAGCCTACCAAAAAAACAGCAGCGCCGTCCCTGCTGAACTGCGCGCTCTGGTGATGTCCATCGTCGTAAAAGACGGTGACACAAACGCGGTTGACTTCCTAATAAAACTTCATGACAGCACCCAAAACAGCGAACTCCGCAGTGACGCCTGCGACGCTCTAACTGCCACGCGCGATCCAGAGCGGGCTGCTCAGTTACTCGCCCGGGTCAAAGACGGCAAACTAGTGAAGCCCCAGGATGTTGACCGCTGGCTGGTGTACCTCCTGCGCAACCGCTACACCCGAGACGTTGCGTGGCAGTGGATGGTCGACGAATGGGGCTGGTTGCAAAAAACCTTCGAAAACGACAAATCTTACGACTACCTTCCGCGCTACGCTGCAACCGTCGTAAACACCCGTGCCTACGAGCGGAAATACCACGATCTCTTCGACAGCAAGCTCGACCAACCCATGTTAAAACGAAATATTACCGTCGGTTACGAAGAAATATCCGCTCGACTCAACTGGCTCCACCGCGACCTCAAACCAATCCAAAGCTTCTTCAGCTAATACTTTCTAAACATTGAGTCACCGCATAGTCTGCGCCAGATAGTTCTACCGCACCAAGCGTGTATTCGCCAGTATACTGTGTGAGCGAGACGTACAACTGGGCGGCGAAGCGCATTTGTTGAAGTTTTTTTGGCGTGATGTAGTCAAGGCCATGACCCTGAAAGTCAGTTTTACGGTGCTTAACTTCAAAAAATACAAGCGGTCCAGAGCGACGAAACCGCGGACGTTTTTGCGCCACAATGTCTATTTCGGCTCGTTTGTGCCGCCAGTTCATCGCGACAATACTATATCCTTGAGAGGTAAGATGTTCTGCGGCTACCTTTTCTGCCGCATGTCCCGTCTCGTAGTTCGTCATGATCTCATTTTACCTCGTTAACGTTTTTTCTCGAACTGAGACAAATGTGCATTTACAAAAACGTACGAACTGGCTTAAACGAGCGACGATGGAGGTCGGTGACACCGTAGCTCTTCAATGCAGCCATATGTACGGACGTGCCATACCCGACATGCTTCTCAAAACCATAGTCCGGATACCGCTGCGCCGCTTTAGCCATGTACGTGTCCCTCGCCACTTTTGCAATGATACTGGCCGCGCTCACCGCCGGCACTTTCCCATCCGCCCCCACCATCGTCCGAGTGTACGAGGTTAGACCTCGCGCAAAATGCGCGAGGTCTAACCTCGTACAGGGAGCGGCGAAAAAGTTGTAGTTGCCGTCGATGATGATCTCGTCGTACACCCTACAGGCTTTATGTAACTCCATCATGGCGCGGAGCATGGCAAGCTGCACCGATTTTGTCAGACCAATTTCATCGATTTCACCTGGTTTTACCCACCCGACACCATACGTTTTTACCTGGGATTTGATGAGGTTCTCCATCTCTTCCCGCTGTTTTCTGCTCAACGTTTTGCTGTCACGCAATAGGGTGCGCCCACCTTTGGGAGCTTTGGGAGGACAGTCCTCCCAAAATGGGTTTTTTGTGTCGTTCAAGGCGACGGCGGCAGCTACGAGTGGCCCCGCCCAACAGCCCCGTCCCACTTCATCTATACCAACCGTAACCATTGCCCGGCCTTGTACGTTAGATAAAACAGCAACGCGCCAGTTGTGTTTGCTACCAGATCCCACGAAGTATCTTGTATGCCATAGGGCATGAAGCCTGCCCAGAAAAGTACCGTTTCGAACAACTCATTGGCAACCCCAAGTGCCGAAACGAGCACAAAAAGACTTACCACTTCTTGCAATGCCGTATAGTGCAATCCCTGAACTCGAAGAATGTACAACCACAAAAAACCGCAAAATAGTCCGCCTCCTACAAGGTGGGTCATATACTGCGTATGTGTGCCATGGACGAGAGGCGAAGGCAAGAAATATGAAACGAAGAAGAGCAAACAGGCAGTTATTAGTAGCCATCTGTCTTTCGGGTGAGAGCCTAAAAGCTTATGCGCCACCATGTACACGCAAAGTGGTACAGCCACAGATATTACAAAGCTGAACATATCAAGCAGTATATCGCACTTCAACGCCACTCCTCCACACCGAACCACCCAACATATTCTAGATTTGTATGCTATAGCATGAAGAACTAGAATGGTTTACAGAGATGAGTGTGTGATATGGTGGTGAATATAAAGGAAAACTCCTGAGTTTGCCCGGGAGTTTTCCTACTGATACAGTTTTTGGTGGGAGCTATTCGGTGGCAGCTTTGTGGGCTTCCTCGACAGCTTTTTGCTTGGCGGCAAGCTCGGCTTCTTCAGCAGCCTTTTCGGCTGCCTTGGCTTCGGCCTCTTTTGCTGCCGCTTCTTTGGCCTCGGCTTCGGCCTTTTCTGCCTCAAGATCACGTACGTCGTTGACAGCTTGGCGGTCGAAATCTACACCGGTCAGGCGCGCCGACTTGCCAGTCAGTTTGCGCATGTAGCTGAGGTTGTTGCGACGAACTTTACTACGTTTGGTGACCTCGACCTTGAGAACCAACGGACTATGGAGCAAGAAGCTCTTTTCGACCCCAACTCCGCTCGCAATACGACGCACCGTAATACGGCTGGTGTGACTCCCCGTGCGGTCAGTACGAATGACCAAACCTTGGAAAATCTGGACGCGCTCTTTGCTACCTTCACGAATTTTTTGGTGGACTTTGACGGTGTCTCCAGAGCGCACGTCTACCACTGCGCCCTTTTTGAAGCTTTGCTCCAACTCTTTGATGTATTCCATATCTTGTAGAGTTTACCTTATTTCACCCCTGAGCGCAAGATGTGTTCTGCGTTATAGTAGTGTACTTACTACAGTGTGTATAATGGCTCATCTGAGTGCACGTCTTTCTCTTCCAATAGTTCCGCCCCATATGCCATTTTCGTCATTGTTTTTGATCGCTTCGTTTAAGCAATATCGAATGACGGGACAGTTTGTGCAAAATCTATCGATAAGATTTTGTGCATGTGGTGTTCGCGCGTTGGCATTAATCCCTCATAGAACTGCTCCGTATCTTCGCCTGCGCACCGGGCAAAGGCACGCCAGTTTCTAGAGCCTATAGGTTCGCTCGGTGGCGTTTGACTCCATAATTTTCCTATATCTACTATTTCCATTGGGTGTCATTATAGTAGTATGACATTTATTTTACAAATTTTTTATTCTAGTACCTTGACTACCTAGCCAACGACGCGGAAGACTTCTTCAAGTGTTGTGCGACCGGCGACCACATGGAGCACGGCGTCTTGGAGCATGGTACGCATGCCACTTTGCACGGCTGCGGCTTCGATTTCTTGCGCCGATAGCACATGGTTGTGGTTTTCGAGCAACACGCGGATTTCACCGGTCATCACAAATTGCTCGCGTATGGCGATTTGCCCCTGAAAACCATAGGGATTATCTGCCGAAGAGCCAGGCTTGTAGAGTTTCAGCCCCTCAAGTTTTGGCCGTTCAACTGAAGCCGGTAGGGTTTCAATGATCTTTTGAATGGTCTGCAGTTCGGCGGGGCTCGGCTCGTACGGCTGTTTTGTAGCGTCGTCGAGCTGACGAATCAGCCGTTGCGCCATGACGAGGCGTATAGCGGAGACGAACAACGGATTTTGACCAATAACGTCGCTCAAGCGGGTCAAGGCGGCGGCTGCGGACGAAGCATGGAACGTTGCGAGCACGAGATGTCCCGTCATGCTAGCTTGCAAGGCTGTCTTGGCAGTGTCATTGTCGCGAATCTCACCCACCATCACAATGTCTGGATCGAGCCGTAAAATCGCTCGAAGCTTGTCGGCAAACGAACCATCGTCACCGCTTTCGCTGCTTTTGATCGGGATCTGCGTGATGCCTTCAAACTGGTATTCGACGGGGTCTTCGACTGTAATAATTTTGCGCTCGTCGTTCGCCAGGCTGTTGAGCATAGAGTACAATGTCGTCGTTTTACCAGAACCAGTCGGACCGACGATGAGCACCAGCCCACTTGGGCGGACGATAATGTCGTCGACAACGGCACGCTGCTCCTCGGATAGCCCAAGCCGATCGAGGTTGTACATAGACTGATCCATATTGAACAGCCTCATCACCACATCCATCCCATGCACTGTGGGGACGGTTTCCAGGCGAACATTGACATCGACTTCTGTGCCATCAGCCATTTTGACTTTTTGGCCGATATGCCCCTGTTGGGCATAATCTGCACTGGTGCTGACATTGCCCGCGCTGGCAATCGCCCCTATGAGCACGCGGTATTTGTCTGGGTCAAGCCGAGCAATGGGATGTAGTACGCCATCAATCCGTAGTCGTATGCGCGAATCGTACCGCTGAGTCTCAAGATGAATATCGCTTGCATTTAGATGGTGAGCTTGGCTGACCAAATACGCCAGCATATCGTCGGCGCGCACTTGCGAAAGCATGTCCGAAACTTGCGCCACACGCTCTGCACTACCCTCCGCCTGAATAGCAATGTCCTGGTACACGACTTTTTTGGGCGGATCGTACAGGTTCATGTAGTCGCGGTAGCCAGCCTCAGAGATCAAACGAAACGCAACTTTTTGGTCGGTATAGTGCGCGGTGAGCGCGTTCATGGTCTGCTGCGATGTAGTGGTCGTAATACCAAAAAGGATGTTGCTCTGATCTGCATGGAGCGGAATGATTCGGTACTGACGCATTTGGTCGATGGTCAAGACTTCTCGAAACAGCGGTTTGTCAGCAAGTAGAGACGTGTCTAAGTACTCGACATTCAAAATTTGCGCTCGCCGCTGAGTCGATTCCTCTTCATCTCGCCGGGCATCTTGACTCATCTCTGAAATTTCCCACTCATTATGCTTGTAGTATACCTGGTTATGGTAAAACAAAAAATACCAAGTTTCCGGTCTTCGCCCATACCAGGCGACTCAATCGGGTATACTATGAGCCATGAGAGAAATTGTCGTGATTGCCCATGATATGCGCAGCACCCACAACCTTGGGGCGTTGTTTCGCACTGCCGAATGTATGGGCGTCAAGCAACTCTATCTGACAGGGTATACCCCCTACCCAACTGGCCGCCAAGACGAGCGACTGCCGCATATACAGCAAAAACTGTCACGACAAATCGAAAAAACTGCGCTCGGCACCACCGAGCAGGTACCATGGGCATACCTCGAAAATGTCTTGCCGGTCGTACGTGCCCTGCGCACTGATGGGTTTGAGCTCGTTGCCCTCGAACAAACTCCGCGCAGCGTCCTGCTGCCGTCTTGGATGCCATCTGACAAGATAGCGATTTTACTTGGTCGTGAGGTCGAAGGTATAGAGCCTGGTCTTCTTGCACTGTGCGATCATGCTGTTGAGATACCTCAATTTGGTCACAAAGAATCACTTAACGTCATACAGGCGGCTGCCATGACGCTATACCACTGCCGCTTTGCACCATTTAGTATAAGTATGGTATAGTACCAGCGGAAACCATAAGCGACACACCTATGACGCTCAAAAAAACACAGCCAAAACGCCCCACTAGAACTAGTCATCGCAAGCGTACCGCCCAGCATCATCGAAAGGGGCAGCGCTATGCTCAAGCCTACTGGCCCTATCTGCCCATAGTGGCGATCATGCTGTTTGGCATGATTTTTAACTCGTGGTACTCCACGCGCCAAGGCGTACTTGGATACGCAGTCGACATGAGTATCAGTGGGCTACTACAAGGCACCAACAACGAACGCGTGGCGCAGGGACTTGGCAGTCTCGCGCTCAATGCCTCGCTCAACCAAGCGGCTCAGAACAAGGCTCAAGACATGGCTGCCCGTGACTACTGGTCTCACAATACACCAGATGGTCAGGCTCCGTGGACATTCATTGTAGCCACAGGATATAGTTACCAAACGGCTGGAGAGAATTTAGCATATGGTTTTGCCACTTCCACCGAAACCATCACTGGCTGGATGAACAGTCCCGGCCACCGAGCAAATATACTCAACGGCACCTATCAGGAAGTCGGCTTTGGCATTGCCAATACGCCAAATTACCAGAGCAGTGGCCCACAAACAGTTGTTGTCGCGATGTACGCTCAACCAGTTCCCACTGCTCCTGCGCCACCTCCTGCCCCTGTCGCTAGTCCGGTCGTATCCCCTACACCTACCCAGGCTCCGACTCCTGCTCCTAGCGCCACAAAACCCACTTCGACCGTACCAGCCACCGCACCTGCCGAACCTACAGCCGAAGCCCCCCAAACAGAACCAGTCGCCAGTCAAAGCAGCGGCGGCGGCGCCAACTCAGCTCTACCCGTGAACGCCACTGCGCAAGGCGACGCTCCCGAGAAGGCGAGCGCAGCCGACCGTCAAGCTACCCAAAAAGTCAGTCGCGTTCAGGTGCTCACTGCCGCCAATCTCGCCTGGAGCCAGTTTGCACTCAGCATGCTAGCCTCTGTAGCGCTACTTGCCTTTTTGCTACGCCACAGTTTTGCCTGGCATAAGGTGCTTGTCAAAGGAGAGCGTTTTATCCTGCACCACCCATTGCTAGACATTCTGTTTGTTACGGTCGCTACGCTCGGCTTTATCCTACTGCAAACCTCTGGATTCATCAGGTAAGAGTATCCGGTGACTCTACTGCAGTTTGACATTCTCAGCGCCGACTAATTGGCTTAGGGCGTCTAGCGTAGACTCATCTGGCGAAACACCACCGGGAAGCTTTACTGCCTGTTTGGCGGTATCGCTACCGAGCACCAGAACAACATCCGTCACGCCAGGCTGACGGTCGATAACTTGTTTGAGATTTTTCAGCAGTTCAGTGTCTTGGCTACTTGAAAGTCGGACGTATAGTTTTGGAGATTTTATCTCTGTCGGCGACGAGACAGTTGGTATGGTGGAAGAGATAGGTTTTTTCGTCTTAGTTGGTTTCGGCACGCGCGCTTTTTTGCCCGTCCCTTGGTACGCGGCGGCTTGCTCATGCGTGATCTCACGAGCATCATCCGCTAAAATTTTTACTTCATCGCCGGACATGCCGTCTCGCCCTTTCGTACTGACCTTCCCCCGCACGATAACAACTCGGTCGCGCTCCCAGAGGCCAATGGTTTGCTGGTACGAAGTCGGGAACAGTACGATTTCAACCTCGCCATGTTCATCTTCGAGCTTCACAAAAGCCATTTTCTGACCTTTTTTTGTGACAATTTCGCGCGTCTCTACGATACTTCCGCCGACGATAACTGCTCGGCCTTCGTGCTCAGGAGTAAGGGTGTTGAGCGGAGTGGTTTGTTCGGCAAGCAAGACAGAAAACGCCTGTAGTGGCTGTTGGCTCAAATATAGCCCCAGCAACTCACGTTCCCAGAGCAGCATTTCGCGCGGGGTCACAGCATGATCTGGAGGCACAAGCTTGAGACCGGGACGAGCGGTGAGACCATCCGGCTGCGATGCGCCAAAAATATCGGTCTGTCCGCTGGCGCGCTCCTTTTGCAGACGCTGTCCATAGGCCAGCAATACATCAATATTGTGGAGAAATGTCGAACGGTCGGAAAACGTGTCAAACGCCCCAGCACGCCCCAAACTCTCCAGTGCTTTACGATTCACAATCCGAGGGTTCACACTACTCATAAAATCTTCAATGGTATGAAACTGCGTTTCGCTGCGAGCGCGAATAATCTCCTCAACCGCGCCATGACCCACGTTTTTCACCGCATTCATGCCGAACCGAATTTGGTTTTTTTCTTTGATAACGGCAAATTCACCGAACGACTCCGAAACATCTGGTGGCAAAACCCGTATGCCCATCTTCTGACATTCGGCGATTTCGATACTCAGACGGTCGGTGTCGTCGTAGTCACTCGTCATAAGTGCAGCCATAAACGCCGCCGGATAATGGGCTTTGAGGTAGGCAGTTTGGTAGGCGATAAGCCCGTAGCAAGCCGCATGAGATTTGTTGAAACAGTAGTTGGCAAACTCTTCGAGTTGCGCCCAAAACTTTTCGGCCACAGCCTGACTAGCGCCACTATGTTCCACGGCACCATCTACAAACTCTTTTTTCACTTTGCGCATGAGGTCAATCTTTTTTTTACCGACTGCTTTTCGAAGTGTGTCAGCCTGTCCGCCCGTAAATCCACACCAGTCTTTCGAGATCTGCATGAACTGTTCCTGGTAGACTAAAATCCCGTAGGTACTTTCAAGCGCCGCTTTCATTCCTTCGTGCAGATAGACGGTTGTTTCTTCGCCATGTTTGCGTTTTATAAAACTTTCGATAAACTGCATAGGCCCCGGTCGGTACAGCGCTACCATCGCGATGATGTCATCAAAACTGCTTGGCTGCAGTTCGCGCAGATACCGTTTCATGCCAGCTGATTCGAGTTGAAAAACTCCAGTCGTATCGCCCCGGCTGAGCAGCTGGTAGGTTTTTTCATCGTCCAAAGGAATGGTGTTAATGTCTATGTCGACACCATAGACCTTTTTAATAACTCGTAGAGCGTTTTTGATAATAGTGAGGTTGGAAAGACCCAAGAAATCCATTTTTAGTAGACCAAGCTCTTCGATGGGACCCATCGGATACTGAGTAGCCACTACACCTTTTTGTGCCATTTCGAGTGGTACAAATTGGACAATATCATCTGGCGCTATTACGACGCCAGCCGCATGCACACCATGACTTCGAACAGTGCCTTCGAGCACGACCGCTTGATCGAGCACCATTTTGCTGACATCATTCGTCTCGTACTCGTGTCGGAGATCGACATCATTTTTGAGCGACTCGATGAGCGGGATATGACGACCCTGGACGGGTGGAGGTATCATTTTAGCTAGTCGATCCGCCTCGGCGTAGGGCACTTGCAAGACGCGAGCCACATCTCGTACGGCATTTCGTGCAAACATACGGCCAAATGTCACGATATTTGCTACCCGTTCAGAGCCGTATTTTTTAACGCAGTATTGAATCACCTCATCACGCCGCGTATCCTGAATGTCGATGTCAACATCCGGCATAGAAATACGGTCGGGGTTTAAAAAGCGCTCAAAGAGCAGGTCATATTGTAGTGGGTCAAGTTCAGTAATCTTCAGTGCGTAGGATATGATGGATCCAGCCGCACTTCCTCGTCCGGGTCCAAACACAATTCCTTCGTTTTTCCCCCAGTTGATAAAATCTTGGATAATCAGGAAATAACCATTGAAGCCCATTTTTTCGATAATACCAAGTTCGTATTCGGCTCGCTCTAGCACCGACTGAGGAATATGCTTTTTGGCTTCAGCAACCGAGAGTTTCGACGCGTCTGCCTCGACCATGTCACCGTAGCGCCAACTCAGCCCCTGGTAAACGAGGCGATCGAGGTGAGTTTTTTCCGTCTCGCCATCGGGCACAGGAAATTTTGGGATAAGAATATGCCCCAGGTCAATGGTAACATCGCAGCGCTCAGCCAGCGCGCGCGTGTTAGTGATAACTTCTGGGCGTACCCCCGCCCAGCGTGCAATCAGCTCACTAGGAGGCGTAACGTGTAGCTGGTAGTCCTTCAGGGTCATCCGCTTTTCATCAGACAGAAAGGCACCGGTTCCCACGCAGAGCAAAATCTCATGCGCATCTTGGTCTTCGTGTCTTAAATAGTGCGCGTCGCACGTCAGCACAACTGGTATGCCTAGCTCGCTCGAAAGCCGAAAAATCCCATCATTGACCTTTTTCTGTTCGACACTATGACTCGGCGCTGCTGGGTGCCCGTGGTCTTGCACCTCTAGGTAATATCGGTCACCGAAAACTCCTTGATACCAGGTGGATATGTCCTTTGCTTTGGCATAGTCATCATTTTTTAGGGCGTCGCCAATCTCACCACCGAGACAGGCACTCATAGCAATCAAACCATCGTGGTACTGCTCGAGCAGTTCATGGTCGACACGAGGAAAATAGTAAAATCCATCGAGGTTCGCAATGGTACTCAGTCGCATAAGATTTTGGTAGCCCGTGTTATTCATGGCGATCAGGATCAAGTGGTAGCGGTTTTTGTCTTTTTGGGGGTCTTTGTCGGTGTGGCGCCGGGTTGCTACATATGTCTCGATGCCGATAAGCGGCTTTATTTCATTATTGGTGCACTCTTTGTAAAACTCTATGGTACCGCTAAGTGTACCGTGGTCGGTCATGCCCACCGCGCTCATACCCTGCTCTTTCACGAAACTCACGAGCTCGGGTATTTTCGTCAAACCATCGAGCAAACTATACTGCGTATGGTTGTGTAGGTGCACAAAATCCGCCGCAGTAGGCACGGCCGCTTTCGTCTGGGGTTTTGTCTTCTTCTCTGTCACCTTCACCTCATTGCTAGGCATTTGCACCCCTCACTGTCATGCTGAACTTGTTTCGGGCTCCATAGCATGCTCACCCGCTGCTCCCTTGACGTCTCGCTCCCTGGCCAGTCTTTGACTAGCCAAAGATCGCTCGGTTTTGCCAGCCATCCCCTAGAAAAGTACACAGTTGGGTTAATACCCGTGACGTATGTGCACCGTGCATGGTAGCCAATAGATCCTCAAACAAGTTCAGGAAAAAATGCCTCGGAACCCTTCCCTCGTTTCCTCTCAATTATACCGTACACACTGGCCGCATGTCCGTTTCACTTTTACAACAGCAGGAACTACACCAGAAGCAATGCGTATGTTTAGCATGTAGAGTCGGAATGTCCCAAACCCCTACCGTTCAGCATCTATTTTTTTAGGTAGTTGCGGAGGTTTTCGACGGCTTTGGTGGCCTCAGTAATCGCTTTTTTCAGATCTTTGTCATCGGCTTCGCCGTCGTGAAGGCTTGAAAGCATTTCGCGAGCTTTGTCCTTGGCAGTTTTGCCTTTGGCAACTGCTTCGTCAAGCGACTTTGACCCTTTGCCTCGCAAATCACCGAGCTTGTTACCCGCTTCTGCCAGGACATCCCCAAGTTCTGTGTGGAGCTTTTTCAGTTCTTTTTCGGCTGCAGAATAGGTTTCGACCGCCTTGTTTTTGATGTCTTCTCGTGTTTCCCTGCCAGCTTTGGGGGCGGTCAAAACACCAGCAATATAGCCAGCTAACGCTGTCAGAGCCGCCCCTAGGGCAAACTTACCGGTGTTTGATGATTTCGGCTCTTCTTTTTTAAACATATGCGTGCTCCTTATTTACCCTTTTTTACTTTATTGATCATCTTCACCAGTTGGGTGAGACTATGTATAACCCCGACTGCACCGACGTTTTGTCGAATATTTGTCACTGTTTCTTCGGCGGTGTCGACGAGCTGTTCGCCTTTTTCAGTAATCTGGCGCAAAGCTTTGACGAGTTTTACCACAAAGACCCCCACGACAATCGATATAACAAGTGCAATAAATAGCGTAGTACTGAGAATGATGACCAATATATGTAGGGCTGTTTCTGTGCTCATAGTTTGACTATACCATTATTTGCAGATGATAAACAGTTACCTGCTTCACATTTCCTCGAGTAGCTTCTCGAGATGTTCCCGGAGAGGCCCGCCAAGGTCTTTGTGCCGGAGTCCAAACTCGACGGCAGTCTTCAGATACTCCAGCTTATCGCCAGTGTCGTAAAACGTCCCGTTCTGAATGGCTCGGGCGTAAAAATGAAAGCCATCATGAATCATCTGCTGCATAATGGGCTGCACCATGAGTTCGCCGGTTTTGTGAGCGGCTGCTGCTTTCTCGATATAGTGGACTATTTCCGGCTGGAACAAATAGCCACTCACTGTGGCGAGGTCGGATGGCGCGTCTGCTTTACCTGGTTTTTCAACGACTTTTTCAACTTCAAACGTGTGCTGGTCGAGACGCTGGCCACTGACCACGCCAAATTTGTCATACTCCCGGTCATCGACAATGGTTTTGCAGGCTAAAACAGAGCCGCCATAGGTGTTGAATGTTTCAATCATCTGCGTGGTTCGACCGGGTTTGGCCACAAAAAAATCGTCGGCAAATGAATAGATAAATGGCTCATTGCCGATAAGATGTGCTGCACACAGCACGGGGGTGGCATTGCCGTATGGACCTTTTTGACGAACATAAATGAAGTTGGCCAGATTGGCAATGGTGTTCACTTCGTTGAGGAGATGTTTCTTTTTCTCGCCGCCGGCTCGCAAGTTCATGAGTAAGTCTTCGTTTGCGATGTCAAAATGGTCTTCGATGGAGCGCTTCGTGCCGCTCCCCACAATAATAATATCCTTTATGCCCGCAGCAACCAGCTCCTCTACTACATACTGAATAATGGGCTTGTCGATGAGCGGTAACATTTCCTTGGGCATGGCTTTCGTCTGCGGCAAAAAACGCGTACCAAACCCAGCTGCTGCGATGATGGCTTTTGTTACTTTTTTTGGTTGAGCCATAGTGCCTCCGATTTCGTTCCTATTGAATATTATATACCTAATTGTTTTTTTATAAGTTGAGTGGCGAGAGCGGGATTGGCTTTTCCTTTCGAAGCTTTCATGACTTGGCCGACTAGGAAGCCTATGGCCTTCATTTCGCCAGCTCGGACATCATCGGTTGCTTTGGGGTTATCTGTTAAAACTTGTTGCACAATATCGGCTATGGCACTTTCGTCACTCACTTGCAGCAGGTTTTTCGCTTCGGCAATGCTTTCTGGCGACTCACCGCTATGGAGCATTTCATCCAACACTTCCTTTGCCGCAGTGGAACTGAGCTTGTTTTCTGAAACCATGTGAGAAAGAGCGATGAGGTTGTGTTCGATGGCAAGATCGATCGCCTCTTTGCCCTCGCTACGCACCGATTCGGCCGCAAAAGCAGGCTCGTTTCCAATACCCTCATCTATAGCGGGTCGGAGAAGCCAGAACGCGACTCGTTTGGCATGTTCTGCCCCAGCAGTGTCGAAAATGCGACCAACCTGCCGCGCCACCACTGGGTCTGACAAGACGTCTTCGATGGTTTTGGTGTCGAGCCCGATCGTTTGAAACTTCTCGCGGAACACATGGGGTAGCTCGGGCATTGACGCCTCGACATCAGCGGTATACTCGTCGCTCAGAATTACGGGCGGAATGTCTGGGTCAGGCATGTAGCGGTAATCGTGAGCGTCTTCCTTGCTTCTTTGGCTAAACGTTTTCTGGGCTGTGTCGTCCCAGCCACGGGTTTCTTGTTCGACACGTTCACCGTGTTCGAGTAGTTCAATCTGCCGCTCCACTTCGTATTCGACAGCCCGCTCAACGCTGCGAAAACTATTGAGATTTTTCGTCTCAGTGCGCGTGCCGAGCTCAGCTGTCTTGCTGACACTGACATTAACATCAAACCGCATATTGCCGTAGTACAGGTTGGCCTCTGACACGCCAGCATAGAGCATAGCGAGGTAGAGCTCGTGCGCATACGCTTTGGCTTCCGCCGCAGTGTGCATGTCTGGTTCGCTCACTATCTCGAGCAACGGTGTGCCGGCACGGTTTAGGTCGACGAGACTGTAGCCAGTGCCAGCTGGGTGGGTCGATTTACCCGCGTCGGCCTCCAGATGTGCCCGAGTAATCCCCACTCTTTTTTTCTGACCCTCAACCACGATCTCAATATGGCCACCCAGGACAATCGGTTCGTCATACTGCGTAATCTGGTACCCCATCGGCAAGTCGGGATAAAAGTAGTGTTTCCGGTCAAACTTACTAAACGATTGCGGTATCGAATGGAGTGCAAATGCCGCCCTGGAGGCGAGCTCAACCGCCTTTTCGTTTAGCACGGGCAGCGCACCTGGCAAGCCAAAGTCGATGTGATTTACCAGCGTGTTTGGTTCGGCCGTGCGGGCATCGTTATCTGCCCCGCTAAACAATTTAGTTTTGGTTTTGAGCTGCACGTGGCATTCTATACCGATGGTGGTAGTGTACTGGCGTCTGACTTCGTCGGGTATCATCGGTAATCCTTTTGAACCACGGTGGATGGAAAATGCTGACTAGCGTATCCTTTTACTTTTACAAACTGTTCATGCAACATGCACTATTCTCCATATTTCCTTGGCTTTTATTATAACGCTCCAAGATCCTTTAAGGCACGGCGAATACCCAGTAGAGCATCTTTGACGTCGCGTTCTTTTAGTTTGAGACCGTGTTCATGAACAAGTTTGTTCCGGAGTTTATGGCCGTACCACACGTCGTCGTTGTTTGTTATGTCGCGCTGGGCGGCCACCAAGCGTGCCCCCATAGTTTTGCCTTTGTACTTACGAGCTTTGAGGGCATGATCGAGTAGCTTGTCAGCATCGATAATGGCTAGTGGCCACGTTGCACGGTCTTTTAGCAAACCCTGCAGCGTCTGCCACCTCGCCGCGTAATAGGCAGGGTCGATCGCTTTGCCACGTCGGCGTGATACAACCCATATAACACCTACCATTGCCACCAATACACCACTGACCACGAGCAGAGCCCCCGTCGAAACAATGTCGTTCACAGCAGCTCCTCCGTGCGCGCGGCCAGTTGCAAGAGTCGACGATCATCCTTCTGAGCCGCAAACAGCTGCAGCCCGACCGGCAGACCATCGCTCTCGCCGCACGGAATACTGATGGCCGGCACCCCTGCCATGTTTGCCGAAACAGTCATAATGTCTGTCAAGTACATCTGCAGAGGGTCTTCACTATGTTCGCCGATTTTGAAAGCCGTCATCGGTGCAGTCGGGCCGAGCAAAAAGTCGACTTTTCCAAACGCTTCCGCAAATTCGTTGATAATCTTGGTGCGCACTGTCTGTGCTTTACGATAGTAGGCGTCATAGTAACCGCTGCTGAGTACGTATGTGCCCATCATAATCCGCCGTTTTGCCTCGCGGCCGAACCCAACCTGCCTTGACCGAGTGTAGCTCTCAGAGAGGTCGACAGCATCCGCGGTGAAATGCCCATATCTTTGTCCGTCATACCGGCTGAGGTTGCTGCTGACTTCCGCTGGACACAATATATAATACACAGCCAACCCAAGCGGCAACGAAGGAAGGCTTATCTCCTCGATCTGTGCGCCTGCTGCCTTGAGGGTGGCTATGGCTGTTTCGATCTGAGCACGAACTCCTGGCTCCAGCCCCTCTCCCATGTATTCTGCTATCACCCCAATCCGGACGCCTTGCAGATTAAACGCATCGTGCGGCAGCACGTAACCCGCTGAGTCGGGGGCAATAGTGGTCGAGTCGAGCGAATCGCGGCCAGCCACAATATCGAGCACCAACGCAGCGTCCTCCACGCTCAGCGCCAACGGGCCAATCGTGTCTAGGCTGCTCGCCATCGCGACCACTCCACTGCGGCTGACAAGCCCATACGTAGGCTTGTAACCAATGCAACCCGTAAAGCTCGCCGGCAACCGTATGGAACCGCCCGTGTCAGAACCGAGGGCAAACGGTGCCATCTCCAGCACCACGCTTGCGGCCGAACCGCCACTTGAGCCACCGGGCACGCGAGTTTTGTCCTTGGGGTTGAGTGTTGCAAAGAAGTCGCTATTTTCCGTACTGCTCCCGTGAGCAAAGGCGTCGAGGTTGGCCTTCGCCACACAAATGGCTCCTTCTGCCTCAAGCCGCTCAATAGCTGTCGCTTGGTACGGTGCCTGGAATCCACGCAAAATATTGCTCGCGGCTGTTGTTTCGGCGCCAAAAACAAGAAAATTATCTTTCGCAATGAAAGGAACTCCCGCAAGCCGCCCAACATTCTCCCCATGTGCCACTTTCTCATCTATAGTTTTCGCCCGGGATCGAGCCGACTCTGCTAGAGTAACGATAATTGCTTGGTACTCTTGGTGCTTTTCTATAGCCTCTAAACTTAGCTCTACAAGGTCGGCCGCTTTTGTTCGCCCAGTATTTACCTCGTCTGCGAGCTGCGCAATTGGCTTCCATGCACTCATAAGCCCACCCTTAGCCTAGGCAGAGATAAGAAATAAGAGGTAAGAGATAAGTTTGTTATTCCATCGTGCAAACCACCACTCGTATCCCTTAACTCATACCGCTTAACTCTCATTACCCGATCATCCTCTTCACTTTGAGCTGATTTTTTTCAACACTGGGCACGTTTTTCAGCAAATCGAGGGGAGCATAGCCATAGTCAATCACCTCGTCGTTTCGCATAACATTGGTGAGACCAGTGACTTGGTTGGTTGGGGCAAGCCCAGAAACATCTACTGCGGAGAGCTGTTCGACATACCCCAAGATAGCACTGAGCTCGGCCGCGAACGAATCTACTTCCTCTTCGGAAAGTGAAATCCGCGCAAGCGCGGCCAGTTTACTAACATCATCACGAGACAACTTCGCCATTACTATCTAGTATACCAGCCCCAAACTAACTCGTAACTATTTACTTTTTTCGTAAAAGTGTTAAAGTAAAATTATGACTCAACTGACATCGCAAGACAGAAATGTATGGCTGTATAGAGAGGTAGTGGCTGGAGATATGCAGCAGTATGACGTTATGCTGGGCAGAATCAGTAAGCAGGAACCGAGGCTTACGCCTATTACCCCCCCCTCATTTGACAATTGCTGTAGGCGCCGTGCCAGATCCAACCTCAACGAATGAATTCAGCGTTGCAACAAATGCAATTGCTGAAAATCTAGTCCGCTCAAAAGATACTTTCAAATTCCCGATTCGGCTAGGTACGATAGGCTACCTCGAAGGAATTAAATTAGGCAGAATGTCTCTAGTAAGTTTTATTAACAGCGATGTTATTGACCAGGAAATATCCACTTTTACCGATGCTATACGTGCATATACAAGCGTACGGTCTAGACCCACTGCGCACATAAGCATAGGTCGGCTGTTGCCTGAGCTGTGCACACAGCCACTCAGAGAAACTGCATCTAAGCTTGAAGGCCTACCGCTTCAGCTCGGTCCACTGCGGCTACGTACTTATCATCCTAATGTTGAGCGCGCCATATATGGGCAGATGGACAATATACTGTATAAACAATCTAGTAAAGCATCCGCTGCCGAAGAAGCAGCAAAACGTGCCGCTTCCCTCCCCCCCCATCCGCACTGTACTCCCCGGCACCATTCCACCTGGTTTCCTGGCGAGCATACGACCCAGTGAAAAATGATACATGGTAGCTTCTGGGCGTATGTAATTCTGGAAAATTCCTCCTAAAAAGGCAAGGAGCTCAGATATAATTGTCTTCAGTGTGTCTGTAGGTTATTATTTCGAGCCATCGTGCCGCGCCAAGCGCGTGCTAGTCTGTGTTTTTGCAAAGCTTGGACCTTCGCCTTCATCAAAACATGTTCACTAGAGACTACTAACGCTTCAGTACATACCTAATGGTGTCGGGGGTTCGCAGAAGCTCACGAGTCAAAGAACGCCTTTCACCATTCTTGTGCTCATGCACTATCTTATTGTGCATGAGCAGTAGCCTCGAGAAAACACTCCTAGGATGTATCGAGGCTACTGTCTTACATCAGGGTTCAGCATTTCAACCATGTCGATCATGCCGAGTCGCCCAAGCGTAAGCTCTTTGGGCAGTTTGTGTATGTCAGTAAAGTTTTCTTCGATATGGTCGGTAGGCTTATAAAGTCCATGTAGATTTAGTGCATGGACTTTGCTTTTTGCCTCTTCGCTACTTGAGGCTTTGAGCGCGCCGAGTAATAAAAACGGCCGAAGTCGTGCTTGCTTAACCTTGGAAAATATACCAATCTCTCGTAATGCTGGGTGTTGTAGATCAAAATGATTACCTCTATCCATAGATGCCGTTACTGGGTAGAGTCCCTTCAGCTTGCCTCTGTCTATCCCCCTACTGCCTACTCGTACTTGCTGAACATGGACATTTCGTCTAGAAAATTGATCGGGCAGAGTACGAGTAAAGGCTGTCAAAATAGCCTGCGTTTCACTAACAATTACTTCGTATGGCCACACATCATAACTCATTCCATAACATAGCACAGGGGCTGTAAGCCCACAGAAAGACTTTGATCCTCCATCCGGTGTCGATAGAATATCATTCCAACCTTGCTTCCATGCCGAGTTCAGTGAGAGGGCTGCCTGTCCGACTACAAATTTGTCGCCATGCAGCGCGTCACGCGCTACCCGCTCTATATCAACCCATTGATTTTTCATAAAATAATTATACTATATACTTTATATTTAGTCCACTCGATATCGTTTCTTATTCCCATTCTCTTGAACCATTTTTGCAAATAGCATAGCCAGATAATCAGCAAAACCTATCAAATGTACAATCGTAGATATTGGTCTTAAAAGCCGCTATACTTATATGTATGTATGCACGGAACAGGGTTGTAGCACTCGTAGCAGTTATTGTGTTTGTTTCAGGAAGTTTCGGCGTATGGTTCGTACTGCAGGAGAATCAACGTAATACGCTTTTGAGAGCAGAAGACACTGTGGTGCATGGCGGCTCTTCTGGGTCGACCTTGCCGTCGGATGGCACGACGGGGATTGTAATACGTGGTAACGATATTCCGCAGACAACTACATCGACACATCAGTCCCAGCAACCATCGACTAGCGCACCAACCCAGGCCGAAAGTCAGGGCGAAAAGGCTACACTTAATCCGACCGAATTTAGTCGCTATAACACGTACAAAGCAGCTCAAAACGCTGTGTTCGCTGAAATCGTCACAGGCACTGGAGCCGAGGCGACAGCTGGGAAAAAACTCAGTGTCAACTACCGTGGTTGGCTAACGAACGGCTCCATTTTCGACCAAAATAGTGACGCAACCAAACCGTTTGTGTTCACACTCGGTGAGGGCAAAGTTATCCCCGGCTGGGAGCAAGGTATCGCAGGTATGAAAGTTGGTGGCGAGCGTCTCATCATCGTTCCGCCAGCGGCAGGATATGGGAATGTTCCGCAAGGCCCTATCCCCGCAGACAGCGTCCTGGTGTTTTACGTAAAGCTACTCCAAACAGAGTAATCCCTACAGCTTTGACCGAATCTCGCCGATGAGATCGCGTAGTTCGGCGGCTTGCTCGAACTGAAGGTTGGCGGCTGCGAGATCCATTTGAGCGGTCAGGTCTTTGATGAGCGACGTGTACTCGTCCTTGGGGATTTTTTTCAGATCGAGTTTGGCGCGCTTGGCTTCCTCGGGCAGGTCGGTGTTCATCCGGTCTTCGACAGCGCGGTTTATACCAGTGGGAGTAATGTTGTGTTTTTGGTTGTAGGTATGCTGGATTTCTCTACGACGGTTGGTTTCTTCGATGGTTTGTTTCATACTCTTGGTCACGGTGTCGGCGTACATGATGACGCGACCTTCGACGTGCCGAGCTGCTCGCCCAACAGTCTGTATCAGTGCCTGGACGGAGCGCAAGAAACCCTCTTTGTCGGCGTCAAGGATGGCAACGAGCGACACTTCGGGCAGGTCGAGTCCTTCGCGCAGGAGGTTTATGCCCACCAGCACATCATACACGCCGAGTCGTAGGTCACGAAGTATATCGGTGCGGTCGAGCGTGTCGACATCGCTGTGAAGGTATGCGACTTTCATATTCAGGTCTTTGAGGTATTCGGTAAGGTCTTCGCTCATGCGTTTCGTCAGTGTCGTCACGAGTACACGCTGGCCTTTGCCCACCGTGGTACGGATTTCAGCGATAAGGTCGTCGATTTGGCCTTCGATGGGTCGGACTTCGATGACCGGATCGAGCAAACCGGTTGGGCGTATGACTTGTTGGGCTGGCTCGGGACTACGGCTCAGCTCAAACTCAGCCGGAGTAGCACTGACATAGACGACCTGGTTCATGTGGCGCTCAAACTCAGTGAAAGTCAACGGCCGGTTATCGAGCGCGCTCGGTAGGCGGAAACCGTGCTCGACCAGCACTTCTTTGCGAGCGCGGTCGCCGTTGTACATGCCGCGCACCTGCGGGATGGTCATGTGGCTTTCGTCGACGAGCATGAGGAAATCGTCTGGGAAATAGTCAAGCAGCGTGGCTGGCTGCTCGCCTGGCTCGCGGTTGGTCAGATAGCGACTGTAGTTTTCGATCCCCTTCACAAAGCCGGTTTCTTCCAGCATTTCCAGGTCAAAGGTGGTGCGCTGCTGCAGACGCTGGGCTTCAAGCAGTTTACCCTGAGCCCGAAATTCTTGTAGACGCTGATCGAGTTCGGTACGAATGTGACCAAGTGCAACTTTGAGCTTGGCCTGCGGAGTGACGTAATGGCTACCGGGGAAAATTTTGTAGCGATCAAGGTTGGCCATTATCTCGCCGGTGAGCGGGTCAATTTTCGTGATGCGGTCGACTTCTTCGCCAAACAGGTCTATGCGGTAGGCCCACTCCTCACCCGCCGGGTAGACATCTATAACATCACCGCGGACACGGAAAGTACCTCTGTGGAAGTCAACGTCATTACGTTGGTATTGGATGTCAGTGAGCTGGCGTAGCAGCTTATCGCGGACGCGCCGCTCACCTTTTATGACCTCCACCGAGAGGCCGTCGTAATCCTCGACTGAACCAATGCCATATATACAGCTGACGCTAGCGACGATGAGCACGTCTTTGCGGCTGAGAAGGGCGTCGGTGGCGGCGTGGCGGAGACGGTCGATTTCCTCGTTTATTTGGCTGTCTTTTTCTATGTAGGTATCGCTGCGCGCAATGTACGCTTCGGGCTGATAGTAGTCAAAGTAGCTCACAAAATAATGAACGGCATTGTCTGGAAAAAAGTGTTTAAATTCGGTATAGAGCTGCGCCGCGAGGGTTTTGTTGTGGCTGAGCACGAGCGTCGGTCGCTGAAGATTCTGTACAAGGTTCGCCATACTAAAGGTCTTGCCGGAACCGGTGACACCAAGGAGAGTCTGTTCTTTCACCCCATTTTGGAGCCCCTCAGTGAGTTGCTGAATCGCTGCCGGTTGGTCGCCAGTCGGTTTGTACTCGCTCGTGAGCTGAAATAATGCCATCTTAACATTGTACCACCCTGAAGAAGCTGTTTTAAAAATAACCATAAGCAGGTAGAATAGTACTGACATGACTCACACACACAAACACGAACATAAAATATGGAAGATGAGTGAGGCGCAAAAAGCAGCTATCGCCAAGTCGACACGCGAACTCCGTACTGCCGAGGAAGAGTTTGAGTCTGCCTTTAAGATCCTCAGGAAATACCCGAAGCGCGTCACTTTTTTCGGATCGGCACGGCTCAGCCCCCACTACAAGTCGTATCAATGGGCACGAGACCTTTCTGCTACGCTTGCTACTGATGGCTTTGCGATTCTATCTGGCGGCGGCGGAGGTATCATGGAAGCGAGCAATCGGGGAGCCTTCGACGAAGAGCTGGTGTCGATCGGCTTCAACATTCGTCTCCCGCACGAGCAGCATCTCAACCCCTACACTACTGACCATCTCACATTTAACTTCTTTTTTACGCGCAAAGTAATGATGACATTTTATACCCATGCTATCGTGTGCTTTCCTGGTGGTTTCGGCACGCTCGATGAAATGTTCGAGGTTATCACCCTTATCCAGACCGGCAAAATGCCAGCAGTGCCGGTTATACTCATCGGGAAAAAGTTTTGGAAGCCACTCGATAAATTTATCCGAAAACACATGCTTAAAAACGGACTCATTTCTCGAGGTGACCAACGGCTCTATACCATTACAGACGACCTCCGGTACGCGCGAAAAGTAGTAAACGCCGCTTACGAAACATAATACTTAGCTCCAAAAGTATATACAACTACGCTGTGTCGAGCTCAAACTCTGGTGCAAAGGCCTGACGATGCAGTGCGCTTTCAAGCGTATCCTGGAGGTTATCCTGACGGAGATACCGCGCCAGTAATTCTCTGCTGAGGGCACTTTGCATAGTGTGCAGCACTCTTTTTCCGTATGCCATGCCGTTGCAAACCCCTAGCGCAACATCGAGCACATTGAGAGATACTGTTGCTCTATTTTCGAGTAGCCCTAAAAAGGCTGTGTCTTGCCAGAACACCAAAGATTCATGGAGACGAGCCAGTGTTTTGCCCGAATGGTGCCACACAATATCATCGTGCTGAAAGTATGGTTCAAAGGCAGTAGAAAGCTGCTCGGCATGCCCCGTACCGTACAGCCAGTGCAGTACCTTCCAGGGAATGGTCTCGCCTGCCAGCACGCCTTCGGACATCGGTTCAGACAGCACAACATTATGAACATGCTGACCGAAGTTTGGTTGAACCTGTTGCGATTTCAAAAAGCTGCTCGCCGTGTTGATGTCGTTCGTCGCCTCCAGCAGTAGCACTAGGCTCGTGATGATGAGCGCTGGCAGTTCTTTCTCTGATGGCAGCGTAACTATCGCACCGAGTTCAGGTAATGTGGCAATATGACTTCGGAAACGTTGGGTATACACCGTGGTTATACTCGGCCATTTTTTACCACTTGGTAGTACATACTGCATGTTTCGTACTTCAAAATCGCTTGCTTGCAGTTGTGCATACAAACGTAGCCGTTGTTTGTGCCACTCGGGCGTCTCACTGACGAGGGTTGCTACTACCAAACCCGCTACAGCCTCGTGTTTAAACATACTCTCCATGCTACGGTAGCCAAGGGCTTTCATGGTGGCTTTTGGTTTTAGTGACTTCAGAATTCTTTTCAGCACGGGTGCTTTCATAGCAAAAACTGCATTGCCATGGAGTTCCTTCGAGATAAAGCCCGTAGTCGCCACGAGTTTTTCTGCCGATGTCTTGCCTGTGACTTTTAGCGCTTCGGCTGCAACCGCTTCGTCGCGCAGCAACTTTGCCTGCAACGCATGGTACAGTTCTGGACCGTGGGTATCAGCCGGATCAAGACCGAGAGCAGCGATTTTTTTGCGTGTCTCTGTTGCCACATGTAGCCCAAGTCGTATGTCAACTCCAGGCGCACCTGCCAGACGTTCAAGCTGAGCCAGCCGCTGGCGAAACGCGACTTCCTCTGCACCCAATAAATCTGCTAAAGCCCTCGACATAGTTGCTTATAGTTTACAGCAAATGGAGCGAAGAGTTAAGGGTCTGTCCACGATGTATGAGATCGTGCGTAGGGTGCAGGGCCAAGTTAAGCGTACCGGGACTACGGCTAGAGCTAAGGTGAACGTATACTAAAGTCCAGAACTCATGTGCTTGGCCTGCGGGCGTACGCTTTTGAGAGACGTTTTGACAGAGGTGCTGATGGTAGTATCTTTTTAAAAACTTTCGACGTGGTACCAATCTGGAGCTTTTTTGAGCCAGTCTTCTAGCCCGGCTTCTGTCAGTAACCCCTGCTGGGCACCTGTTTTCTGCACCACACTCATAGAGTTGATGGGCGCCCACTGTAACGCACTTTCTAGGTTGTGTCCTTTGGCAAGCGCCGCCACGAGTGTCGACGCGTAGGCATCGCCAGCGCCTGTCCGCTCGTACGGGGGAGCTGGATCAGGATAGAGCGGCATTTTGAAGCGCTGCTGACCGTCACTGGCATATGCGCCAGCTGGTCCATCGGTGACAACAGCGATTTTGCAGCCATATCCATGGAGTCTGTCGAGCAGATCGTGCACATTATCGTATGACCCGCCTGTTACTAAAACAGCTTCTTCGCGGTTTAAAATAACGACTTCAGTACGGGCATACAACCGACTCAAACGATCCACTCCAGCCGACATCTGGAAGGTACCTGGCTGGAATGCAAGTTTTACCTCGGGATTTTTTTCTAACCACGCACAAATCTCGTCAGAATAGTCCAGTGCATTTTCTGAAATGGAGCTAAAGTACACCCAACGAGGCATTTCGGCGGGTCGAAAATGTGGCCAATGATAATCATATTCCTCGTGCTGGATCAAAATCGTTCGTTCTTCTTTGTACCATAGAACAAAGTGTAAGTTGCTACTTTTACCTGGGTTTACGTGCACAAAACGGTGGTCGATTTTCTCTTTAGCTAGGGCTCTTATCATGTCGCGACCCGCATCGTCACCGCCAACATTTGTTTCAAAGGCAACGCGAAGTCCAAGTCGAGCACACGACACAGCCGCGTTGGCAGCGTTGCCGACGGCGTGGAGAGTTTCACTGTGGTGGAACGGTAGTTTGGTGCCGAACTCCATCGCGAGCCATTTTCCATTTTCACGCTCTTCCACTTCGGCCTTGTCATCAAGCAATTTTATAAAAATATCGGTCACAATATCGCCGATACAGAGAATGTCTATTGAATTCACGTCAGAGCCCACCTTTGTTGTTAATACTTACGTTTATTCTCCCACACCGCGTGATTTGTCGCAAGCGCTTGATCGGGCGGTTGAGACCTCTCATGAATCCCGCAAAATACCGATAGTATCTGCCATATGTGACCTGGACGTCGAGTCGAGCGAGCGAAAAACATTGTCAAAAATTCCCACTACAATACAGCCCTTCCAGTCGAATTAAAGGTATCGATTTTTTCCTCTACCACTTTCTGGACAGCGGGCACGACATATTCTTCTACTAGTTTCGCCACGGAATATTCATGTGGGTTTGCTTTAAGCGCACTTTCGAGGGCTTGGCGGTAGGCAATTCTCATGTCACTATTGATGTTAATCTTTGTCACCCCAATTTCTACCGCGCTCCGAAAGTAATGTCCCGGTGTACCACTCCCCCCGTGCAGACTAATGTTACAGTCTATCGCACTACGAATTTCCTGTAGAAGCTTCAGATCGAGCTTTTTCGGAACGGGGTATTTGCCATGCAGATTACCGATGGCCGCCGCAAACGTGTCAATCCCTGTGGCGTCGCGAAACGCCTTGGCACCCTCGGGAGTACTAAACGTCTGCTTGATAGCTTCATAATCTATTTTTTCAGTGTGCAAGTTACTACTACCGCCAAAATAGTGTGGCTCACTTTCGACGAGCGCCCCGGTAAAACGAGCGTATTCCACCACCTCTCTCGTCGCGGCAATAATTTCTTCGTCGGTGGCGTCATGGTTGGCTTGAGAAACGTCGATATGGATAAACTCAAAACCGGCGTCAATACCTTTTTTTGCCGCCTCGACACTTGGACTGTGGTCGAGGTTGACGTAGATCTCTACGCCCATCTCACGTTTGACGTTGTCAACCATATCGCGTACATTGGCAAGCCCTATACTGTCTACCTCGCCTTGGCTTAACTCAACGAGCACAGGGGCATTTTTTGCTTTGGCGGCGCGAGCGACCGCTTCGAGCGTTGGCTCATCGTCCAGATTGAATGCTCCGAACGCCCACCGTTCGGCACGCGCTTGTGCCATGCGAGCTCGCGCTGTGGCACAGTTTTCTCGTACTTGCTGTAATGTTATCGGCATAGACCCTCCCTTTTCTTACCTTTAAGTATAAGCAAGGTGCCGGGTTTTGACTAGTGAAAAACTACTGCCGGGCGAATAGGTGCCTCCACTAGCTTATTTTTGATCAGTCACTTGGTGTGCAGCCAGCCGAATATGTTTTGCGTCGAGACCAAAATGCCTCATCAGTTCTTCCCCATCTCCCGATTCCCCATACCGGTCTTGCATACCGATACGCTTTAGTGGGGCCGGGTGATTTTCGCTCAAAAGCTCCGCAACCGCCGAACCAAGTCCGCCGATAATCTGGGCTTCTTCGGCAGTCACCACACAGCCAGTTTTCCGAACAGATTTCAGGATAGTCTCGGTGTCGAGCGGCTTTATGGTCGCAACATTGATGACTTCGGCATCGATCCCGTCTTTGTACAGCAGCTCAGCCGCCAGAAGCGCCTGATACACCATCACACCCGTCGCTACGATGGTCACATCTGCGCCTACAGCGTAGACATATGCCTTGCCAATCTCAAATGGCGTTCGTTCGGTCGTGATAATGGGTGTTGCTTCACGGCACATACGCATGTAGTTTGGTCGATCGTCTTTAGCCATAGCAAGCGTCATTTTTTCGGCTTCTAGGGCATCGCACGGACTGAGCACAACCATACCAGGCATACACCGCATGAGGGCAATGTCCTCCAGCATTTGGTGGGTTGCGCCGTCGGGTCCGGTGTAAAGCCCGGCGTGACCGCCGATAACTTTTACAGGGATTTCATTCAGACATGCGGTGGTTTTAATCTGCTCCCAGTTTCGACCAGGGCTAAAGGCGGCATAGCTGCTAACGAAGGGGATTTTACCTGCCAGCGCCAACCCCGCACCAACGGTTGCCAAGTTTTGTTCGCCAATCCCCACCTGGACAAACCGTTCTGGAAACTTCTCCGCAAAACCATCCATTTTGACTGAACCAGTTAGGTCGGCGCAGACGGCCACAACCTGTTCGTCGAGCTCACCTGCGCGCACCAGTCCCCGCCCAAACCCTGCGCGAATCGGCTCCTCTTTTACCTCATGTGTGTTATCTACCAGATGTAAATCGCTCATTTTTTCACCTCATCATTAAGCGGAATCATGGAGTGTGTATTAAAAATGACGTTCGTATACTGCCGATACCGTACTTTTTGGCTCATTATTCATGCTCCCCTTTTATTTTGCCGCGAAGTGTGCGCAGGTCATGTAGGGCTTCGCGAGCCTGTTCTTTGTTCGGGGGGACGCCGTGCCAGTGAAAGTCGTATTCCATAAAGTCTACCCCTTTACCCGGTATGGTGTAGGCCAAAATACACACGGGCTGCTCGGTGATAGCCTTGGCCATGGCGCAGGCATCGATAACAGCCTCTATGTCATTGCCGTCTATCTCGAGTACATGCCAGCCAAAACTTTCCCATTTTTTCCGAAGGTCATTGAGGGGCATAACAGACTCAGTTGGACCATCTATTTGGATGTTGTTGCGGTCGACAATGGCGGTGATGGCATTGAGGTTGTATTTGGGCGCGAGCATAGCCGCTTCCCATACATTACCTTCGTCGAGTTCGCCGTCGCCCATGGTCACGTAGATGTGTCGGTGAGACTGTTTGTTCATGCGAAACGCGAGCGCCATGCCGCAGGCTTGACTGAGACCGCAACCGAGTGGCCCACTCGTTCCTTCTAGACCAGGTAGCCGCAACCGCTCTGGATGACCTTGCAGACGACTGCCGAGTTTGCGTAGCGTAAGCAGCTCTGACTTGGGGAAATAACCAGCCTCAGCCATCGCAGCGTAGCGTACGGGCACGCAGTGGCCATTGCTTAGCAACAAAACGTCGCGCTCGTCCCAGTCGGGGTTTTTTGGGTCGTGCTTTAAAATGTCGAAATACATGGCGGTAAAAATATCGGCAAGGCCGAGTGGTCCGGCGCTGTGCCCGCTACCAGCTGCCTCAAGCATGCGAATTATGCTTTCGCGAATAGCGGTGGCCTTTTTTTCAAGCTCGTTCAGTGTAAGTGCTGTCTGCATTATGCTTACGATTATAGCACGCTAACATAGCCATGCTAATCGAACGGACCAGTTTTTTGACGGCAATTCTAAGTCCATGTAACACTATATTACGAACTGTAAGCCAATGTATTTATGGCGCGACTATTCGCGACTACGACGTTTAGCAAAATCTTCTATTGGAAAGTCGAACGGAACAACCGGCTGCATGCTCGCTTCTAAGCGACTGCCTATTTCCAACATATGAGGATATTTTGGTATGGTCATGCCATAGTCACTATAGCCAGTAAGATCTTCCATGAATGCTAAGACTTCGTCGTAAGCACCTTTGCTTTCGTATGTTTCGAGTAGCTTCGAGCCTGGACGAATTACACTCAGTGAAAATTTGGCAAGTGGATCGTCTACGCCATAGCCTCTCACACCATCTTCTCGTACCGTAATATGTAAATGCCAGTCTTTTGCAGGCTCTAGTAATCCTCCGCTGTCATCGGGCTTCTTGATACTTAAGTACCTTTCCTTTCGTGCTTTATCATGTTTTAGCTCTAAAACATTTCCACCAGCAAGTCGGTACATCACATCTGCGTTATTGTTAGCGCTATTGGGCTTCCCACTCAATGTATCAAAAAAGCCCGCAAAAGATGATGATATTCGTGCTATTTCAGCTGCGGTTAGACCTTCAACGCGTGATATAGGCGGCTTGACCTGATCTGGCGAAATGAGTAAGGTAGATTCACAAATCTCTAAACTTAATTGTTGATTGGCTTCGCCAGTTTGCATTGCTTCATCTAGAAAACTATTCGCTTGGTATGGCAACTGGCCTATACGACTTCTCATTGAAGAGTGACTAAGTATCATTGACCTACTGGAAATGTCATGTTTTAGTAACAATTCTTGTCGAATTTGCATTTCCATTGACCTTGTAGTGGCATGGCGATGGAGTCGGTCTATTATGCGCCCAAAAAAGTCTGAGGCAGTTAGCGAATAATAGTGTGAATCAGGTCGTGAAAATGTAGTTTGGGTCAAATCTTCGCCCGCAAAACTAATATGGTCAATGGACCCAGTTAGTGTAATAGGGTCGTATTTTTGCATTTCTGGAAGGCATTGCCCCCACAAATTCACTCCATGTCGCAAAGTTCGTGCATATAGGTCTTGGGTTGCTTTCTCGCTCACAATTTCTCCAAAGTGTTAAGAGTAGTCATACAATTCATATTTTAACACTAGTTTGTTATATATACAATGTTAGACTATTATACATTTTCTGATTAAGTTTTATCATTTAAGCTGAGAATTGACATATTAATTCCTTGTCGAGTCAGCTGGGAATATCTTTTTTGGCTACAACAAAAATAGTCTGCGCGTTCGTGAAAACTGCGTGAAATGTTGATTAACAGATGTGTGAAAACTCGTGAAAAGTTATTTAGCTACAAGTTCTACACTACAAACAAAGTCCTAGGTAGCCAAGGAGCTAAGCAGCGCCCCTCCCGATTACATCCAAGTCATTTTCAGCTCAATCCCTCATAAACATGATAATTTTGCATGTAGCAATTACAACGTTTATGCTGTTAGCGCTTGCGAGCCATTGTTTGTAACAGGGGTAAGTGTTGACATATTTACATTTGTGTTTTGTGAATTATGCTTTATTGTCAGAGGGCTTCAGTAAATTAAGGAGACAGTTATGAAAAAAATCGCCCTAGAAGGCATTGACGGTGCTGGCAAGACAACCGTTGCAAACTTGCTTAAAGAATCGTTTGAAAACCAAGGTTTGAGCGTCGCGCAGTTCGCGCCCTTTCGGCTCGCAAACGCAACGTACGGTTCTGACATTTACCCCCTATGGAAAAGTCGTGCCGGAGCAGAAAAGGCCACCATGCTGATTAAGGCAGCACTTGACCATTGCGAGGCAGAGGCAGTAGACACTAACGCAGATGTCATTGTGTATGACCGACACTGGATGACCGTGATGACCGAAATAGACGGTCGACACGACTTAGTGCAAAAGTGGGACAGGTTTGTGCCCACCGCAGTACTTAGAGTACACCCAGATGTTGCCCGTAGTCGTTTGGCGGCTGGCCCAAAAGAAAGCTTTACGTCTGGCCCGATGCTGCAGCGCTATGCCGACAGCTACCAAAAGCTTAGCTCAAGATACTTTTCACATTTGCTAGGAATATACCGAAGTGATGAAGACGTTACGCCTGCCGCACTGGCTCGCAATATTGAATGGGACATGAACATAAGGAGATAACTATGAAACCCGAATTAAGCACCCTCACCACCGAAACATTTCGAAGCCTGCCGCTTGTTGCCGAAGGCGAAAGCAAAGAGGTTCGCTATTACGGCGACGGACAGGTTGTCATTAGATTAAAACCAACTATTTACAGCTACACTCATAACCGTACTGGCGAAATACCTGGCAGCGACACGGCACGACTTCGGGTCATACAGTCTCTATTGCCGGTCCTACTATCTGCAGGCATAGCCCACAGCTATAAAAGCGTTACCGATACATGGATCTTGTCAGATTTAGTGCTTCAGCCAATCACAAAAAATGAAAAAAGGTTTGTGCCAACAGACATGACCGACGAGGCGCTTGCAGAACTGTCGATAGCCCCACCCGTTGAGGTCGTCGCAAAGGCGGTGCATTCTGGAACACCCAAACACCGATACTACAACTTTGAAAACTATCCTACACGGCTCGAAGGTACCTATGTCGGACCAGAAGCTAACTACCCAGCGCCGTTTATTCGTTTTGACTGGCGAAACCCCATGTATGACGCCACTGGCACTAGGCTGGCAGACGAAGTGTTGCCAGAGCCTATGGCAAACTGGTTCATCGACGTAGATGAAGCCCGCAAGACAGCTATAACTGCATACGCTGCTCTTAGAAAACACTTTCAGGCCAAAGGCTTAGACTTATGGGACATATGCTTTTTTGTGGCCGAAGACGGTAAAAAAATGTTTGGCGAAGTCAGCCCAGACTGCATGCGGGTGCGTTCACTCGGCGCAGAATCACTCGATAAAGATATATGGCGTCGTGGTGGCTCGTCAGATGTTGTACTCGAAAAATGGAATAAACTTGCCGACATACTTAGTGCTTAAGAGAATGTGCTATACAATCAGACTATGAAAATATATTTTGTAACCGGCAACAAAGGCAAATTTACAGAGGCTTCGGTGCTGATTCCCGAGCTAGAAATGATCAACTTCGACCTTCCCGAAGAGCAAAGCCTAGACCCAAAAGTAGTCATAGCAAAAAAACTTGAGGTGGCACGACGGTACCAGCCCGAGGGCAAACTTATCGTTGAAGATACGTCATTGTATTTGGGTGGGCTTAACGGCTTCCCTGGTCCGCTTATAAAATGGATGCTCGAAGCGGTTGGCGACGAGGGGATTTACAAGCTGGTACATGCCATACACGACAGGACGGCTACCGCAAAAACCGTTATCGGCTACGACGACGGCAAAGGTACGATTGTGTATTTCGAAGGAGAAATT
>CAZIOX010000011.1:0-31899 GCA_964541145.1 uncultured Candidatus Saccharibacteria bacterium
TCACCAGCGCACCGTAAGAAGAGACAGGTTGTTTAGGATTTGGGGAGGTTGACATGTGGACCTAATGGAGCCTAAAATGCTTGGAGCTTTACTAAACGACCTTAAACGGCTTTACAGTAAGGACTTAGCAAGATTTATGGAGTATCAGCTCATAGACCCTGGTAAAGAGAACTTGCGCAACATTACAGGACATGGTGGTTTGAAACCTACTACTAAGGATTTAGATAAGAAAGCAATGGTCGTACTGCAAATATATATGGCAATACTTTTACAAATTAAGGCTGTGGAAGCGAAGAAATAATAGCTATATGAAACTGCTGACTGTAAGCGTTCCGCAATATACTGTTGATAGAGAACCAGACCACAAGGCTATAGGCAAGCCAGTAGATGACCTACTCAGAGAACACTTTATGGGTCAAAAAGTTTTAATTCGTGGTTTAGGCTCAATGGAACACCCAGACAAGTCCGTTGACGAGTTAATAGAAGTTATTAAATCAACTGGCACAGATAGGTATGACCCAAAGCGTATTGGTGACAGATATACTAATGTTGGCGATAAGTACTTTGATTTGTGTGCGTTACGAAGAACTATTAGCCCTAGAAGCAAGATATTTTGGCAACTTAGTTGGTCGTTTTACGGGTCACCACTCAAAGAACGTGGCTATCCAGTGTTAGTGGATATACTAGTCATTTACGACCCAAAGCAACTTAGGGCAGTTACATACAGCCCAGTTGGTCAAAAAGGTCGCATAATGCGTGACGGCTTCGTATTCAGAAATCCTGATAATAAGGTTGCTGCAATTTTAGGAATTATTAAAATTAACAGGTAACTTAGATATGCTTAAAACCTTAAAGTTATTTGCCCGACACCACTTTACTGATAGACCATTTGATGGACCAGTGCCAGACCCACATTTCAAGATTGAGCATCTTGATTTTGACTTAGTAAAGTTCAACAAGCAGCTTATATCTCTACAAGCAAAACAGTTGGCGCATGTAACATACCAAAATAAAAAATACCCAATCTATTGCCTGGATTTTTTGAGTAAAAAACCTAGTGCCAAAAGGCTTTTTATAGTTGCAGGAACGCATGGCAATGAGCAAGGCGGACTGCTCGGTGTGCAGAAAATTATTAACTATTTAGCAAAGCATAACTCAAATATCCCTGTATCAGTACGAATAGTTGCGGCGCATAATCCCGTAGGTTGCGATTACATTTCTAGGTATAACGGCGAAGGAATAGACGTTAATCGTGATTTCAAAAGACAAAAGACAGTTGAAACGCAAGCTGTCGTCAAAGCCTTTAATGAGTTCAGTCCAGACTTTGGTGTTTCTTTACATGAAGGACCTCAGTCAGGAGTCTTTCTTTACACCAATAAGTATTGCGATAGTTCTACTGTTAGTAGTGTACTTAATGGTCTTAGTCGGGCAGGTGTTCTACTAGCAACAAAAAGTTATCTACGAAATACGCTAAAAGAACCAGGTTGGTTCCCAGTTAAGGGTATTTTCGGAAGCTTACAAAGAATCTGGTCAGTAACTTTTGGCTTTGAAGCTTTTGGACAGTTTTGTACAAGACTGTGTGTACCGAGTATAGTTATTGAGACTTCGTGGACAACTAAAGAAGAATCACAGCGCACAAATGCTCATTACATATTATTTACAGCTTTATTAAAGGAATTATAACTTGGCACTCATTCTTGTAACTGGCATTTCTACATCTGGTAAAAGTACTATTGCTAAAGAACTGCGCAAGCACGGCTACGAAGCGCATGACACAGAGCATAACGGTATAAGTGCATGGTTCAACAAAAAGACTGGTAGGAGAGCTGCTGAGTTTGGCGAAGCACCAGAACGAACAAAAGAGTGGCTTGACCAGCACGAATGGCTAATTTCAAAGGATTGGGTAAATGAGATTGCCACTAAGGCAAAAAATAAACCCATATTTTTATGTGGTGGTTCAGCAAATGAATCCGAGATACGAAGAATGTGCGATAAGGTTGTTTGGCTTAAGACTAACGAGCCTACGATACGTAAGCGAGTAAATAATCCAAGAGACCATGACTATGGCACTCAACCACATGAGCTGACTGCAGCTATTGAAGGTAATGTTAAGAAAGAAGCTGAATATACAGAATATGGTGCAATTATAATTGACGCAACGTTGCCTATAGACAAAGTGGTTGATAATATCATTAAGGCAGTTCAGCAATAAAAACTGGGTTGTTAGCTGCTAATTTAGTTGCAATAGTTTGCAACATGCCCCTCCAATTATAAAGTCCCATGCTTGGGACTTTATAATTGGAGGGGGTTTATGGGATGTTGGCGAGGGGCAGAAGGCTGGGTGTCAGGTACGAGAACTGCCGGTGACGGTTCGCAAGAAAGCCAACTCTTGTAAGCTCGTTTGCAAAGATGTTGCGACGGGGTTACGGAAGGTGCCCGAGTCTCTCTGAGCTCAAAATAGAGCACTTCTTTTTTTGGTATCACACCGTTCGTTACGGTTCGGTGAGCTTGAGCCCAAAACGCATATTTTAGGAAAGAAAATATGCAGTGTCACGGGTTCGGGTTATAGTAATACGCATATGCATACGAAAGCCCAAAAGCGTAGACTTCGGCGATTTTTGTTCGTAAAAGAGGTCATCATGCATGGTCTTGTGCTGCTAAGTTTTATCTTTTTAGCACTTGAACATTTTGAAAAGCTCAGCCACGAACAACTCTTGGCTGTTGAGATTTTTGAAGTCGTTGTAGCGCTTCTGTTCCTGGCCGAATTCATTTTTGAGTGGCATTTTGCGCGAGACCGGGCTAAGTATTTCAGGCACAACTGCATGTATCTATTGGCGGCGGTACCTATCCCTACGACGAGTTTTGAGGTTCTCCGTGGGGTTCGTATGCTACGCCTCCTAAAACTACTGAAAATTTTCGCCCACATGCGCTACGAACGCAACACTCGCCTGTTCGAGGATGAGTAGGTATATGACACGCTCATGGTTGGCCAAATTTCTGATGGTAGGCTAAAGTCATGATGTGGTCGATGTCGCGGCCGAAGTTTTCCATAGGCAATATTCGTCGCGTGCAGCGCACGGATAAAATTATGGTGCTCTGTGCGAGTTTTTTGCTGGGGCTACTCGTGGCCCGGCTCCATACTATCCTACCGGGCTGGTTTGTCGTAGTGTTTGGATGTTTAGCAATATCTCTGAGAAAAAACCAGCTCTTTCACCTGGCTTTACTGGGGGTATTTGGTCTGAGTTTGGGTGTCTGGCGGGGAGGGGGTTATCTCCAGAGTCTACAACCGTACCAGGAGTTTGCCGGACAAAAAGTACGCCTGCAGGCTCGGGTAACGCTCGATGCTGTATACGGGCCAAACAAACAGCTTTCGTTTGAGGTTTCTGATGTCAACTTTCAGGCACCACGCCCAGTCAGCGTACCGGGGGTTATAAAAGTAAATGGCTTTGGAGAGCTTGCTGTGTACCGGGGTGACGTGCTGGAGATAACCGGCAAGCTATATCCGACGCGCGGCGGCAAGCAGGCAACTATGAGCTACACATCTTTCAGACGAGTTGGTAATGCCCAGACATGGATAGATGTGTTACGCCGGAAGTTCGTGGCTGGCATGCAGACAGCGCTACCTGAGCCAGCAGCGTCTTTTGGGCTGGGGCTACTTATTGGACAGCGTAACACGTTGCCGTTTGCGATTAGCCAGGCGTTTCTCATGGTAGGGCTCACACATATTGTGGCAGTAAGTGGCTATAACCTTACTATCCTGCTCGATGCTGCTCGGCGGGGGCTCGCAAGTCGCTCGAAGTTTCTGACTACCGTAGCTGGGCTCAGTCTTATGATATTTTTTCTCCTTTTCACTGGGGCGAGCCCAAGTATTGTACGCGCTTCAGTAGTAAGCGGACTGAGTCTCGCCGCCTGGTATTACGGGAGGACGGTGCGTCCGATGGTACTCATTTTTTTGACCGCAGCCCTCACTACCTACGCTGCACCCACCTATTTTTGGTCGGACATAGGCTGGTGGCTGTCAATCCTCGCCTTCTTCGGGATCATTGTGCTTGCCCCGTTGCTGAAATCAATCGTATACAAGCAGCGCAAACCGCACGCCTTAGAGCATCTTGCCATCGATACGTTATGCGCCGAAATCATGACTATTCCACTGATCCTTTTTATTTTTGGGCAAGTTTCATTTATTGGCCTAGTGGCAAACATGCTTATCGTCCTGCTGGTACCGCTTGCGATGGCTCTGAGTTTTATAGCCGCCCTCGCTGGTATGTTTCTGCCCCTGCTCGCCGGATGGTTTGCCTGGCCGGCAAAGCTACTGCTTACCTATATGCTCGATAGTGCGCTACTGCTGTCACGCGTGCCACATATTTTCCAAAACAACACATACATTAGCGCGATTGACATGATCTTGTGTTACGGCTTAGTGCTGGCACTGGTATTCGGTTTTCGCCGCCGCCCGGTGCCTTGGTTTGAAACACTGCAACACGACAAATAGTACATAGAGTATCCTTCTATGGCAGGGTATACTACAGACATGCAAGAAAGCGCTCGGTTTGGCAACTTTTCCCTCCTACAGCCAAGGGCTGTTACGCGGCGATATCCCAAAAAACAAATCATACTATTGCAGGGCGAAGAACCCAAACACACCTATATCATCAAAAACGGCTTCGTCCGGTCGTATGGGATTGCTGCAGACGGCGACCGCAGAACAGTGTCACTGCTTGGCGCGGGTGATGTCTTCCCAATGTCATGGATTTTTGGTAAATCAGAAACTTGCATTTACAACTTTGAGGCTATGACAGATTGTGCCATCATGACACTTCCCAAAAAAGAATATTTGGCTGCCCTCGAAATGTATCCAGCACTCAAAGACCAAGTTTTTGATAACTATATGTCGCACTATATTGCGGCTATTATGCATGTCTATGCGCTCGAACACTCCTACGCTCAGGAAAAAGTTGCTTACATTCTACACTACTTGGCGACCCGATTTGGCGAACGGCAGCCAGACGGGAGGGTGAAAATTGGTTTGCGTCTGAGCCATCAAGATATTGCTGAAATGATTGGAGTCACCCGCGAAACCGCTGCTGTCGAACTCCACCGTCTCAAAGAGCAGGGGTACATACAGTATCAAAAGTTCACCTACAGTATCGATCTCGCAAAGCTGCTTGGTCGTCAGGGCGAAGGGGTGCTCGAGAGCCCACGGGTACAAATGTAAACAGTGGCTTGGCAGGAACGAAGATTTTTGGTACTATAACAGATACAACAGGAGCATATTTACGATGTCCGGTCATAGCAAATGGTCTACTATCAAACGCGAAAAAGGCGCCAAAGACGCTGCTCGTGGCGCCGTTTTTACCAAACTCGGCAATGCCATTGCCCTCGCTGCTCGTGGTGGCACCGACCCTGAAACCAACTTTACCCTGCGCCTTGCCATAGACAAGGCCAAGGCAGCCAACATGCCCCATGCCAACATCCAGCGTGCCATCGACCGTATAAAAGACAAAGGGGCTGCTGAGCTCCAGGAAGTTTTGTACGAAGGCTACGGGCCAGGGGGCGTGGCTATCCTCGTAGAGGTTGCGACAGATAACATCAACCGCACATACCCGGAAGTGCGTCTGGCGTTCAGTAAGCACGGTGGGAACATCGCCGAAAAGGGTGCTGTGGTGTTCCAGTTTGCCCGCAAAGGGTTGATAATAGTAAGAGCCACAGGTGATGAGTTTATGCTCGAGGCGCTCGACGCAGGTGCCGATGACGTACAGGAAGATGGCGAGGTTTCTGAAGTCTACACCGTAGACACCGAACTTGCTCGCGTGCGTGACGGCCTGAAAGCGCGCGGATTTGAGATTACCGAGGCTGGCCTGACGTATGTGCCATCAAGTACTGTCGAAATTACCGAGCGCGACACCGCCGGAAAGATCATGCGTCTTATGGATGCGCTCGAGGCTATCGACGACGTCACGAACACTCATGTCAACTTCGACATCGACGAAAGCCTGCTCATATAGCATGGCGTATGAGAAAGAGCTGAAGTTTGCAAAGGAACTCGCACTTGAGGCGGGTGAGATTATGCGAACGTATTTTTGTACCACCGGCTCGAAACTGTACAGAAGGCAGACCGTACTCCACTGACCGTTGCCGACACGAATATAAATAAGCTTGTTATCGAGCGCGTGCGTGAAACCTTTCCAGATCATGGAGTTCTCGGCGAGGAGGCAAGCTACGAGCCGAACCGTGAGCAACTGTGGGTCGTCGACCCAATCGACGGGACAAGTCCCTACAGCTGCGGTATACCGATCAGTACGTTTTCACTTGCCTTGGTAGCACGCACAGACGGACAGCCCCATGTCGCGGTGACGTACGATCCATATCTGGATGAACTCATGTTTGCAGTCAAGAGAGCAGGGGCGTTTCGTGGAACACAACGGCTCAAGACGAGCCAGGCAGCCGAACTTGCCGGGAACTATGTCTCAGCGGGCAGCGGACTTTGGAGCCACCCGCCAACCGTAGATATAGGAGGGCTGGTAGTGCAGTTGAATGCTGCCGACGTACGAGGCTTCAATTTCATCTCTGCAGTCTACAGTGCTCGGCATGTTGCACGGGGCAATTTTGTTGCAGGATTTTTGCTTTACGGCTCCCCTTGGGCCAGTGCAGCCGTCGCACTGCTCGTGTCGGAAGCGGGCGGTATGGCAACAGATATTTTTGTGGCGAACGTCGCTATGACGAATTTGCGAATGGCTTGCTCGTCTCATGTAACGCATCTATTCATCAGAAAATGGTACATATTTTCCAGCAAGTAGCCCTTGGTAAGGGTGACTCACGCAGCTAAAGGGTAGGTCGTGGGTGAGTTAGCGTACTGTTTTTGGAGGTCTAGGCATGCTACTATGCAGGTATGAAAACGTTGCGAAAACTTGTGTCTATACTTTTTTTCAGCCTACTTATTGCGGTAGGAATTGGCGCGGGGGCAAATAGTAGGGCGGGTGAAACTGTACAAAAAGGATTTCATTTTGGGCCACCCGCTGCACAACAAAAAATGGAGCATAACGGTTTTTTTCACATAAAGCGATGGGGCTTTCCCGCAACGTACCGTGAAGTCCAGTCATTCCAGGCGACAGACGGTGCGACCTACCAGACAGCATACGTATCCAGGCCATTTAGTTTTCTGCTTTTGCTTACCAACGTGGTGTTACTGATGTCATTCTTTGTGGCTGTTTTGTCGCCCATTACAATATTTTGGCGACCCAAAAGGGAGCTGTACGAAGCGAAATTCCCAGAGGAAAAAGTCGAATCCCAGGTGAAAGCCAATGCGAATCCTCGGGATTGACCCAGGCACTGGCATACTTGGTTTTGGGGTGATAGATGTCGTGCGCGGCAAAGCACAGCTGGTAGACGCGGGCGTTATTCGGACGCCCGCTCACGAAGACGACGTGGTTCGTTTGCAGACTATTTTCGACGAGCTGACAGACATCATAGCGCAGACCAAACCCACCCACATGGCCGTAGAAAAACTCTTTTTCGCGCGCAATGTCACGACAGCTATGACCGTCGCGCAGGCGAGGGGAGTCGTTCTACTCTGTGGCAGCCAAAACGACATGCGCATAGCAGAATACACCCCACTCCAAATCAAAATGGCCATCACCGGCTACGGTCGGGCAGACAAAAAGCAAATCCAGGAAATGGTGCGTATCCATCTTGGGCTTAGCGAAGTCCCCAAGCCCGACGACTGCGCCGACGCTCTCGCTGCCGCCCTCACTCACGCCCAATCCTTCCGCTCCTAACCCCTGCCCTCCTCCTCTTGCTCAAGGACAGTCCTTGAGCAAGAGGAGGTCAATGTCAGGGGTGGGCGAGGTCGAGGTCTATGGCTTCAACTGATCGTTTGTAGTCTTCGTAGTCTGCGACAAACTGCAGATATTTTTCAGCGCTTCCTTCGAAAAACTCGAGCACGTGCGTAGGGTCAAACCACTCTGAGGTCGCCTTGCTCTGAAAATACTTCAGGCTTGAAAAGCCGTACTCTCTCCAGTTTTTCGGGTTGAGGTGAATGTAGCGCGATATGTGCATAAGGTATGCATCGTTGGTAATGCGCGACGCCAAATATCGACTCTGGAAAAGCGGCCCCACCCGCTTGTATTTTTGGTTGAAATATCGGCTATAGCTCGTCATGACTGCGGCCATACATTCGCGTATGGCCTGTTCATTGTCCTTCTGGAATATGAAAAGGTGGACGTGGTTTGGCATGAGGCAAAAAGTCAGAAGTTCAAGTTCGCCGTAGAAGGTTCTGTACGGCGGATGTTTTGGGCGCGGCGTAGGCTTTGGCGACAGATAACGTTTGAGCAGTGATAGGAAAAACGCGTAGTCGGATTCCTCAAGAAATATTTTCTGCTTGTTCACCCCCCGTGTGTAGAGGTGATAATACGCCTGCGGCACATAACTCTTGATCGCGTTTCTGGTCGGCATACCACCAGTATATGCTCAAGGACTGTCCTTGAGCAAGGGGGGCGTGGGATAATGGGAGGATGATTGCGAGTTTACGTGGGGTGGTTGAGAAGACGCTGGCGGGGCTTATTTTGGATGTGGGTGGCGTGGGTTATGGGCTGAGTGTTACGAGTGAGGATTTTGGGCGGGCAGCTGAGGGGCGCGAAGCGAAGTTTTATGTGCACGAGCACATACGGGAGCAAGGGTATGACCTGTTTGGGTTTCTCCAGACAGATACGAAGCAGCTGTTTGAACAGTTGCTAGGCGTAAAAAATGTGGGGCCCAAGGTGGCTATGGCGGTGCTGGACATTGGATCGGCGTCACAGGTTCGCAGCGCCATTGCAGCTGGTGATGTCAAGCTCTTGCAGAGCGCAAAAGGCGTGGGCAAGCGAGCAGCCGAGCAGATTGTGGTAGAACTACGCGATAAAGTTGGTCTGGCGCCAGGCGCATCTGCCGAGGATGTGGTATACCGTCCAGGGGTAAACACGCAGGACGAAGCGGTGGAAGCCCTGGTCTCACTCGGTTACTCACCTCAAGACGCCGCGACCGCTCTACAGAAAGTCGACCCAACACTCTCCACCGAGGACAGAATAAAACAGGCACTGAAAGGATAAAATGAAAGCGTTTGTAGCGTGCCGCGTTTCTGGAGAAGACAAAGACGATTTGTTGAAATTTCTATCTCAGCTCAAAACTGTTCTTGTAACCCAGGGCATCCAGCCGTATATTACTGAACTTATGCCACCCCAACCCGATGACGACAAGAAGCTCGTGCGAGCATTTCAGCACATTGAAGAGAGTAACGTGTTGATCGTCATCTACAAACCTGGTCCGGCCAGTGAGGGCATGTCGGCTGAGATAGGCTACGCCTATGGGCGGAAAACAATCTGGATTTTTGCCCAGGAGGGGTCAGACTCGAAACTTTTCGCGTTCGCAGACGAACTAACATTTTGGCAAAATGAGGCAGATTTGTTTCAGGAAATGAGAAAAATAGACATCTCTCAGGCCATCGGCTCAGGCTAATTGGTGTTGCATGCTACAATTGCTACAGCAGAAGGAGGAGGGCATGAGTGTACCAATGGTCAAACTATCTGACGGCAACGTCATCCCACAGGTAGGGCTAGGTTTGTGGCGAGTGAAGGACGAAACCGAGTGTATGAACGCTGTGCTGGCGGCGGTAGAGGTGGGCTACACACATTTTGACGATGCTCATGCCTATGGCAATGAACAGTGGGTCGGCAAGGCGCTACGAAACAGCGGGTTGTCCCGGGAAAACTACTATGTGACAACTAAAATTCGCTCCGATCTGATTGCGCTCGGCCAAACGCGAAAAAGTTTCAGCCAGTCTCTCGGCGACCTTGGTATGGATCATGTGGACTTACTCCTACTTCATTTCCCCGTGCCGGTTACACGTAAAAAAGCTTGGCTAGAACTGGAAAAAATCAAAGCAGAAGGAAAAGCGAAAAGTATTGGCGTTAGTAACTACACCATACGACATCTGGAGGAAATGAAGTTATATGCTACAGAGATGCCAGTGGTCAACCAGGTGGAGTTGCACGTCTTTTTGCAGCAGCCAGAGCTGGTGCGCTACTGCCGGGAGCATGGTATTGTCGTGGAAGCGTACAGTCCGTTGGCTCACGCCAAGCGCATGGATGACCCTGTTGTAGCGGATATTGCCACCAAGCACGACAAAACGTATGCCCAGATTATGCTGCGCTGGGGGATAGAAAATGGGCTTGTTATTTTGCCAAAATCTACGACACCAGAACGCATCCGTGAAAATATAGACCTTTTTGATTTCGAGCTGTACCTTGAAGACCTGCAGCGCTTGACCAAACTCGACAGCAACCTACGTACCTGTTGGAGCCCCGTCCACATCCCCTAACTGTATCATCGCATACCTCACGACCACCGAGCGAGCACCCCCTGCTCAAGGACTGTCCTTGAGCAGGGGGTGCGGGGGAGGGGGTTTGCTGGTACACTGTGGGGTATATGGCGATTGAGCGGATAGTAAATACAGCAGTGCAGGCAGGCGACGATTCGGCTGATGAGGTCGAGTTTGAGCTGAAGCTGCGGCCGCATGATTTTGCGAACTACATTGGCCAAGAACGGCTAAAGAAGAATATAGAGCTTGCCATTGCCGCGGCCAAAAAACGTGGCGAAGCGCTCGATCACGTGCTCCTGTACGGCCCGCCGGGGCTTGGAAAAACCACTATGGCCAGTGTCATTGCCAACGAAATGGGTGCACAAATACGCATTACCTCCGGACCAGCCATTGAGCGTGCTGGTGATCTTGCCAGTTTGCTGACCAACCTACAGGACGGCGACATTCTTTTCATAGACGAAATCCATCGCTTGCATCGTACTGTCGAAGAGGTTTTGTACAGCGCTATGGAAGATTTCAAGCTCGATATAATGCTTGGGAAAGGCCCGTCGGCTCGTTCCCTTCGACTCGATTTACCGCAGTTTACGCTCATAGGCGCGACGACCCGCACTGGGGCTTTGGCGGCGCCACTGCGCGACCGGTTTGGGCACATTCATCGGCTTGAGTTCTACACCCCAAGTGAAATTCAGGCTATTATAACGAGGGCGGCTGGGATACTCGGAGTGAAAATAGAAGCTGCCGCTGCCCTTCGACTGGCTGAGCGGAGCCGACTGACACCGCGTATTGCCAACCGGCTCTTAAAACGCGTCCGAGACTATGCAGATGTGAACGGCGACGGCATAGTCGACACAGCCATCAGCACCCATGCACTGGAGCTACTTGAGATAGACGAACTCGGGCTTGACCCGGCTGATCGTATGATATTGGCCGCCATTATCGAAAACTATGCCGGTGGACCCGTGGGCGTCGAAACTATTGCTGCCATGACGGCTGAGGAACGCAGTACTATAGAAGATTTCATTGAACCGTATTTACTACAAATAGGGCTACTAGAGCGCACGCCACGAGGGCGCAAAGTAACGCGTAAGGCCTATACACACCTCGGGGTGAAGCCAACAGATGAAAAAACAGCATCTCAAACAAAACTGGTGTAAAATAAACGTATGTATATAGATAAGAGTGCCACGAGCACAAAGTTGCACAAAAACCTCCCCATAAGCCCTGACGAAAAGGTGCTTGCGGTCTTTCGCCACCACTGGATGGCCTATGCGGTAATATGGGCGACGGGTCTTGTAGCGGTGTTGATTGTTCTTATCTCTGGTTTGCAGTTTGCCAATAGTCTTGTCGATTCTGAGGGTGCCTTCAGCCCGTACCGGGAGGCGGTATTGATAGGATCCGGGCTGTTTGCGGCTATCATTGGTTTGGCAACCTTGATCCCTATCATTATGCGAGCGGGAGAGCAGCTCGTCGTAACCGATGAAGCAGTGTTTCAGGTGCTTCAGCCCAGCGTTTTTAACAGTAAGGTTTCTCAGTTGGGCTTACAGCACGTCAACGATGTCTCGGTACGCAAAGACTTTTTTGGAACGATTTTTGGCTATGGGACAGTTACCATCGAAACCCCAGGTGAACAGGCGAACTACCATTTTCGTGCCACCGAGCGGCCAGACGATGCAGTGCGCGTGATCGTGGAGGCACACGAAAACTTCTCGGCGGCTCTCGAAAGCGGTCGGTTACCGACCACGCTGAACAAAGTAGGGCAGGACGATCACACCGTAAACATTGACGCAGCAGAGTATAAGCGTTTTCTGGATTTTCAGCAGTACGAAGCGCGTGCACAAGCAGAGCGTGACACGGTGAACGATCAGGCGAAACAGTAGTCTAGGAGCGGAAGTGCTCGCTGACGCCACACTAGCTATTCATGGAATGGGTTTTGTCGAGCTTCGTTGAAGAGGGCTTGCACTCGAACACTGTTGTCTTGGAGGCCTTGCAGTTTTTTGACTGTTGCACTTGGGATTTTGGGTTGCGGCACGTTGGGCTGTGCAGACGTAAGGTCGGTTTGGCTCGGCGGGGCATTGCTCAGGACATTTATACGCCAGACAATGTAGCCATAGAGTGAAGCGAGTATGACGAAAAACAAGAGACTACGGTATGCACTAAACCATCCGAATGCTTTTCGGAGTTTGAGCGTCAGGGCGGTACTGTCGAATGATTTCATGGCTTTATGTACTCATTTACTGTCAATGAAAAAGAAATGAGGTTGGGATTTTTGCTATCTGGCTGGATATTGATGGCGCTTACCTGGGCAGTTCGACGGTTGTTTTCGAGTTTTTGCAAGAATGTGATGAGTTTTTCATATGAGACGGCGCTTGAGGCGTCTTGCGTGATGGTTATGGGGAGCAGATAGACGCCGGAAGTGCCTTTCACAGGAGTAACCTGAGTCAGTCCGGTGGGAGCCTTGGTGCCAGGTGCGCTGGAGCCGAGCGTGGAAGCGGGGAAGGTGATAGAGGTGAGCTTTGGTATGCCACTGTCGGTGGCGATTTTCACGATTTCACCGACTGTTTGGGCCTGATCTTTGTCCTGGGGCACGACAGATTTGGCGATTTGGTTGAGTTCGGCGTACCGGGTTATGTCAGCCTTATTTTTTTTGAGTGCCTCCTGGAGATCGGACGCAACTTGGCTTTGGGCTTTCAGTTTACTTAGCTCGGCAGATTTGGCAGTGAGCAGTCTGTTAGCGAGAATCCCTGAGCCCAACAGGCCGAAGGCTAGTATGAGAGCGGTGGCGATGAGGAGCATATTGAGGCGTTTATTGTCCATTTTTATCCCCAGTTTTTGGTGTAGTTTTACTAAACATGTATAGGTTGTTTGGTGCAAACAACGCTCGGACGGTCACGGTACATGGATAATCAGTGTTTGCTGAGCAATTGATGCCAATAATGTCTGCCTTGCTGAAAAGTTGGTTGTTGGCATCGGTCAGATTTACCTGGATCTGCGTTGCGGCCGCGTAACTTTTGGCCGCTGCGCTGATGTCTATTGCCCCTTGTGTCTGGGAGATTGACAGGCCAGTCAGATTTGTTTCCGCCGGCATGAGCGTGGTGAGTTGTGTCAGAAGAGACGAGAACAGAACTTGCTTCGACAGTACGTCTACAACGAGAGTCAAGTTATTTGATATCTCAGTAATCTGTTTTTGGACACCTGTCAGGTTCTGCGCCTGAAGTTGGGCGTTCGTTATGGTGATTTGCTTTTCGTAGGTTTTGCCCGTTTCGTGTAGGTACAGATAGCCGAAGGTAGTGATAAGAGCTGCTCCCAAAATCCCCAGCCCGTACACAATGATCCAGTGCAGAATATGACGATTTGATCGGGCGTAGCGGTAAGCTCGCTTTGTTTCAGGGGGGAGTAGGTTGATCATTAGAACGCCTCCTCCGGAGTGAAGGTGCTGAGGCCTGCTGCTGTGACGTACGACATGCGCTCACCTATGTTTAAGGGCTGCAAATGGTCAAAGTTAAAGTACACCGTTGGGTCAAAGGCGCGGACGGGGACACGCAGCGAGCTCGTGAGGTAGTCGGCCAATCCGGGCATGTTTGCGCCGCCACCCATGATAACGACTTGGGCAATTTTCTTTTTGGATTTGGAGCGCTCTTCGTAGTACCGAACGCTTCGCTGGATTTCACGGATGAGCGTGTTAAGGCTTGGCGCCAAGGCGGCTTCGATTTGCTTCTGTTTTTTGCTGTAGCTGAGGCCGTATTTGGTTTTAATAATAACAGCTTCGCGCTGGGTCACATTGAGTGCCTCAGAGATGAGGCGGGTAATTTCTTCTCCACCGCAGGCAGCGGTGCCACTTACGATGGGGTTTTTATCAACCACGGTAATATCGGCGCTATCACTGCCAAAATCGACCAGAACGCTCGGTAGGTCGGCCTGGCTGTCTCGGCCAAACAGATTGACACCAGCGCCGCTCGAGGTCTGGACAATAATGGTTTCGAGTCCAAGTAGTCGACACAAGACGATGTAAGAGTCGACGATTCTCCGTGGCATGGCGACAATGAAGGCTGCCCAGACATTTTTACCCGTCTGAATAGTGCTGTAGTCTACGTACAGGCTATCGGCCGAGGCCGGAATGTACTGGTCGACTTCTGTGCGAATGGTTTCGGCCAGTTCTTGCTCGGTGAGTTTCGGGAGTTCAATAGAACGAGTAAATGCCCGGGCTATCGGCAGGCCAACCGCAACGCGCCTGGTTGTAATGTCGCCAACGAGACTGTGTTTGAACAGCTCCTGGACGGCCCTTGCGATTTCTTCGGGCTTTATGATAATGCCATTTTCTATCGCACTGGGGTCAAAAGAACCTACACCATAGCCAATTATCTTTGGCTTGGCTTTACCGCTCGCGGGACGTATCTGCATGACACGGACAGTGCTGCGGCCGATATCCAAGCCAAACAGAGGCTTGTCCTCGTACAGGTATGGAGTCTGTGTAGTATTTTTCATGCTGCCCACGCTCTTAAGCATAAATAGTTATCTTTCACATCATACCATAGTAAGGGGTGTTTCGGCATTACTTTTGGCCAGCTATCACCCGGAGAAACTGAAGTGTAATTTCCGGGTCTCTCAGTCTGTGTTTTGTTGCACAGAGCGGTTATACTAGTAGGTAAGATGAAAAGACGCAGGGCGGGCGAAGCGGGCTTTACACTAGTGGAGCTGACGGTAGCGATAGTGGTGATGAGTGTGATTGCCATTGGACTGGTTACGCTCTTTCAGGCGGTTATACAGAGTATAGTTGTTGCCAGGCGGCAGGCAGTCGGTTTGACGCTGGCTACAACACAGCTCGAGTATCTCAAGTCTCTGCCTTATGACAAGCTCGCAGTACAAGGCGGGGCGATATATGCGACAGCCCTGCTGCCAGCCACGAAAACGCAGACTGTGAATGGGGTGAAATATACGGTTACGACGAGTATAGCCTACGTCGACGATGCCTATGATGGCTGTGCCACCTACTCAACGCAGGCGCAAAAAGAAACGGACTGTCGGAACTATCCGTCCCCGACTGGGGCACCGAACCCAGACCAAAATCCAGCAGACTACAAAATAATTCATGTCAGTACAACTGATGCGTCTGGGAAAAAACTTGCAGCCGTAGATACGCAGATAACTGCTCGAGTGGCTGAATCGGCGAGTACCACTGGTGCACTTTTTGTGACGGTGCTCGATCAGAGCGGCGCCCCAATTGTAGGCGCAACGGTGACAGTCAAGAACACGACTATAACTCCTGCTGCGAACTTGGGCGATGTGACGAATACCAATGGAAGAGCTCTTTTTTACAACCTTCCTCCCGACACGGGTAATGACTATGTGGTGACAGCGACGAAAACGGGGTTTTCTTCTCTGTCAACTATTGCGGCCGGCACCCTACAGCCCACGTATCCAAACCAAAAAATTCTCGCTCAGCAATCTTCGTCGGTGACTTTGCAGATTGCACCAATGTCAGCGCAAAGTATGGTGCTGGAGACGACTGACCTTTCTGGCAATCCTTTGCCTGGCATGAAAGTCTACGCCAAAGGTGGCTATAAAAAATATATCGAACCCGACGACACGACATACTACTACGACACAATGTCGCCGACTGATAGCCGAGTAACGACTGACGGAACAGGAATAGCGGTGATGACTGGTTTGGCTCCGGTTGGCGAGTATATCTTCTGCGGTGATACTGGCGCAACTGGCTGTCAGGTGGGCGGCACGACCTATTATCTCGCAGCTGCTGTGCCCTATGGTGGCGCAAACTCGCTGCGGCCAATCGGCGTGCCCCCGATGGTTCCGACGAATCCTCCTCCCGCCACATATACCCACGGCGGAGTTGGGTATCTCCAGAAAGTTCGTTTGATGTTCAGCACTAACCCCAACTTGCCCCGTATTTTCACTATGTCGCCGTACCAGTTCAGTACTGCCTCGGCTACAAATAGTGACGCCTTTCTGATTACATTTACTGGAGAAAATCTGTCTGGGGCCACCGTGAGTTTAGCTAAAGATGGCGTTACATACGAAGGATCGGGCTGCATGTCTTCGGCAACGCAGCTGAAATGCTCATTTAACCTGACTGGCATGAGCGTAGGGCTTGCTCAGCTTACGTTGACTAACGCAGCGGGCAGTCTAACTCTGCCGACTACCCCCCGAGGAGGTTTTGATGCAGCGCCATAAACGAAAGAACAATCAAAAGGGCTTCACCTTGGTGGAGCTTCTCGTGACATTTGTGATGATTGTGATAGTTGGGCTCACGTTTGGGGTACTTTTTAAATCGAGTTTCTTCAACTTTCTCAATATGCAAACTGACACGTCAGCTACGGTGCAGCTCAACACGCAGGCAAACCGACTTGGGATGGTACTGAGAGGGACGACGCTCATCACTTCTGCAACCAGTAATGATCTCGTGTTATACGCCTATTTCTATCCGTCGGATGCCTATGTATCACTGTTGCATTATTATATTCAGGCCAACGGAAGCACAAAAAAACTCATGGCTGACCTGACACCCATGTCAGCGAATCCCCCTATCGGCATTCCGATAACGGCGAACAAACGTACCTTCACTATTATCGACAATTACTATCAAGCGATCGGGGTGAATCTGTTTACCTATCTCGACGCAGGTGGCAGCGCACTGACGCTTCCTCTGACCGATCTCCAGACCATAAAGGCTATTCGTGTAACTCTTGCTGCCAAGACATCCAGTAACTCCAATCAAACCTTGGACGTCCAGGTCAGTTTGCGCAACAGAAAGACAAACCTATGAGCCGACCGATACGCCTCTCACGTCCTCGGCCTTTTGTCCATAAAAACGATGGTTATATATTGCCTGCGATATTGTCACTTATCATCGCCATCGGCTTGTTTAGCACGGCGTTACTGATGGTGGTTGTGAATAATTTTTTCGTAGTCGGTAACAACGTGCGTAGCCAACAAGCTTTTAATATTGCTGAGGCTGGTGTGAATTACTACCTGTGGCACATGGCACATAATGGCACAGACTATAAAGATGGTCAGACTACGCCCGCTACTCCAGACCCCGTACTAGGCTATGGTCCATACGTGCACACCTATACCGATAGTGATGCTGTCCAGACGGGGAGTTTCACGCTCTGGATAAAACCGCAGGGCGGGGGTTCGACTATAGCCACAGTGCGCTCTATTGGGAAAGTCAAAGATTCCAAAATATCTCGCACGGTTGAAGCCCAAATTGGGGCAGCTTCTTTTGCGAGCTACGCGCTCGTCTCTGACAAGGAGTTTTGGTTTGGGAGCAATGAATCGGCCAATGGTCCAGTTTTTTCCAACATTGGCGTACACATGGATGGTCCCAGCAGCGATACAGTTGGTGCCGCGAATGCAAGCTATGTGCCAAAGCCCGAGTACGGTGGTAATGGCAGTAGTCGCACTGGGGTGTGGTGTACTACAACGGTTCTTTCTCCAAATTGTGTCACCCGGGACAAAAGTAACTGGCTGTATCCTAGGTCGTCAGTAGATTTTAACTTGATCTCCGAGAGTCTCTGTACTATGAAAAAAATCGCGCTTGATGACATGTCTCCGACTACGTGTACCAGCACGCCGACAACACGTACGTCTTCCTATATACCACAGTACAGCAGTACAGGGAGTTATAGTACCAACCAAGGATATTTCATCCAGCTCAACACGAACAATACGTATGATCTATACAAAGTAAATGGTGAAAACGACCTCGCTACTACCTACATGACAGCGTTGAGTCGTACGGTTATTGCTACGGGCATAGCCGTGCCGTCTTCGGGGGTTATTTTCGTAGAAGACAATGTATGGGTTCGCACCAACCCCACGTACCATGGCCGCGTGACCATTGCATCTGCCCGTATGGCAACAAGCTCCAGTACAACTATCACCGTGGTCGGCAATGTACTCTATAGCACAAAAAATGGCAGTGATGCGATAGGGTTGGTAGCGGAGGGTTCGGTCGTTATCGCACCATATGCTCCTCCGGCAACTGGCGGGTTTACATTTGAGATTAATGCCGCGACGCTTTCCCAAGCCGCGTCTGTCACCTGGCCACGCTATTATGAAGGCACCAAAACATGTACAAAAGGCTGGACGGCAAATAACCAAAACTTCGTTTACTATGGGTCTGTAGCGACACGGCTTGATTGGACTTGGAACTATTCCTACGGAGGCGGTTGTGGCTACGCGGTGCGCGATGCCGTGTCAGGCACGTATTACTCTGGTATTATGCGCACCAACACAGTCTATGACTACAATCTTCTATATGCACCCCCACCGAACTACCCCATCACTGGGACCTACAACATTTTGAGCTGGCGCGAAGTACTGACCAAGCCGTAGTTTGCCCGTCTCTCTGGGAGGAAGACACGCTATTGTCGTTGCGCGAGTGACGTCGAAGTCGCCGCGGGTATTCCTGTGGCTAAAGAGTTTAGCATTTTCAATACCCAAGCAATTGACAGATGAAAACGGGGTTAAAAACCTCCACGAAATTTACTATAGCTCCCTCAACCCGACATACGCACTGCCAGTAACAACAACCTGTCAGCGAGCGAGAGCGAGGCACTCACGGGTGCGACGAGGGCGCCTGTCCCTTCGAGAACTTTGGCGCGTACGTCGAGTTCGGGTTGCAGTATGTATGTCGATGGGGTCAGATACGGGGTGAGAAAAAAGACTCAACATTGCTGCTGAGTCTTTTTCGGTAGCGCCGCGCGATTTATTCGCTAGTTTTTGTGTAGGCTTTGTCAGTGTCTGACTTGCCTTCCAGCCATCCAGTGAGCGTGAAGCTTTCGCATGGTGTAGCTGTCTTTGGTGCGCAGCTGGCTGGTGCGGGCTCATAGCCGTATTCGGTAGCAGAAGGACTGCCTTTAAGCCCAGTGCCTTTGGCCGCTTTGGGATCGTCGAGCGCGTCAATTGGCAAACCTTTCATGTCTGTTTTCAAGAAACCATCAGCAGCGGTGTCTTGCATTTGTGCGAGAGTTGGGTAGGATCCTTCCTCTGCGTAGTATTTTGCAAGATGACTTGCAATAGCGCCAATGTCAGTCTGGCGCTGGCTATTTCGTCCCTTTTGCTGGATACCAGTAAATGTGACGATAACTAGTGTTGCCAAGATGCCGATAACGACGATGACGATCAGAAGCTCAACGATTGTGAAGCCTTTTTTATCCTTTAGTGAAACGGTTGAAGCCATGAGAGCCCACCCTCCTTATAAATTTGTTATGTTGCTTGACGAGCATATCTCGTAAGTCTGTACTTGATTATAGCCATAAGTGCTTTGAGGTCAAGTGGAATGTGGCTATGGGCCTAATTATTGCCAACATTGTTGCTCAAGCTAGCGATGGGACCCATAACGCTTGCGGCAATCAATCCGACGCCACTACCAAGGAACAAAATCATGACAGGCTCAATGACAGAAGCGAGGCTATCAATAGCGGTAGCAACTTCTTCTTCATAAAAATCAGCGACTTTTATGAGCACGGTATCGGTTGTGCCAGTTTCCTCGCCAACCGCAAGCATTTGTGACACAATCCGGGGAAAATGTTTGCTGGCGGCGATCACTTCCGACAGTTGCTTGCCATTTTTCACCTGAGCAGCTGCCTCGGCTAGTTCTTTCTCTATGACTTTATTACCAATCGCGCCACCAGTGACAGAAAGAGCGTCGAGCACACCGACGCCGGCTGACATGAGCGAGGCAAAGGTGCGCGAAAACCGTGCTATTGCGACTTTTGTGACAATGGTTTTTACCACAGGCGTGCGGAGCATAAGGGCGTGGAACTGGTACTTGCCTTTGGGAGTTTTGATGTAACGGCGTACCCCCCAGACCGTGAGAACCATGGCAGGGATAACGATATAGGCGTATTTGCGACTGAAATGACTGATATCCAACAAGACCTGTGTGTAAATGGGAAGTTTTGCGTTTGGGCCGCCTAAATCCATCAGTATTTTAGAAATTTTGGGCATAAGTACAAACATGATGCCGAAAAACGCGACGACGGTAATGCTCAAGATTACCACGGGGTAGGTCATGGCACTTTTGACCTTTTTCTTTATGCTAGAATTTTGCTCAACCTGTACGGCTAGTCGCTTCAAAATCTCGTCCAAAATACCGCCTTCTTCTCCGGCGCGCACCATGTTCACGTATACGTCGTCAAACACATTTGGAAATTTTGCAAAGGCATCCCCTAGCTGCGTGCCGCCCTCGATATCTTTGGCAACCTTCGAGAGAACCTCGCGAAAGTAGCCGTTGGATGCACTTTCCTGCAATGTCGAAAGCCCGCGTGCAATAGGTACGCCGGCCGAAATCATAGTAGATAGCTGACGCGTGAAAATTACCATATCACTCGTTTTTACATTTTGACCAAATCCAAAATTACGCTTTTTCGCCTCTTCTTTCAAAAGAAGTGGGTGTAACCCCTGGTGGGAGAGGGCGGTCATGGCCGCTTCTCGGTCGGCAGCCTCGATGGTGCCAGAGACGCTTGAGTTATCTTTTCGTAGGGCTTTGTAGGCAAAAAGCATGGTATCCTCTAGGCTTTCTCGGCCGTAACGCGTAATATTTCTTCCACAGAGGTCTGGCCACGAAAGGCTTTGATGAGTCCATCCGTCTGCATAGTGAGCATGCCGTCTTCTATAGCCTGTACCTGAAGTCGTTCACTTGTACTGTTCGTGACGATGAGTTGCTGAATTTTATCGGTGTTACGTAGTACTTCATATATACCCATCCTCCCGTGATAGCCGGTGTGATTGCAGCTGTCGCAGCCGTCTTCGTGAGCTTTCCAGAGACGAGTAATGCTAGTCGCAGTTGTAGCAAGCTGAGATGGATCGGCCTGACTTGCCTTTACGGTGGTCTTTGCTCCAATCCCTGCTGCCAAGGCTTCTTGTTCAAGCTCGTGGAGGTGTGCCATTGTGCCCGCTTCCTTCAGCTGGAAAACCTTGGCCAGATCTGCCAAGCGGGCTGCGTCCGGAGTGTATAGTTCGCGGCAGTCGGGACACAAACGTCTCACTAGACGTTGCCCAATCACAATACGAACTGTACTGGCGATGAGAAACGGCTCGATTTTCATATCGAGCAAGCGCGGTAGACAGGTTGCGGCATTGTTGGTGTGAAGGGTACTAAAGACTAGGTGTCCCGTTAAGGCAGCTTGCACAGCTAGGTCTGCTGTTTCGCCGTCGCGAACCTCTCCGACCATGATGATATTTGGATCTTGTCTCAGCAGAGCTCGCAGACCACTGGTAAAAGTCATCCCCGCAAGTGGGTTCACCTGGGTTTGGTTAGCGCCCACAATACGATATTCTACAGGGTCTTCGACGGTACTAATGTTTACCCCGGGGCTATTGAGCATAGTCAAAACACTAAACAAACTCGTAGACTTCCCAGATCCTGTCGGCCCTGTGACCAAAATCATGCCGTGTGGCTGGACGATTGCCTGCTGTACTGCCTGTAGCGAGTAGCCCCAGTAGCCGAGTTCCTCCAGCGTGGCAGGCTTGCTTGATTCATCCAAAATACGCATAACGACCTTCTCGCCGTCGACTATCGGCAGGGTTGACACGCGTAAGGCATAGACATGGTTGCTAACGACGATTTTGAAGCGGCCGTCCTGGGGTGCGCGGTGCTCATCAATCTTTAGATTTGCCAAGATTTTTATGCGTGACACTAACGCGCCCAAAACTTTACGCGGCAGCTTATTGACTTCGCGCAAAATCCCGTCGACACGGTAGCGAATGACTACGAAGTTTTCTCGGGGTTCAATGTGAATGTCGCTCGCGCCGTTTTTTACGCCGTAGTCTATGACGAGATTGACAGTCTGGGCGATGGGCGAATCTTCTGCCACATCTGCTTTGTCGACAATGTCATCACTGTCATCTTTTTCCTGTACGGCTATGACGCGTTCGATCTCTGTTCCGACGCCACTGCCGTCGCCGTCGTACTGGTCGAGCGCGGCCTGGACGGTGCTCGCGGTGGCTATGTGCACTCGAATCGGTCTACTGAGGTGTTTTTGCAAAAAGCTGATCGCAGGCACGTCATCGGGGTCTTCCATGGCGACAAAAATGACACCATCTTCATCAGTGTCAAATGCCACCGCTCGGTATTGGCGGGCGACGCGTTCGGGGACGAGCTCGAGAATCTCCTTTTTGAGCTCTCGGGCGTTGAACTCAACAAATGGCACATCGATTTCCTCAGCGTACAGATGAGTCAGTTCCTTTTCGCTGAGCGTGTTTGTCGCGACCACGACATCTTGGAGGGGTTTTTTTTCGCTTTTTTCTTGCTTTCGAAGCGCCTCGAGTTGATCGGACGTAAATTTACCGGTTGCAGCCAGCAGCTTCTCCACCAAACTATCTGATACACGCATTGTACGTAGTATATCAAAAACCATAACCACAAACCACTTTTGGGAGGACTGTCCTCCCAAACACCATTTTTATGGTATAGTACTGTTATGCCAAGAAGAAATACGGTTCGTTACGATGCTCCAGACAGTTACTATCACGTGTATGCCCGAGGCAACAGTCGGCACCGTATATTTCTCGAAGAGCAGGATTACCTCATGTTTCTTCGACTGCTTGCCCGCTACCTATCTCCCGAGGAGGCAAAAGATCCCTACGGCGTTTCCTACCCCAACTTCTATAACAAAACGGACTTACTCGCGTTTTGTCTCATGCCGAACCACTTTCATTTGCTTGTGTTCCAGCGCCAAGCTAAGGCACTGACCAGTCTCATGCAGAGCGTTATGACGAGTTACAGTCGTTATTTCAACAAAAAATATGGCCGTAGCGGTTCACTCTTTGAATCGAGGTTCCGGGCTTCTCTGATTTCGGATGACGCGTATCTCATGCATATCACCCGGTACATTCACCTCAACCCGCGCCATTGGCGGGAGTATGAGTACTCGAGTTTGCCGTATTATTTGCAACGAGCTCAAGAGACGTGGCTGCGACCAGAACGTATGCTCGAGCTCTTTGCGAGCCCCTCAGAGTATTTCAAATTTGTGGGAGATTATGAAGAAAATAAGAAGATGAGAGACATTATTAAAAAAGAATTAGCTAACGGCTGGTAGGCAAAAACCGCTTTGGGAGGACTGTCCTCCCAAAGTGGAAATGAGTTTGCGTTGGATGGGTTTTGGGTGTAGGCTCTGGCGTACAACATTATTTATTTCAGGTTGCCGGCGAGGCAACCGTAGACGGGAGGACAGTAAAATGGCAAAAGCAACGAGTGACAAAGTAGATAACACCAAAGAAGCAAAGCAAGAGGGCGAAGGCAAGGCGAAGGCGCTCGGGCTCGCCCTCGAAACTATCGAGAAGCAGTTTGGTAAGGGTTCCATCATGAAGCTGGGCGAAAACCAGGGGGTGGAGGTAGAATGCACGCCGACAGGGAGTATTTCGCTCGACCTCGCGCTGGGTGGCGGCATACCAAAAGGCCGTATTGTCGAGATTTACGGCCCAGAGTCCAGCGGTAAAACGACACTGACACTCCACGCCATAGCCGAAGTGCAGAAGCGTGGTGGTACCGCGGCATTCATCGACGCCGAGCACGCGCTTGACCCAGCCTATGCCAAGCGCATTGGTGTGGATGTCGAAAACCTGCTGTTGAGCCAGCCAGACAACGGCGAGCAGGCGCTGGAGATCACCGAAACGCTGGTGCGCTCTAACGCAGTTGACCTCATTGTGGTCGACTCAGTGGCAGCCCTGGTGCCTCGCGCCGAGATCGAAGGCGACATGGGCGACAGCCACATGGGATTGCAGGCTCGACTGATGAGCCAAGCGCTACGTAAGCTCACGGGCGTGATTAGCCGCAGCAAAACCACGGTCATATTTATCAACCAGATTCGCATGAAGATTGGGGTGATGTTTGGCAACCCAGAAACAACCACCGGTGGCAACGCGCTGAAATTCTATGCGAGCGTGCGTATGGACATTCGCCGCATATCTCAGATAAAGGTGGGTGATAGTGTGATGGGCAACCGTGCTCGCGTAAAAGTGGTAAAAAACAAGATTGCACCACCCTTCCGCGAAGCCGAGTTCGACATTATGTACAACCAGGGTATTTCCGTCGCGGGCGACATCCTCGACCTGGCCGTCACGCATAACATTGTCGAAAAAGCTGGCGCGTGGTTTGCCTACGGTGGCGACAAAATCGGGCAGGGTCGTGAGGCTGCCAAAACCTACCTACAGGAAAACCCCAAAGTCCAAACCGAAATAGCCGCCAAGGTCCGCGAAGTCGCCACAAAGGAATAACGTCGTGCAACGAGCGGTAATCCTACACGGGACCGATGGACACCCGAGTTACGGTTGGCAGCCATGGTTGCACAAACAGTTTGAGCAGTACGGCTACAAAGTACTGCACCCAGAGTTACCCGAAAATCATCGGCCAAACAGAGCGGTGTACAATGCATTTTTGTTCGGCCAAGATTGGGATTTTTCCAACAACATTCTCGTGGGACACTCCTCTGGCACCACTGCTATCCTAAATATACTTTCCGACGAACGGTGTCCCAGGGTGCGTGCTGTGGTGCTCGTGGCAGCTTTTCTGGTCAAGCCCACGCTAGAGCAGGCAACCTCATTTGGTTTTGAAGGCGACCAGTTTGACGCGCTGTTCCCGGCAGTGGGCTTTGACTGGGCTGCACTGCGTAGAAAGTGCGAGCGTTTTTACTTCGTACACAGCACCGATGACCCATACTGCCCGGTCGAGTTTGCCGAAGAGGCGGCCGAGAAACTGGGCGGCACAATGATATACATAGACAAAGGCGGCCATCTCGGCGGAAGTTCCGGCGTGACCGAGCTGCCGAGCGTCACCACGCAACTCAAGGATGATGGAGTGCTGTAGATGAGTCAAGACGAACTCGTTGACGTCGTGGACGAGGATGATAATGTTGTAAGCCGGGCTACGAAAAATGAAGTGCAGCGGCAGGGTTTGCGCCACCGGATTGTGCGGGTGGCACTAGAGGATTTTGACGGTAACATTTTGATTCAGAAGCGGCAGCAAAACATAGAGCTGTACCCCGACTGCTGGGACAACGCTGCCTCTGGCCATGTCGATTGCGGCGAAAGCTACGACGACGCGGCAAAAAGAGAACTGTACGAAGAGATCGGCGTCATGACGAAACTCACACGGGTCAAATATTACCCTTCGTCTGGTCAATTCGGTTGGCGGAAACTCAACCGCTGGAACACGCTGTACCGCGCGGTAATCCCCGCCGAGACTACACTTACTCTGCAGGTCGACGAAGTGGCAGATGCTCGCTGGGTGAGTCGCACCGAGCTACGTGAACTGGTCGAATGCCGCCCAGGCACCATTGCCGATGGACTAAAAGAAGTCTACGAAATCTTGTACAAACCATGAAAATAACGGCCATAAAAACCCAGGTAAAACGCGAAGGACGGTATTCGATATTTGTGGACGGTGCGTACGCGTTTAGCCTGAGTGCGGAGGGGCTACTGCAAGCCGGGTATGTACCAGGGCAGGAACTATCCCAGACGGAGCTTACAGAGGCGAAAAGTAAATCCCAGGAGGACAAAGCCTACGCACTGACGTTGGCCTACGTGGCGCGGCGGATGCGCAGTGAGGGCGAGCTGTGGGAATACTGGCGCCGCAAAGGCTATGATGACGGCTTTGGGAGGACTGTCCTCCCAAAGCTGAAGCGACAGGGGTTGGTGGATGACGCTGAGTTTGCGCGGCGCTGGGTAGAAAACCGGCGGTTGCTAAAAGCGACCAGCACAAAAAAGCTGCGGCTAGAGCTGCGCCAAAAGCGCATTGCCGACGACATCATCCGCACCGCTCTGGCCGAGGACGAAACCGATGAACGCCAAGTGCTCCGTGACCTTATTGCCAAAAAGCGCCGTCAAACCCGCTACCAAGACAACCAAAAACTCATCGCCTACCTCGCCCGACAGGGCTTCAACTACGATGACATCAGGGCAATTATGGGGGTGTATTAAGAAGTAGCTTGTTGGATTAAGGTCATTCTAGATAGTGCACCAACGCTCACCATAGCTAACCACTGCGGTATAGAAATATCACTCAAATTGTGGCCGCGAGCTTCATATGAATCGCCGCTTTGCAGACGATAGTCGGCAAGTGTTTCTTGACTTGCAAGGTCCTCTGTCGTGAAAGTCTCGCCGCGCTGGCCAAGGGAGTTTTGACCATTGCTGAAAATTCGATCGTATTTGCCGATAACACACCCAGAAAACGGGTCGGTGCCACGACCGCTCGCCATACCTAAGGCCAGAAGATATTTGCTCAAATCTATCGTTAGTTTTAAGGCCTCCTCTGGTTTTGTCCCTCGAAGCGTTTTATCAAATGCTTCAGTTACGATGACTCGCGGTTGGTTTATATTTTTGCCGCTCATATATGACCAGCGTGCGGGAGAGGTGGGGTGTTGTGTATCGTACTTGTCCCTAGGAACCCCGAATTGATACTGTAGATTCGTCAAACGAGGAAGTATTTGAAATACTTGGCTCCAGCCTTCAGCAATAGGCTCGGCTTGTTTTCTACGCCATGCTGCGCGCGCTTTAAATAATTCGGGCGCCTGAGATTCATCTAGCTCTGGTAACGGTGCAAAACCAAAGCGAACCGTAACTAACCCCTTTGCCTCTTCGACAGATAGCTTGGCGCCTGCATGGTCAATATCTATATCCGAGACTGTTTCTAACGAGGACCGCATGGAAAGTCGCGGAGGTCTCGGGATTAATTCCAAGCTGTTTTGTAGAGGCTCAGACGCCGCAATGTCGCTTTCGACAAATGTGCACGAAAATTCATCGAAATGCCCGACTCGTTCTGGGTCGAACGAAAAATGAGTACGGGGGATTAGAAGGTCTGAATTTGCATCAAATACTTGAGGTCGGGTAAAACGCACAACAAAACTATACTATATAAAGTAATTTATGTCTAGGCCATGGCGCCTGCGGGGACGGTAGCGGAGTCGAGCGGGTCGTTGACGATGATTTTTTTGTCGGTGATTTCATTTATCTGCGAACGGTCAATGGCTAAATGGCCACCGGTTAGGCCTTTGAAAATACCCTGCGAAACGTAGAGCTTCTGGACATACATGGTTTCTATTTCGGTCGAAAAGTCGGTGACTTTACCCAGTCGTTTTCGACCGAGGGTAGTGACGACCTTACCGATAAGGTTAAAGTTGAGTTCCATGATTTTTTTCAGGCGAATGAGCTCATGTGGTTCGACGAGCACGTCGTGGTCATTTATAACAACTCCCTGGGGGATGACATCGCGGATGTCCTGATACAGAAGTACGAGCTCTTTTTTGCTAAATTTATCGAGACAGTAGAAGCCTTCGATCTTTAGGTTGTTTGGGTTAAAAATAGGCGCTGTCGTCCGGCCGACCGCTTGCCCTGTGCGCAGACTCATTACGGGCTTCCCAATAAGATGTTCACTCAGAGTAAGCATAGGAGTAAGTATAACCGAAAAAAGCCTCGCTGCCGAGTGTATCCTCACCCTTGCGGTACTCCATGCGAAAACTCTCTGGGTGCCCCTCAGAAAGATATATCCAACCAGCAGCTAGAAGTCTGTTGTAAATAATAAAACACAAAGTATTACGCTACAGCTTGCAAGTTAATTTCTGACGGTTTTACAATGAACGGTACTTATGAAATACCTCAGTCGGGTTCTGGGGGTGGGGCTTGGCTTTGTACTGCTGTGTACGCCCCTGAGTGCGTCTGCGCAAGATAGTCTGACGCCTGATCTGACTGTGCCAGCGCTGTTTATACGGGAGGTGAAAATCACAGGAGAAGAGTTTGTGGTGCTACAGGCGACTGTCCCCATTGCAGACTTGAGTGAGTACTGGCTTGGTTATGTTTCGAGCGAGCTGGTAAACCCCGGCGCGGTTGTACCGACACAGCAAATGCCCGCCCGAGCGCTTGCCGCTGGACAAGCTGTCTTGCTTACGAGCGATGGAGGCAACACGTGCGATGCCGTCTTCACAACCAAGCTTAGTTATAGTCTAGCCGACACAAAAGGTACGTTGGTGGTGAGACGCCTGGAAAGCGCCGGTCTGACCAGTACGTTCACGACGGTTGATTCGGTGCAGTGGGTAAAGCCAGGTGTCACGGGAACGACGACAGTCGCGCTTGATTTGCGTAAAGAAGTCAGCAGCCTTTCCTATGCGGTGTGGTACCACGACTCTACTTTTACAAAACCCTGGCGAGTAGGGAACTTGCTCGGGTGCAATCTGACACTGCAACCTATGACAGCGGGCACCACTAGCGAGCCAGAGCTCGTAGTGTGGCAGCAGGCTTCACTCGAGCCTCCTGCTATCATCGAAAGTGTAAATGAGCAGGAACTGACCCCTGAAAAATCGAACCAACCAAGTGAAAACGCCGGTCTTGCCCCGCCACTGATTACCGAACTCGTCGCGAACCCTCAGGGCACTGGTACTGACGCAGTCGATGAATTTATTGAACTATACAACTCAAACGATACGACGTTTTCGCTGGCTGGGTTTACGCTGCAGACGGGGCTGACAACCAAACATTCGTACGTTTTTCCGAACGGAACGAGCATAGCGCCGAAAAGCTTTATAACATTTTACTCTCGTGAAACTGGGCTGAGCATGAGTAACACCGGCGGTCAGGCCAGCCTGCTTGACCGTGCACAGGGGGTGGTTGCGCAATCCGATCCCTACGACTCAGCGCCAGACGGTCAGGCCTGGGCGCTAGCAAACGGCACGTGGTATTGGACGACCAAACTCACACCCAGTAGCACAAACATCATCGCCCAACCGATCGCTCAACCAGCCACCGCGGCCAAAAAACTCACTGTAAAAACAGCTATTCCTAAAACGACCCAAGTAAAATCGGTCAGCACCAAGACAAAGACCACTACACCCAAAAAAGTCACTCAGCCAAAGAAAGCCACCCCCACCCAAAAACCCGTCGCCATGACTGGACCGCTCCCGATTCACCCCGGCGTACTTGCTCTGGTGGCAGCAAGCGCTGTAGGATATGGAGCATATGTCTACCGAAAAGACCTGGCAAACACACTGTACAAGCTCCGTCGACACTGAGGCCTTTGGCCAGCAGCTAGGAGAGCGGCTACGCGGCGGTGAGGTTATTGAGCTGGTAAGTGATCTTGGTGGTGGCAAAACGACGTTCGTTCGCGGTCTAGCACGGGGTGCAGGTAGCACAGAGCATGTAGCAAGTCCCACGTTTACTCTGAGCCGTCAGTACCGCGCACCAAAGTATACTCTGGTGCATTTTGATTTGTATCGACTGGCAGAACTCGGGAGTATAGCAGATGAAATACGAGAATATGTGCATGATTCAGCATTCGTTGTTGTCGGTGAATGGGCTGAGAGCTTGGGTAGTGTGTTGCCAGCTAAGCGAATCGTAGTGCACATCAGACCGGCAGCAGACGAGACGCGGGTGTTTACCTGCACCTTTCCCGAACAGCTTGCCTATGTGTTTGAAGGAGTTGCGGCCACATGCTGATACTGACACTCCGCACCGATAACCCAACTGCAGAAATAGGCTTGTACAGCGACACAGAGCAGCTTGCCTACGAAACCTGGCAGGCGCACCGCGAGCTGGCCGAAACGATCCACGGCAAAGCACGGGATATGCTCGGGTCAGTGGGCAAAACTTGGCATGACCTAAAGGGCATAGTTGTGTTTCAGGGGCCAGGCAGCTTTACGGGGCTGCGGATAGGCTTGACGGTGGCGAATGTTCTTGCACAAGGACTGGTAGTACCTGTGGTCGGCGCGCAGGGGGAGGATTGGCGCGGGGTAGGACTGGTGCGGATTGGGAAGGGGGAAAATGACACGGTAGTACTGCCTCACTATGGCGCTCCGGTGCACATAACCCCCCAAAAGAAATGAACTATACCGAAGAATATCGTACAAAGTAGCAGCCAACAACAGCGTGCATTTGTTTTTGTCTCTCACACTTCTGTCCCAGCTGGGACAGAAGTGTGAGGGGTTTTTGTGGCGGGGAAGGGGAATGGAGGCAGAGGAGGTTACGGCCAACGGTAGAGGCGAAAGTTTTCCACAGTTTGGGGCGCGCCAGGGGCAGAAAGTGCTTGCGTTTTTCAGCAGAACCAGGTATATATGATCTAGAACCATAAAACATAAAAAGTAAAAAGGAATATATATGAAACGACTCTCTCGAGTAATCTCGGGCACAACCGCAGCAGTACTCTCGCTGTCATCTATGCTAACGCTTGGCTTTACCGGCGTCGCACAGGCCGCCGTGCAAACATGTACGTGGAGCGGTGCAACCGATGCCAAATTTAGTACCGCTACCAACTGGACAAACTGCGGCGGCGGAGTGCCACAAAATGGGGACAGCATTAGCCTTGATTCAACAGCTCTAACTGCCGATAAAACCTTAACGCAAGATATTGCTGGCCTTGCTGTAGGCGGAATTACTATAGTTAACACCACTCCTGCTGGGACCATGACATATGGCTATGTCATCAACGGTGATATTCATGTAGCCGGAAACATAACAGTTGCAAGTTCGCTCACATTAGTTGGGACAGTTACTTTAGATGCCGACACAGTAGTTGCTGGCACGGGCTTCTTAAGTTTAAATAATGCTGCGACAACTTTGGCTGTAGGTACACATTCAGTAACACTAGCGGGTAGTAGCTATTGGGATCTCGGGAAAGTAACAGGTACAGGCAGTGTGGTTTATGATGGCGGAGATGATCTATCGACACTACCTGACTTAACTGGCTTTACTGGTTCGATTTTGGTTAAAAAGAGCGTAATGTATTTTTATAAAGATGCTTTCTCTGCTACCTCGGCTATTACTGTTTCGCCAGGAGCCGCCATTTTGACCTGTGGCTTCGACGGTGGGTCTGTTGCAAACCCACTTACTATTGGCGGTGATGGCGTTGGTTTTGGGGCTATAGCGATGTTGGCTGGCTGCAGTCGAAGCGGTGGAGGCGGAGGGCCAACTGCTTTTGAACCCGCTGCAAGTGTTACCTGGACGGGCCCCATTACACTGACCGCTAATACTACAGTCGGTGGTACGGGTGAGATGAAAGTAACGGGTACCCTGAGCGGCAACTATGCGCTAGCCATGAAATCGGGCGAACTAGGCAAGTTGACCATAGCGGCTTCGACTAACACGAGTGCTACACAAAACGGTACAACAGCTTCTGCTCTGAAAACCATGGAGCTTAAAGATACAACAGGGCAACTGACTGAACAAATTCGCGCAAACACTATAGGTGTACTAACAGGAAAATACGCAGATATATACGTATCAGGGGGCGGCCTACTAAAGGGCAATGGGGGCACCATAACAGGTAGACTTACAGTTTTTGATAAGGGTATAGTTGCGCCAGGCATGAGCCCAGGCTGTATAACCTCTGACACTCTGCAACTAGATGGCGAATATCAATTCGAACTCGGCGGCAAAGAGCCCTGCACAGGTTACGACCAACTGAAGGTCACTGGTACGTCAGCAGATAGTGTCAATATTGGGGCTACAGCCGTACTTAAAGTAACTCGCCTCGGTGACTTTACTCCAGCCAAAGACGATACTTTCGTAATCATCGACCAGGCCGGCTCGCAAGCAGTCAAGGG
>CAZIOX010000012.1:0-30219 GCA_964541145.1 uncultured Candidatus Saccharibacteria bacterium
ACAGATACGACGAATACCCTCTTGGTGGTGGGCCAGAGGGTATGCACAAAAAATGCGGGTACTGTATGTTTTGGTTTGAACATGTGTTTTGTAAAGTGTTTGTGTTGGTTTCTCGTTTTTTTTGAGATACCAATCTTTGTTTCGGATTTTGCCTAGTTTTTTGTTTTGGCCTATCCTGCACAGAAGTATGCCCCATACGAACCACCTGTTACAAGAGAAAAGTGAAAGAAAGTTATGCAAAAAAATGTATTCAATTTTGACAAATCAACAGATGTTTTTCGTAGTGTTTTATACTACAATTATTCATTACCCCTGTTATTTTCATGAAAATAGAGCAGAATTGATTCTGATTCAGCATGCAAATTTGTAGCAATATTCACTACGAATAATATATTCTCCTAAAGTTATCCACAGGTACATACAAAAACACCCGCACGCAGCGGGTGTTTTTGGGCTAATACTCCTAGAGCTAGAGGCTACGCAATACTGTCGATCACGACCGTGGTCTGCGCCTGGCGATGGCCACGAGTTTTGTGCACGCGCTTTTTCGCCTTGTAGCGTATAGCCGTGACTTTATCTGCCTTTGCCTCCGCGTCTACTACGGTAGCCTTTACCGCCACGCCCTTTACCAAGGGCGCACCTACGGTAGTCTTTTCGCCGTCTACAACGAGCAATGCGTCAAAGCTGAGTTTGGTATCGTCACCAGTGAGCCGCTCGATGGAAAGTGTTTGACCTTCGGCTACGACATATTGTTTGCCGCCGGTAGCAATAACTGCTTTTTTCATGTGTTCCGTCCTACCTTTTAATAAATACCGTTGTATCTTACCAGAATCACCCCTGTATGTAAAGCTGTGCGGCACAGCGGCGGACAAATTCACCGTACAGCACCTGACCGGTTTTATCAGACTCAGCATGCCACTGCACACCAAACAACTGTTCGCTTGCCATCGCTTCGATAATGCCATCCGGCGCTACAGCAGCCACCTCAAAACGATCCGGTAGGGTCGCCACTGCTTGGTGGTGGCGTGAAGCGACAACATAGGACTGCCCCTGTTGGAGTCCGAGAAAACTCCGTGTCATCTGGACTTCATGTGTCGTACCGACGTGTTGGAGCGGTTCTTTGTGTTCTGTCGCAATATCCTGGTACAGACTCCCTCCGTAGTGCAGTGCCAAAAGCTGCATACCGTAGCAAACGCCCAGTATCGGCTTGCCTGCAGCTTCGTAGGCGTCTATCAGTAGCCGCTCCCACATCACCCGTTCGAGCGGTTCAGTTACCGTCAGCAGCGTCTCGCCGCCATACACACTTGCTGGTATATCCTCTCCTCCGGATATAACAAGCCCGTCACACAACTCCAGAATGTACTCAAGCGGCATATCCGGCGAGAGTACCACTGGTACGGCACCGCCGCTGGATAGTGCCCTGGTGTACTCCCGTCGCAAATACAGTGAGGCCTGCGAAGCCGGCAGTTTTACCCCCTCATCAAAGGCTGGAGTGACTCCTACGACCACAGTACCTTTTCGCAACCTTACACCCTCCTAAGCGCTACCGACAAAACTGCCCCATCGACTGCTACTTCAGTGTTGTTCCCCTGCTCGCACGATGTAGCTCGTTCTTGCGTCAAGGTTTCAGCCATAATGACTGCTTCATGTTCCTGGATGGCTGCTTGTAGTTCTTGGTCAGCAGTCGACAGACACAAGACAATCCGATCGTCCACTTGCAAACCAGCTTGTTTACGAGCATTTTGCACCGCCCGAATGACCTCACGCGCCATACCTTCTCTCTTGAGTTCGGGTGTTATATTTTTGTCAACGTTTGTTGCCAATTCCGTGGCGGATTGCCATAGAACCTCTTTGACATTCACCTCATCGGCTATAACCGACTGGTAATACGGCTGGAGTTGCACCTGAGATGTGTAGCTCAAACTAGCTAGCGGCTGTCGCACTTTGACTTGTGTTTCATGTTCGTTTTTTTGCATGCGTACAGCAAGCCCTTGTTCAATAATTGTTCGCGTCAGCTTCATGTCGGCGAGCACGGTTTCGTCGACTGAGCCCGTGTGCGACCAGTCGGCCAGATGCACGCTCTCTCCGCCCGTTAGTTGTTGGTACAGCTCTTCTGCTAAAAATGGTGTAAACGGTGCTAGTGCCATGCTCAGTTTCACGAGTACATAGTGCAGGGTCTGGTAGGCTTGGCCTTTATCGGTATCCTCACTTTTTTCAGCCTCGCTGGAGGCTACAGTTGATTCACGCCAGAAACGGCGACGACTGCGGCGGACATACCAGTTGCTCGCATCGTCAAGGAAGGGCAGCACGCCCTCGAGCGCCTTCTGAAAGTCGTAGTCATCCATATATTCGGCCACAGTCGCTTCGAGCTGGTGAAGCCTCGAAACTATCCAGCGATCCAGGGGGTTTGTAAGCGTCGACATGGGGTCAGAGAGGCTGCCCTGCCACTCCCAGCCGTCGACCGAAGCGTAGAGAGTAAAGAAATCATACATATTCCAGATCATCGCGAGCTTACGCTGTATGTCCTGGACATCCTTGTCTTTCAGAGCAAAATCCTCACCGTTGAGCAATGGGCTTGACAACAGCATAAAGCGAAAGGCGTCCACAGAGTATGCGTCCATTAGCTCCATGGGGTCGGTGTAGTTTTTGAGCTTTTTGCTCATTTTTTTGCCATCTGCCGCATTCATAAAACCGGTGCAAATAAGGTTCATGAAGGGAGACTGGCCAAACAGGGCAACATTGACTGCTGTCAGACTATAAAACCATCCGCGCGTCTGATCTATAGCCTCTATTATGAAGTCTGCCGGAAAGCTCGCCTCAAACTTTGCCTTGTTCTCAAACGGATAATGAAACTGCGCAAATGGCATACTGCCGCTCTCAAACCAACAGTCCAGTACTTTTCCAATGTGGCGCATTTCGACACCGTCGCACTCAAAAGTTACGTCCATCACACTTGGTAGGTGGTAGTCGTCAAAACGTTTGCCCGTCAGCTCCTCAAACTCATCATACGAACCTACTACCTTCAGTACTTCTGTGCCGTCTGGGCGCTGCCCCCGCCACACCGGAATTGGTGTCGCCCAGTATCGGTCACGACTTAGGTTCCAGTCGGGCGCTCCCTGAATAATGTTCTGGAAACGTCCAGTGCGCAACCCATCCGGCTTCCAACGAGTCTGTTCGTTTGCCTGCAGCATTTCAGCTTTTTGCAGCTGAATATCCATAAACCAGCTCGGGTGTGCCCGGTACATGAGCTTTGTTCCGCAGCGATGGCAGTGGGGGTAGTCGTGCAAAATGTATTCGACTTTCAGGGCGCGACCATCTGCAACGAGCGTTTTTGCTATCTCTTTGTTGACATCCCAAATGTTTCTCCCCAGCCATTCACCCTCAGTGTAGTTTCCGTTTTCATCTACGATTGAGACTATTGGTATGTTGTTTTTCTTACAAAGTTCATAATCTTCTTCCCCGTACGCCGGTGCTTCATGGACGAGTCCGGTACCATCATCTGCCGTCACAAAGTCTGCGGCAAGTATGTAGTGCGCTTGGGGTCCACGGTTTTCAAAGAGCGGTCTATAACGCCTACCAACCAACTCTGACCCCTGTATATTTTTCACAACAGTGTAAGCCAGTTTTTGCTTCTTATCATCCACCATGACTCGCTCCAGCGCAGCTGTAGCGACATAGAACTTCCGACCATCATGTTCGACAAGCGAGTACTGTATGTCTGGGTGTACCGCCACTGCAACATTAGCTGGCAGCGTCCAGGGTGTTGTAGTCCATGCCAACATAGCTTCATCAGTATCGTCTATTTGGAAGTACACGTACACGCTTGGGTCGGTGTCTTTCTGATAACTGTTCTCCATGGCGACTTCACTTTTGCTGATCGGTGTGGCGTCTTTGGTACAGTACACCAATATTTTTTCGCCCTCATAGACCTTGCCTTCATCGTACAGTTTTTTGAACGCCCACCAGACAGACTCCATAAATTCTTTGTCCATGGTTTTGTACGCACCCTGAAACTCTACCCAACGACCGAGACGTTCGATGGTGTCTTCCCATTCTGTCCCAGTTTTTACCATAGCCGCTCGACACGCTTGCACATAATCTTGAATACTTATTTTGGTACCTATTTCTTTTTTGTTTGCTATGCCAAGCTGCTTTTCGACAAACACTTCTGCCGGCAGACCGTGACAATCCCAGCCCCAGCGTCTCTCAACTCGCTTGCCCTGCATAGTCTGATAGCGCGCCACCGCGTCTTTTACTGCCGACACGAGCAAATGACCATGGTGCGGTGTACCGGTCAGGAACGGTGGCCCATCGTAAAACACAAAAGCGTTATCTGCGGGTCGCTGCTCCACCGACTTTTCAAATGTCTTTTGTTCTTTCCAGTACCGCACGAGGCCTTTCTCGTACTCAATCGCTTTCCGCCTCGTGTTTGCCTTGAATTTCATATGTCCAACTCCTTTAGTTCGTTTCGAACTATTACTGCCATTTCCGTGTGACCATCCTGGGAAAAATGTACTCCGTCATCTGTCAGACTTATATCACCAGGTACTACTACATTCTGGCCAGATGCTGTAAGCATAGAGACAATCTTTTGATGTTTTGTCATGTCGCCAGCAAATTTTTTCTCACTATACGCAAAGTTCGGAGGAGCAATGTAAAGTAATTGCGTTTTGCGACCATATTCAATATCTGCATTTCTTTGCGTTTTTTTGTACCATAGCAAATCCTCATATATCTGGTCTACTGATAAATTGTACTTTTTCTTGACGTCGTTTGTCCCTAGCGCAATAATGAGTACATCTACTGGGGAAGCCTGGTGGTAAATCACACTGAAAGCATCTTTACCGCGCTTCAAGAGTTCAATATGCTCATAACTCCCCGCAACTCTACCTGGCAGACCTGCAGATACAACACGGTACCCAACATCTAGCAGCCGTTCCAGTTGATTTGGCCATTGGACAGCAAATGTATACCGCCGACCATTATTGTCTTGTCCCCAAGTGTTTGAGTCCCCGTAGACTAATATCTGCTTCATATATTTCCCCAAATAAAAATCACCCCTGTTGAACACTGGATCCCGGGTGAAGTTGCGGGAGGTACCATCCAGTTTCTAAAAGCGGTGATCTTTTAGCACTTATTTACTCGGTCTGACGAGCCGAACCGTTGGAATCTACTCTGGCTGTCGAGACAACCATTTCTCTCCACTACGCTCTCCCCGGAAATCTCACGTAGGAGGATTCGCGGTCGATACCCGCTCATCCGAATACACCGAAACGCATGTACCTCTTATCATATACGACCCGCTCCAAAAATCAAACCCCCGCCCCGCACCCTATCTCCCACCTCACCACCCTCCACCCGCAAAACCCCTCCCCAAGTTGCTAACAAATCTGTCGCGATCGCGACAGATTTGTTACTGTTTTCTTCGCTGTTGACTTTTATCGCTACTACCTTCATCGCTGCTCCCACCATCGCTACTGCGACCGACGGTGGGAGGGCGTACACACGCACTCCTCCCACGACCTTCAGCCGAGACTTCTTCTCGTCTCGCCACTACAGATCCTACGGCTGGTACATAACACATCTAACCTACCACGCGACTATCGTGAGTAGAAAGCGACATCCCGCATAAGGGGCAGCTCCCTCCCAATCCAACTACATATATACCCACCGTTGTTGTCGGTCACGATGATGGCTGGCGTTGTCACAGCGTCATATAGCGTCGCCTTGACGATTCCGTCCCGACTATCGACATCTATCAGCTCAATATTTGACTGTTGTACATCATGCTGCCGCTGTAAATCGCGTAAAAACTCTTCGACCTTCCTGGCGTGCTCTGAATTTGGTTTATATAGAATAAGCACTTTCATCGTGCTCAGTGTACCACTCAGCAGAGTCAAGAAACAAGAGACATGAGCCAGAGACAGCCCCATACAAGCTCCTCGGGTTCAGGTCCAACAGATTTTTGGAAAGAGGCGTCAGAGTGACGAAAGCACAGGCACGAGAGTCCCGCGACCACGAAACACACAAAGTGACGTGTCAGTGGCGCTGACTAGCTACACCCGGTCGTCGAACCACAGCTCGTACAGACGTAGCAGCTACCGCTGCGCTGAGTTTGGTTGCCGCAGTTGTAGCAAAGAGGTGCTGTTGCGTCTTTTATAGCCTTCTTTGGCTCCCCAGGTGCCACAGGAGCGCCCGGCGCCATAGGCTGGGTAATCTGCTCACTACCGCCAATTGCCACCTGTTTTGGCACATCAGCAGGCTCTTCGGCAACAATCTCAGCTACATCGAGGAGACTCGTCTGCGCTTCTGGCATATCTTCTATACTTGCCAGGCCTAGTTCCAGCCGATCATCGAAACTCAGATAATCAAGTGCGAGACGACGAATGATGTAGTCAGTCACCGAACTCGCGGTACGAATCTCTGGGTCATCCGTAATACCAAATGGTGCAAAGCTTGTACCCCGAAGTGTTTTGACGTAGCTCTTCAGCGGCACCCCGTATTGCAAGCCGTGGCTTACGCTAATGGCGAATGAATCCATTAACCCTGCCAGGGTTGAGCCCTGACGACTCACGCTGATAAACAATTCCCCTGGTGTACCATCGGGATATTCGCCAATGGTAAAGAAGCCTTTTAGATCTGCTACGACAAACCGGTACGTGCGGCTATTGCGCTTGCGCGGCAACGTACGACGAACCGCACCTTTTAGTACTATTTTGCCGTCTATCGCGGCGGTCTCTTCATTTTTTTCTACGCCATCCTTTTTCGCCATAGAAAGTGGCTGTGCGACCTTACAGTTGTCGCGGTAAATAGCAACGGCTTTGAGCCCCATTTTCCAGGCATCAAGGTGAAGCTGTTCAATGTCTTCGACGGTTGCAGTTTCTGGCATGTTGACTGTTTTACTAATAGCTCCCGACAAGAACGGCTGGACAGCGGCCATCATTTTGACATGCCCCAAGTAATGGATCGAATTGTCGCCCATAGAACACGCAAACACTGGCTCGTGTTCAGTGCGCAGATGTGGCGCCCCCAAAATAGTCTTCTCCGTGTCAATATATGCGACGATGTCGTTGACTTGGCTATCGCTATATCCTAGCGCGCGCAGTGCCCGAGGTACTGTTTGGTTTACGATACTCATCGTACCACCACCGACCAATTTCTTGACCTTTACGAGCCCCAAGTCAGGCTCAATGCCGGTCGTGTCACAATCCATCATAAGTCCGATTGTCCCCGTGGGTGCTAGAACACTGGCCTGACTATTGCGCACGCCGTACAGCTCGCTCAGTTCAACTGCGTCATCCCAGGCAGCCGCGGCGGCGCTCAGCAAATCCTCAGAGACTAGGCTTGGGTCAATCTGCTTGACGGCCTCACGATGCATTCGCAACACCTTGAGCATATTGTCACGGTCTTTATGAAAACCGGCAAAAGGTCCGACCTTGCGAGCCATTTTGGCGCTCGTAGTGTAACTGTGTCCAGTCAAGATGGCCGTAATAGCCGCAGCTTGCGCTCGACCTTCGTCACTGTCATACGGCAAGCCTTGCGCCATCAGAAGTGCCCCGAGGTTGGCGTAGCCAATCCCCAACTCACGGTATGCCCGAGCATTTTTGGTAATTCGCTCTGTCGGATACGAACTGTAACCAACTAAAATCTCTTGTGCAGTAAAAATAAGTTCTATGGTGTGCTTGAAGCTTTCCACGTCGAAGCTGAAGTCGTCGTTCAAATAGTGCAGTAGGTTTATGCTCGCAAGGTTACAGGCTGAATTATCCAGGTGCATGTACTCACTGCAGGGGTTTGAGCCGTTGATCCGGCCGGCATTTGGCGTCGTGTGCCACGTGTTGATAACCGTGTCGAACTGCATACCGGGGTCAGCACAGCGCCAAGCCGCTTCGGCAAACTGTCTGAAAATGTGACGCGCTTTCACCGTCCGAACTGTTTTGCCCGTGCTAACAGCCCTGAGATCCCAATCGCCATCGGCTTCAACTGCTTTCATAAACTCGTCAGTTACTCGCACGGAGTTGTTTGCGTTTTGGTACTGGACACTGAAGATATCTTTGCCGTCGAGGCTCATGTCGAACCCAGCGGCCTGAAGTGCGCGCGCCTTGTCCTCTTCGATAGACTTACACCAGATGAACTCTTCTATATCCGGATGATCGACGTTCAGAATAACCATCTTCGCTGCCCGGCGGGTCTTGCCGCCGCTTTTGATAGCACCAGCACTCGCGTCTGCTCCACGCATAAAGCTGAGTGGCCCAGAAGCCGTGCCGGCACTCTTGCCGAGTGGCTCTACGCTGGAACGGATGGGGCTGACATTGACCCCACTGCCTGAACCGCCTTTGAAAATCATACCCTCGTCGGTGTACCACTGTAAAATGGACGGCATCGTGTCTTCAACACCGAGAATAAAGCAAGCGCTCGCCTGCTGGGCGCGTTCCGGGGCACCAATATTAAACCAAACTGGACTGTTGAATGCTGCGCGCTGGGTGGCCAGAACATATTTGAGTTCCTCGCGGTACGTTTCGGCTTCTGCGGTATTTTCAAAATAACCCTCTTGCTGCCCTTGGCGCACCACTGTGTCAACAACGCGATCGATCAGCTGCTTGAGCGAGGCTTCTCGCTCTTTGGTGCCTGGTGTGCCTGTAAAATACTTTTGGGCAACAATATTGAGCGCATTCATCGACCAGCTTTCTGGGATCTCGACTTCTTTCTGCTCAAACACTGCCTCCCCTGTGAAGGGGTTTTTTATGCTAGAGTCGCGCTTTGTCCATGCGATCTGATCATACGCTTTTGACTTAGGCTGAGTAAAATGTCGTCGCACTCCATTATCTGTTGCTTGTCCCATATTGGTTCCCTCTTGCTTCCTGAGTGCACAGCACCTCTTCTGACACTCTTTAGTATGTATATGTTTTCATCATGGCAGACTGAGCTCTATGACGCTCACCTCTTATCTGTGCGCCTCGAGAACCCACCATTTCTCAGTTTTACTATATTTATTTCGTATGAACTCAGTCGGCCGTCTTGCGTTCGCGTATGTGACTCAACTCTTTCTCGAAACTCGCTATGTCTGTAAAGCGCCGATATACGCTTGCAAACCGAACATACGCAACCTCATCCAGTGCACTCAACCTGTCCATGACCATTTCCCCAATACGCTTTGAGGGCACCTCACTGTCGGCACACGCATACAGTTCACGTTCAATACTCTGCACAAGATGCTCAAGCTGGAGACCCGTAACAGATGTCTTTTCGCACGCACTGTACAAACCAGTGAGTAACTTCTGTCGGTTAAATAGCTGTCGAGTGCCATCGTTCTTCACCACGATCAGCTGTGGATGCTCCACCCGCTCATAGGTCGTAAACCGATACTCGCACACCACACACGCACGACGACGACGAACTGATTCACCCTCGGCGACATCTCGGCTTTCAATTACCTTCGTGTCGTCGCTCTTACACTGGCTACATTTCATGTTCGAACCTCGCGTTACTACTTTGTTTCTAAGGTACGAGCTACAGTGTACTTAGCACAGGTTATACCCTCCACGTGCTATATATAGCGTTTTACATAACTATAATACCCCTATGTATGGTGCACGTAAAGTCTATTTACGCTGTATTATTTAGTACATACTGCCCAGTTGTGAGTTCTAGGGTTTCGCAGCGATTATTTTTTGAGGGAAGAATCTTGGTCGGAGGTGTCTTCGTCTTTAGCCCGGCGGCGCGTCAAGCGCCGTAGGAACGATGGCTTTTCGAGCTCATCTTCCTCGTCGCGCGACACAATTGGCTGGTGTAGTTTGGCGGGTGAGGCTTCTGGTTGTTTGCTGTCGTCTTTTGCGGTGTCGCTGGATCCATCTCCGTCATCTTGGTCGGATTTTGCAGTATCGTCGGTTGGGGGGTTGAAGGCCCAAATATTTGGCATGGGAGCTTCGCTGGTAAAATCGGCTGCCTGGGCGGCGTGCTCGTCTTTGATTTCCATGTCGAGAGCTTCCATGTCTTTCTCGGTCGTCTTAGCTACCGTCTCGAGCGGCTGGTTGATACTGGGCTGCTCAACCGGCTGAGCTGGAATGACTGGAGCAGTCTGGCGATTCGTGAAGTATGATGCATCGAAGCCCGTTGCCACCACTGTTACGATGATCTCCCCTTCCAGATCGGGGCTAATCGTGGCACCAAAGATGATGTTGGCGTCAGGATCGGCCGCAGCAGTGATTGCCTCTGCGGCGGTGTTGATTTCGTGCATAGAAAGGTCTTGGCCACCAATAACATTGAAAAGAATACCCCGCGCCCCATCGATGGAAACCTCAAGCAGCGGCGACTCGATCGCCTGCTGAGCTGCTTGCACAGCGCGGTTTTCGCCGCTCGCACGACCAATACCCATCAGCGCAGATCCAGCATTGCTCATGACTGCTTTAACGTCTGCAAAGTCCAGGTTGATCAAGCCGTGTACGGTTATAAGGTCAGAGATTCCTTGCACGCCCTGACGAAGCACATCGTCAGCCACCTTAAACGCTTCTAGCAATGGTGTGGCGCGGTCGATGGTCTGAAGCAGGCGGTCGTTGGGAATGATAATAAGAGTATCGACTGCAGCACGGAGCTTATCGATGGCCTGTTCGGCATTCCGGCGACGCTTGTCGCCCTCAAAAGCAAACGGTTTGGTCGCAAAACCAACGACGAGTATGTTAAGCTCGCGTGCAATTTGCGCCACAACATGCCCAGCACCGCTGCCCGTTCCACCCCCTGCGCCAATGGTTACAAAAATCATATCGGCACCCTCAAGTGCCTGACGAATTTCGTCACGAGACTCTGCCGCTGCACGCTCTCCCACCGCAGGATCAGCCCCCGCCCCCAGACCTCGCGTCGTATCACGACCGATGTGGATTTTAGTAGTGGCTCGAGAATTATGGAGCGCTTGAGCATCAGTGTTGATGGCAACAAACTCTACGCCCTCGACGCCAGCATCGACCATACGATTTATAGCCGCGCCCCCTGCGCCACCAACGCCCACCACCTTGATACGCGCAAATGTCTCGATAGCTGGGTCAACTGCTTGTGCCATACCGTACTCTCCCCTCGTCTTATACTTCTACCGTCAGTATAACTGAGGTCTGGCTCGACTTCAACTGCCTGTGCACACAAAAATCACTCACAACTCTTTGCGCCGAGCACATTTTTGGCAGCGGACGAATGGTGGTGAGTACATAGGGTGTTCTATAGCATTCTGTCTCAAAAAGACTGGAGATGTTTACCAGTCTCCGTCCGACCTACCGACGGATTTTTTTCAGTAAACTACCCAAAGAAGCCAAACCACTCCCCATAAACTGACCAGAAACTGTCTGTTCGTCAGCAAACGGCGCCAAAAGAATATCGAGCAGCATAAGTCCCGTCGCTGTTGCGAACGCAGGGTCATCGACTGTGTCAGCCAGGCCAGCTAAGCCACGAATTTTACCGATACGCACCGGCAGCTGGAGCTTTTGTTTCGTAAATTCTGCTAGCCCCGGGAGTGCAGCCGTCCCTCCTACTATAGCAACCCCTCCTGGCAACTTCCGCGAGCGATGGATCCGTTGCAGCTCTTTATCGACATACTCTAGCAGTTCCTCGACTCGCGCCTCGGCAATCATATTTGTCTCGGCCTGCTCAAAGGTATACCCAGCCCCGTCTACGATAATCCGATACGTCTTGTCGGTCGTGTCGCCCAAGTGAGCATGTTTGAGCTTAACCTGTTCGGCGACGTCGAGATCTGTTTTAAGCCCAATCGCTAAGTCGTTCGTAATGTGCGTGCCACCCATGGGAATAACCGCAACATGCTGAATTTCTCCATCTTCGATGACGACAAGATTGCTCGTGCCCGCACCAATGTCCAGCACCGCCGTTCCCGCTTCTTTTTGCTTTCGGTCAAGCACCGCCTCTGCTGCAGCCAGCCCAGAAACAGTGTGGTGCTGCGGAGTTACCTGAGCCTTCTCTAAAACCAGGTCGAGATTTCGTACATTTGGCGTTGCCGCCGTAATAATATGGCAATCCACCTCCAGTCGAACACCGTGCATACCGACAGGGTCTTTCAGGTTATCCTGTCCATCGAGGCGATAGTTTTTGGCAAACACCTGCAAAATCTCTCGGTTTGCCGGAAGCTTTAAAATAGCCGCTGCCTCTTCCACCCGGTCTCGATCTTCGGCGGTTATCTCTCTGTTTGGGCCACTGATAGCTATCGTCCCGCGTGAGTTCATGCCCGTCACGTGCGTACCGTTTACATTTACCGTTGCCCTTTCGACCCGAAGCCCCGAGATTCGCTCGGCATCGGTCAGAGCCTGGATGATCGCCTCGGCCGTATCATCCACATGCATCACCACACCTTTGCGCATGCCTTGATTGGGGGCCGTTCCATGGCCGATCACTGAAATATTGCCCGTTTCTTCGTCACGCGTACCGATTACACAGCGTACCATAGAGGTACCTATGTCTAAACCTACAAAATGGGGGGCAGTATTTTCGCGCATAATGACCCCAGTATAGCGCTAGCGGTTGCCCTCGCGCAACTTTTGTTATGATCTTGCTCTTGTGAGAGCCCCAAATTGGATACAATTTACGGCATCAACCATTTTCATTGGCCGTTTATCATCCTAACTATGCAAAAGGATCAATGGTAAACCAATGTTCCATGTACTAACGTTCAATGATCAATGAAATCACGTACAGTTCCTGGCTTCCAAACCAAGTTAAAGCGGGCGATTATACCTGTGTCAATATTTCGCAGCCATCTTGTGTCACGAGCACCGTATGCTCGAACTGGGCACTACGGCTGCCGTCGACCGTCAGCAGTGTCCAGCCGTCGTGCGCCTGAAAAATCTTATGGCTCCCGAGCGTGGTAATCGGCTCAATCGCAATCGTCATACCGGCACGCAGCACTGGCCCCACCCCACCCCGACCATAGTTGGGGATTTCTGGTGGTTCGTGTAGCTCATGCCCCACACCATGCCCAACCAGCTCTCGCACAATTCCGAGATCATATGCCCGCAAAACCTTCTCTATTGCCGCCGATATATCACCGACACGGGCACCATCTCGCACGGCCGCAAGCCCAGCATATAGCGCTTCTTCAGTTCCCTTGAGCAACCGCGCACCGGCAGCGTCGGGGCTGCCACCAACACATACTGAAATCCCTGCATCGGTAATCATTCCCCGATATGTTACCCCGTAGTCAAAGTTCACTATATCGCCATTTTTAAAAGGCACATCGTTTGGTATGCTGTGCTGCACTTCGTTGTTGTTCGATATGCAGATAATGTCTGGGTAGCCTTCAAACCCCTTAAAACTCGGTATCCCGCCCAGGCGAGCCGTCTCGACTCCCGCTAATGCAGAAACGTCTTTTGGTGTCATGCCAGCTCGCGCTTCGCGCCGGATTTTCTCAAGCACCGTGGCAAGCATTCTGCCACTTTCACGCATTGCTGCTAGTTCATCGTCACTTTTTGGTCTCATACTAGAACCTAGTATAACCCCTCGGGGGTCACGTCGTCGAATATGTCCCTCTTGGGCGCTTCTCGACGGCTTTTACCTACGCCATTTCAGCGTATTAGCTTGTAAGTCCAAGTGCAGCGGCAATATTCGCATAGACTTTTTGCGGGGTACCATCGGCATCTACATCGTGCACGACCACGCCACTGTCTCGGAATTGCTGCAGGATAGGTTGTGTTTTGCTAGCATACAGACGGTAGCGTTCGGTAATGGCTTCGTCGGTGTCGTCTGGTCGGCCACGCTTCGCCAGGCGTTCGCGGGTTTCTCTTTCACTGACGTCCATATGTACCACCACTGGCTTTCCGATCCGACCACGCTCGACTTGCGACATCAGCCATGCCACCTGTTCGGCGGTACGCGGAAAGCCGTCGAGGATAAACTCATCGCTCGTGTCGACGATATCGAGCACTTTGTCGATAACATTAATCGTTTCTTCATCGCTCAGCAGCTTGCCTTCAAGCATTTCAGCTCGGCGTCGTCCAGTAATAAGCAGCCGGAAAATCTCGCCTGTCGATATATACGCATAGCCATGCTCGTCCGCCAGTTTGTGCCCCTGAAGGCTTTTACCAGCTCCAGCTGGCCCCATCAAAAGAATCATACAAGTTTCTCCTTTACTATTTTTGCAATAACACTGCCTTCAGCACTACTACCCACTCGTGATTTTACCTGGGCAATCACCTGCCCCATCTGTTGCGCTCCTGTGGGTTTTACTTCGGCCACAACTTCATCTATAACGCCCCTCAGTTCTTCCTCGCTCATCTGCACCGGCAAGTACTCTTCGATAATAGCCTTTTCGGCTAACTCCTTGTTGGCACGCTCCTGCGCACCACCCTGTACGTACAGCTCAGCGCTTTCCAGGCGCTTTTTAGCCTCTTTGGCGAACAACGCCTGGATTTCATCATCACCCAGGCCTTCTTCGCGCTTACCCGCTGCCACTTCAGCGTACAAAATGGCACTTTTCAGGCCGCGCAAACACTCAAGCCGTGCTGTTTCACCGGCCAACATGGCAGTCTTAACATCATCTTGGAGACGCTGCTTGAGGTTGCTCATCTGAACAGATGGGTTATTTCTGACCTAGCTTAATTTTTTTGAGCTTGAGAGCTTTTCTTTGATTGCGGATGATTGCCTTGTTGCGGCGCTCACGCTTGCTCAGTGGCTTTTCAAAATACTGGCCCGATTTGACGGCAATAACAAGACCGCTTTGCTGCACCCGTCGGTTAAACCGGCGCACCAAGTTTTCGGCACTTTCTTTCCCGTCTTTACGTGTAACTTCTATCATAACCGTAGGAGTATAACAGAGAGCACGTTATGAATCAAGGATTACTGCATTAGAAAATGAATTACTGTAGTCCAGCCCTGCCATCATCTTAGCAATAGCCAGCCACTCGGAAATTCCGAATTCTGTCATTCTATTGATATATCTAGCTGACGTGGCGTTTTTGTTGGGTGCGTTGGCTCTTTAGAACGATGGACTGGAGCTCTTTAAAGATGATGAACTGTTTGTTCGTGTGGTAGATCTTGGTGTTCCCCTGCTTTTCGCTCATGAGGAAGCCGGCTTTCTCAAGGCGCTTTAGCTCACGCTGGATGTTCCCGGCGTCTTCTTTGATAAGCTTGGCGAGACCACGGACATGAGTCTTGAAGTCCGGATATTTGGCATAGATAACAATAATCTTGCGGCGTACACGACTAGTGATGAAAACGTCTAACATTGTTGCACCTCTACCTATTTACTATAAGCCCTTTATTGTCGTTCCGACAACGTAGTACATCTTATAATAACAACGATTCGTCGGTATTTCAACACCAATTTCCCCAAAACGTAGCTTTTGAACTCGCTCGTACATCGGCCAAAATTCGAAAGTTCTATCTCTACCGTCTATACTGATAATCATGTTCTATTACGAGGTGTTGGTTGGGGATATGCAGTACCATGGCAAAAGCGCCCTGACGTATTCTTCAGAGCAAGAAGTTGTTCCGGGTTCGGTGGTCAGAATTGCTCTGCGGAGTCGCTCTGTGCTCGGGATTGTACAGCGGGCAGTACCCGAACCAGCATTTCGAGCAAAACCACTATCTGCTATCGCGCCCACCCCGGCACTGCCACCGCAAACACTACAGCTCATCGAATGGCTCTATGCATACTACCCCGCTCCGTTTGGAGCGGTCATTCGACAGTTTCTCCCCCCGAGCACTGCCTTTCCGAAAAAAACCAGCGAAAAGAACGAGTCAGCTGACACGCCGCCGGCTGGTTCTACGCCAAAACAGCCGCCTAAAACTGCACCACCACTAACATCTGAGCAAAGTAACGCGCTCAAGCACATACCCCCAACTGGCTATAGCCTCCTCCACGGCGTAACCGGCAGTGGCAAAACGCGCCTATACATTGAACTGACGAGGCGAGCTCTCGAGAGCGGACGGTCAGCCATTATCCTTACGCCAGAAATCGGTCTAACAACCCAGCTTGCCGAAGCCTTTGTAGCTGCTTTTGAAGAAAACGTTTTCGTTATCCATTCTCGGCAAACGAGCGCCGAAAGGCGAGACGTCTGGTACGCAGTCTCTCGCAGCGCGAAACCGGTCATCGTCGTGGGGCCACGATCTGCCCTCTTTGCTCCTGTTCGTACACTCGGCCTCATTGTACTAGACGAGTCTCACGACCAGGCCTACAAGAGCGAAGCAGCGCCACATTACCGCACAGAGCGGGTCGCCGCCCGGCTCGCTCAGCTTCACAGCGCATGTTGCGTCAGCGGTTCAGCCACCCCAAACATCGAAGAATACTACCTGGCACATGCCAAAAAAAGACCCATACTACCGCTCCGCTCCCTCGCCGTCCAAAACGAAGCGCAAACTAAAACAACTGTCGTAGATCTGCGCGACCGAAGTGCTCTGAGCAAAAGCCCTATCCTCTCAACGCCCCTTATAGACGCGGTCAAAGCCGCTCTCCATGCCCAGGAACAAAGCATGCTTTTTTTGAACCGTCGCGGTACCGCTGGTGCGATTTTGTGCAGCGCATGCGGCTGGCAAGCAGTCTGCACACACTGCGACCTTGCCCTCACCTACCATAGCGACGCCCACGCCATACGATGCCATGTATGTGGACGCTCCTGGCCACTTCCGGGAGGCTGTCCCGAATGCTCCGAAACCGATATCGTCCTCAAAACAGTCGGCACCAAGGCTGTCGTAGACGAGGTACGTCGCCTCTTTCCACATGCGCGCATTGGCCGCTTCGACGCCGACACCGCCAAAAGCGAGCAGCTAGAAACACAGCTCAAGCAGCTGCAAGAAGGCGCTATCGACATCATCGTTGGCACTCAGATGATCACGAAAGGCCTCGATCTGCCAAAACTGTCAGTTGTCGGTGTTCTCAACGCCGATGCAAGTCTACTTATACCCGACTATACAGCGAGTGAACGCACCTTTCAGCTACTCACACAGGTCGTCGGCCGAACCGCCCGAGGGCACCGCGCGGGCACCGTCGTCGTTCAGACCTACAATCCTCACCACCCAACGATTACTGCCGCGCTGACAAAAAACTGGTCAGCTTTTTACGAAAACGAACTTGCCGAACGTCACGCCTTTCGCTTCCCACCTTTTGTATACATGGTTAAGCTCACCTGTTTGCGTGCCAGCAGCGCTTCGGCCGAAAAAACCGCCCTGAAGTTGAGGCAACAGATAGAGAAAGACTATCCCAGGTTAAAAACAGAAGGGCCAGCCGCTGCATTTCACCCCCGCGAAAGTGGCAAATACAAGTGGCAACTCATCGTAAAGGCCACCACTCGAACAGCCTTGACAGAACTTGTCGGCTCTCTACCCTCTGGCTGGCAGTACGACATCGACCCCGTTAATTTGCTGTAAATCCTCCGCCCCCCTGGGCGGAGTGGCCACTACTTTCTGATATACTATGGCGCATGAGCAAATCACTTATTACACTTCCAAACCCACATTTGCGTGAACGTTCCAAAAAAGTAGGCTTCTTGGGCGACGAAGTTCGCCAGCTCATATCCGACATGGAAACCGCCACACTCGAGTGGGAAGATGGTCGAGAACACGAAGTAGGCGTAGCCCTAGCAGCCGTACAAATCGACGAACTCTGGCGTGTCGTCGTCATCCGAAACAACTTCGACGACAAAACCGACCGTACCTTTCGTATTTTTATTAACCCAGAAATCACGAAATACGAAGGCGAGATCGTCGCTGACTACGAAGGCTGTTTGAGTATAAAAAATGTATACGGCCTCGTGCCTCGCCACTCAAAAGTTCGCGTCAAAGCCACCGGTATTGACGGCAAAGAGATACGCCTGACAGCCGAAGGCTTTCTAGCACGGGTGTTTCAGCATGAAATAGACCACACCAATGGTATTGTATTTATCGACCATATAAAAGATAGCCCGAACGCATTTTTCACCTTAACAGGCGAAGGAAAATTGGAGCCAAAAGACTATGACCGGGAGATCCAAGACAATGCCGACCTCTGGGACTAAGCCCCGCGTCATCTTTTTCGGCAATGAACGTATTGCGACAGCGGTCAATACAGCCTGCCTAACCCTAACGAAGTTGGTTGAGGATGGGTACGAAGTGATGGCAGTGGTCGTGAACAACGAAATATCGGCGTCCCGTAATCGGCGCGAACTGGAAATAGCAGACGTCGCTGCTCGCTACGAGATACCCGTCCTTGCACCAAAAAAACCTAGCGACAGTATAGACCAACTGAAATCGTATACCGCTGATGTTGGTGTCTTGGTGGCCTACGGCCGTATTGTCCCGCAGAGTCTTATCGACATTTTTCCAGCGGGCATTGTCAATATCCACCCATCGCTACTCCCCCTTCACCGCGGGTCGACACCGATAGAGTCTGTTCTGTTGTCTGGCGAGCGAAAAACTGGCGTTTCACTCATGCGCCTTAGTAGCGTAATGGACGCGGGCGATGTCTATGCCTACAGCGAGCTTGCCCTGCACGGGCGTGAAACAAAACAGGAATTGGCGGATACCCTGCTCGATCTTGGGAGCGAAATGCTAGTCAGTATTTTGCCCCGCATTGTAGACGGTGAAATCATTGGCCGCCCACAGGACGATCGGGGAGCAACGTATGATGGCATGATTACGAAAAAGCACGGCTCTATCGACCTTACGAAACCTGCAACCCAGCTCGAGCGAGAGATCCGGGCATATGCTGGATGGCCGGGGAGCCACACAGTTGTAGCCGGCAAAGATGTAGTCGTGACGGCCGCGCATGTGGCATATAACAGCGTAGAAAACGTAGATAAAAAAACAATATTTATTGCCAACAAGCAACTCTGTTTACAAACTGCCGACGGCATACTCGTCATCGATGAGCTCAAACCCGCCGGCAAGAGCGCTATGCCAGCCTCCGCTTTCCTAGCAGGACACAGAGGACGCATATAGCATTGTGCGGTATAATATACAACAACTATGGGGTACTAGCTCAGTTGGCTAGAGCGCGGCATTCGCATTGCCGAGGTCGGCGGTTCGACTCCGCCATACTCCACCATACTGAAATCGAAAAGCCTGCATAGAGCATGCAGGCTCTCTTAACGTACTGGTGCACTAAAGGGATTTGTACGTAGGATCTGTGTCCAGCGGTGCGCGGGAGCGTAGGAGGCGTTGACCAGAGGCGTCTACTACCATAGCGACATCTTTGTAGCCACTGTCGAGATACGTTTGCACTGTTTTTTGTTCTTCTGGGGTAGGCTCTACGATAGTGTAGTTCTGTTGTACAGCAGCCTGCTGCTGAGCCTGGGTAACCTGCGCCGGCTGGTACGGCTGAGTAGCAACCTGCTGTGCTCCATCTGGCTGCGTTGCAACGGCGCCTTGCGGCGGTGCGCTCGCCATTATCTGTGGAGCCATCTGACGAATTTCAACTTTTAATGCCTCAAACACGTCGTTAACGACCTGTTTATAGTTGGGAAGATTGGATTCGAGCCACTGGAGGGCCTGAGCTTGGTTCTGGTCACCGCCAGCGTCGATAAACCGTTCAAACTCTTCCAGTTGCTTATCTGTCATCTGGTTTGCGAGCTGTGTACCGACGCGGAGCTCCAACGTTTCATAAATATGCTGAAGCATGGCCTTTTTTTGTTCTTCTGGCAAGCCGCCCAGCCCTAGTTCTTGCAGTAAGTTGTTGTCGAGTTTTAACATACCTCTATTTTACACCCTTTCTAGAGCGATCGCTCCTTGGTTTCGACCCTATATACTTCCAGTGTATCACCTAGCTCAAGTTCGAGTCGATTTGTCGTCTGTATACTCACGCCACCCATTTCTCCTTCAACCAGGTCGGTTGCAGCATTGGGGCCACGCTTGAGCCCAGTCAACTTCGCCAAGCCAATTTCCTTTTTCCCACGCAAAATCCTAACTTCAGCTGGCACAGAAAGTTTACCTTCTAGTACTTCGCCTCCGCAAATTATTTCGGTTTTCGTTGTCTTGAAAATGCCCTTTATCTCTAGCTTCCCGAGTCCTGTTTCAATAACCTCTGGTGCCAGGAGTTTACTGAGCTCTTCTTTTACATCATCTATTAACTCATATATGACGTTAAAAAGCCGTATTGACACCTTATCGCGATTGGCTATGCGCTTGATATTAGTCGCTACGCTCGTGTTAAATCCGTATAAAATCGCACCGGTACTACGTGCGAGGTGGATGTCATTGTCGTTTATCACACCCACGCTGGAACCAGCTACGCGTACAGCGACTTCATCGGTCTCAATCGTCTTTAGGCTATCGGCGACGGAAGTCAATGAGCCCTGGACGTCGGCCTTGATGATAATGGGCAGCTCCTGCAACGTGTCACTGCGACTGATGATACGGAGTAGTTCATTGCTGCTCATGTCGGCGCGACTACTCCCATGAGCACGATCAGTCGCTACCGTGGCCGAACGTTCGCGGGCTTCGCGCTCGTTTTTAACGATCTCAAACTGGTCGCCAAACTCTGGAAGCGTCTTGAAGCCACTGATGATAACCGGAGTAGATGGCCCTGCACTTTGTATAGGCTTCCTCGTCGTCGCTTCGAGATTACGAATTTTGGCATAGGTTCCACCAGCCAAGACGAAATCTCCTACGTGCAGCGTGCCTTCTTCGACCAAAGCATGTGCAATAGACCCTCTGCCATGTTCAACATGCGCCTCAATAATAAGCCCTCGTGCTGGCACCGTTGCATCTGCCTTCAGTTCGTCGATATCCGCCACCAGGAGAACAGTGCTGAGCAATTCTGACAAACCATCGCCAGTTTTAGCGCTAACTTCAACCATAGGGACATCGCCCCCCCAGGCCTTGTCATCTGCTACGACACCCTGCTCAGCCAGCTGCCCCATAACTAACCCAGGGTTGGCACCTTCTTTGTCCATTTTGTTGATAGCGACAACAATCTTGGTGCCAGCATTTTTTGCGTACCGGATTGCCTCGATAGTCTGTGGCTTCACTCCGTCGTCTGCCGCAACTACGATAATGACAATATCGGTAAGATCAGCTCCGTGCTGACGAATCGCAGCAAAAGCTTCGTGGCCAGGTGTGTCGAGAAAGGTAATCGCCCGCCCCTTGTGTTCGACTTGGTACGCAGAAATATGCTGCGTTATGCCGCCAGCTTCACCCTTGGCTACTTGGGCGCCTCGTATCGCGTCTAGCAGGCTCGTCTTTCCGTGGTCAACGTGCCCCATCACTGCAACAACGGGCGGCCGAGCAACAGCATTTGCCGTAATAGTCGCCTTGTGTCGTGGCACAAACTCAACTTCTGACTTTTTACGCGTCAGCTCCACGTCCAACCCAAGCTCGCCGACAATAATCTGAGCCGTATCGAAATCGAGCCGCTCGTTTATGGTCGCGATGACACCATTTTTGAAAAGCTCTCCGATTAACCTCGTTGGTGGGAGTTGGAGCACTTCCGCCAGTTCGCCGACGGTAATGTTATCTGGCACTTCGATTGTAGCGGCCATATCTGTGCTCCTTTCTTGCTTAGGTTACTGTAGCGTTTCAGTCATATGCCTACGGGGCAGGCGAGTGCTGTACGATAATGGTTACTTCGTTCCCTTGAGACTCAGTGAGATCTTGCGAGCATCGGTGTCGATATCGAGTACTTTAAACTGCTTCTTCTCATTGAGCTGAAAAATCTTCTCTGGGTCAACAGCATCATCGTCACCCATTTCGCTCACATGCACCAGCGCCTCTACACTCGAACTCAGCTGTACGAAAGCACCAAATGGCGTTATGCGCGTAATCTTTCCTTCAACCATTTCGCCCTTACTAAAGGCTTTTACTTCCTTCAGCCATGGGTCTTCGGTCATTTGTTTGAGACTCAAGCTCAGGCGATCTTTATCTATCGCGATAATCTTGGCTTGAACCGTTTCGCCAACCTTTACATAATCTCGGGGGTTTTCGACACGCTCCCAGCTGATTTCACTGATATGGATAAGCCCCTCGATACCGTCAACATTTACAAACGCTCCAAAATCGATCACACCGGTGACAATCCCGTCTACTTCGTCGCCCACTTTTAGTTCGGCGAAACGAGCTTGCATGTCGTCTTTGACAGCTTCTTTCTCTGAGAAAATGAGTTTGTTATCTTTGCGACTCACATCGAGTATACGTACACGAATAGGCTTTGCTGTCAGGGCGTTGAGTTTCTGAAGAATCTCGTCTTTGTCTGCACCACTAACGCGCGGATAGTGTCCTGCTGCAAGCTGCGAAACTGGCAAAAAGCCACGAATGCCTTCTAGCTCGACTAGCAAACCGCCACGATTCGCATCGTACGCTGTCACCTCAATAATTTCCCCGGCTTCGAACACACGCTGCAGTTCGTCCCAACCTCGATCTTTTGCAGCTCGGCGCATACTGAGCAGTGCATATCCTTCGTCCATCTCTGGGTCTATGACGCTAACCGTAACGGGCGAGCCTTCGTCGAGCGATTGACCATGACCGACTTCTCGTCGCATGACAACCCCCACGCCCCGTGGCCCCAGGTCAACCCAAACTTGATGTTTACGGACAGAACTGATTGTTCCCTCCACGACATCTCCGGTTTCTAGCTGTTTGACATCAGAACCTGCGAGCAGGTCGTCCATCGTTAATGTAGTTGTTTTTGGCATTTCTTAGGTGCCTCCTTGTAGTGTATTTCTCAGGAACAGTTCGAGTGCTTGCATAGCCAGCACTCTCACTCTCCCGTAAGATTACTACGTATTATATCTGTTTTTACTCTTAACGTAAAGTGTTTCTAGCAGTTCAGGCCATGAACACTATTTCCTCGGCCGAATAGTATGGCCTTGGGCTCCTCTGAGTAAGTAGAGTAATTCTTGGGGGCGATGGGCATGATACTTCTGTAGCTATCTACCTATGGTACACTAGAAACATAAAAATGGAGGGGTAAAACATGTATCTGGCTATCGATATTGGAGGCACGAAAACACTCGTGGCAGCCTTAGACGAAAAAGGTGTCATCATAGAATCAACGAAATTTCCTACTCCCGAAACATATGAAGAATTTTTAGCTACACTCGAACAAACCATTCGTGCCCTCAAAACCCAGGAGTTCCGAGCCGGTACGGTCGCCGCACCAGGGTCACTTGATCGAAATCGTGGCATGATCAAGCAGCTCGGCAACCGACAAACGTGGCAGAACCTACCGATCGTAACTGATGTCGAAAAAATGACTCGCTGTCCTATGCGTTTCGAAAACGACGCCAAGCTCGCTGGACTTAGCGAAGCCATGCTCCTCAAAGACAAGTATTCTCGTGTGCTCTACGTCACCATTAGCACCGGGATAGGCATTGGCCTTACCGTAAACCAGCAGATTGACCCAAATATTGGTGACGGTGGTGGGCGCACCATGCTCCTTGAGCATCATGGCAAACTCACTCCCTGGGAAGATTTTGGGTCAGGCAGCGCCATCGTGCGCAAATACGGCAAAATGGCCTCAGAAATAGATGACCCAGCTACTTGGGCAGAGATCGTTCGTACCTTCACCCCCGGTTTGATCGAGCTAATTGCCATTTTAGAACCAGAAATTATCGTTATTGGAGGGGGGGCCGGCCATTATATCGATAAATTCCATGGTGCCCTGCTTGCCGACATGAAAAAATACGAAACTCCCATGTTCCATGTACCTCCCATCGTAGGGGCGCAACGACCTGATGAGGCCGTGGTATACGGATGTTATGACTATGCCCGCCAAAAGTACGCTTAGCCTTCCCGCCCTCATCGCGCTACTCGAACGAGATAATCCCGACCTGAGTTTTGTAGCTGGAAAGCGTTTCGCATGGCACGGCGGTAAGCGCAATGTCTCCTACATGTCAGCGTCCATCGAAGACGCAACTGCCCAATGGTCTGTGCTCCATGAGCTCGGTCATGCACTGCTCGACCACAACGACTACGAAAGCGACATCGAGCTCCTCCAAATGGAAGCGGCCGCCTGGGAAAAAGCCCACCTACTAGCAGAGAACTATGGTATTGTTCTCGATGAAGAGTATGTCCAAGACTGCCTCGATAGTTACCGCGACTGGCTTCACACGCGCGCAACCTGCCCTACTTGCTCCGCCCGCTGCCTACAGACCACCCGCTCGACTTATCGTTGTCACAACTGCAACACTTCCTGGCGCGTCACCCGTTCCCGTCTCTGTAGACCGTACCGTCGCAAACACGCTCACGCCGCCTAAAAACGAATCTCGGCTGCGCTTGAGCCTGCTCGTATAGAGACAATAAAACAACACGTCACGTAGCGCCTGTAGCAAAAAGAAAAGCTCTGCCACATAGCAGAGCTTTTCTTTAGTATACAGTACAGGTACTACGCTGCTTTTTTAGTGCGGCGAGAGATACGCCCACCAATGGCACCGTACACACGAGCACGTTCACGGCCAGCTTCACCAGCTGCAAAGCCACCAGTTTTGCCGTTTTTGCCACCCTTTGCACCGATCTTTGCATAAAAGTCGCTGCCATATTTCTTTTTGTTGGTTGCTGCCGCGGCCATGCCGCCTGCTTTTGTTCCAGCCATGATAACACCTCCTAAGTGTTTTAGCTTATCTACTTCAAAAGAAAAGGGCTTCAACTGCCCTCACAGCAGATGAAACCCTCTTATCCTTTCGAACTGTCGCTTATAGTATCACACTATGTTGCTTATGTCAACGATATGATTAAACAATCGTCTACATCGCATAGAAATGGTTATGCCAGGTGTTGGTCATGACTGGGTGCCGTCGACGGTAGCGTACACGAAGGCCAACCGCCGCCACCCCCAGCACACCACACAACACATTTAATAGTAGCTGAATATCCTGTACGGAGTCATTGAGACGGGGTTGCGGGTATAGGGTGACACGTAGCGCAGCACTACCATCTTCCGAAACATCATAGACTGCGAGTCGTAGGTCCAGCCTACTGTCATAGGCCAAGTTCAGCTCCACAGGTTCACCAACTGGGAGCCAGACATCACCACCATCAGGCGCGAGACGAACGAGCATACCTCCTGTATTGACTGTTAAGATGTGTAGCGTGCGGGCAGCAAGCACGCCATAGTCTTGTGGCAAACGAAAGGTATAGGTTACGCCTTCACGGGTAAGCAAAAGTGCACCTCTTGTAGCAAATATCGTTTTGAGACTGTTGAGATATAAGCTCTCAGAGAGGGTCGAAGATGATACCGGTGGAGTATTGTCTTGAGGAAGGCCACCAAACGTCGCCGCAGGAACGGCGTGATCGATGGTGACTTTTGGCGCATAGCTGATGGGCACCGATGGGTTTTGGGTAGCATTTTCCACCGGAGTTGGAGACTGTCCGCACTGACTGTCAACTGTTAAGCTACTGCCTGTTCCGTTCTGGACTTGCGTCATGACACACTCAACAGGCTTGATAGTCTGTGAGAACTGCGCACCAAGTGCTAGCACCGAACTACTGCCAAAAGCAAAGCATGCAACGAGATAGGTACCAATTAAAATAGTTTTTTTCATGTTTGTTTTTCTAAACCTTTTAACATTATACACCAAAAGTGCACAATTTGCAATACTTTGTTCTAGTTTGCTGCAAGTGTAATAGTTAGCCCGAGGCTATAGGAAGCGGGAGCAGCTTCGGCTGGGATTTGTTGAGAGAGCGCTACCCCTGTAATGTTCCACGTGCAGTTTATTTCTGAGGAGGCAGTACCTATGACAAGCGGTATTGAGTCTGCGACACCTTGCTCAAAAGCAGTCTGCGTACCCTTGGTTATACCAGTTGCGCTACAGCTCGCATCAGGAGTGACGGTTGCTACAGAAGGGTCAACTGTCAGTCGCCCTGCAACTGCATCGGGGTCTACTCCATCACTACAGCCCGCTCCGGTTGGGTCGTTGACATCGTAGGTATTTGTTCCCCCGTCTGACCAGACTGCCGTGGGTCCATTTGTGGGTGCGATCGAGAGTGTCCAGGCAGCATTTGCTGTCGTGTTTACGACTCGTATCTGTTGTGCAGCCACCCCAAGGGTAGCGGTGCTCGCTTGGCAATTGAAGTCAAAGGTACGAGCAGCAAATGCCGCCGCTGGGTTGGTAACACTGACATTTGAAGCGTTTACAATGTCGCCCGAAAGTGTTTCAGGTAAAAGCTTAAATGCAGCAATTTGTCCGCGCCATGTTGAGGAAACTGTCATAGTAGCAGCTGTCGTATAGCTTCCCGATGTCGTGGTGTATCGATCTGCTCCCCCAAATCGTGCCGTACTCGTAAAGTCTGCCCGCTCCGTGAATGAGTTTGACCAAGCCGTAACACCTGTTCCTGAAGACTGTGCTACTATGGCCGCTACGACCAAAGCCTTTGGGCTCGTTGTAGTAAGCGCTCCAGACGACGCAGTAGTAGATGTCCCCCTCGAAGTTGCCGCGTTGACTGTTTCGAGGGGAGTGCTCGTAAGCGTTCCTGAATACTCGTATATCTGAATCCCTTTTCGAGAGGTACCCGTACTCCTACATGAAACTGTCGTCTCACCTCCAGTCGCGACTTTGTAGTATATCGCCTGAACGGGCGCAGTTGTCAGCTCAGATTTTGCCACTGTAAAACCAGTAGGTGTTGTAAAGGGAGTAACGGTACGGGAGGCGCACACAATGACCAGTAAGTGATTCGTTTTCGCGGCTGGGCTGTATGTCGCCGATATAGTTGTACCATTCGCAGCCGCTGACTGCACCTGCACGAGTTTCGCAACGGCAAACGCGCGCTCTGAGGGTAATAGGAGCAGTAGGAGGCTAGCGATTACCCCAACCACAAGTAGTAGTGTCCTGCCCCGTACCATCTACCCTGCCTGTTGTTTTTTGCTAGATCGTTGCCCGTCCGATGAACGCGCTTTTTTCTCTGCAGCCTTCTTTTCGATAATCTGCTCCAGCTCTTCTTCGCTGACAACCCGTGGTGCCCAAGCAGATCCTGGATTCGCCCAGCTATAACCACCCGACTTTGTAGCCGACCCCTTTCGCCGAGACGGATTCGTCGGACGAGGTGCATAAATAACTTTATTTGACGCGCGGGTGGGTTCCTGCCACCGGGCTTCCGGCTTAAAGGATTCATCCTGGCGATACTCCTCACGTGCAAAGTCGTCTACATGTTCCATACCCTGGGCAATGCTTCGTTTCGCTGAAGTCGACTGCGGTACCGGCGTATCCCAATCTCGCTTGACCATTGTAGCTGGTACCAGGATCTCCTGCCCGGTGGTAAGTAGGTAAGGCGCCCTAAGACGGTTGACCCGGGCAAGCTTCTTCCAGCGAACGCTTCGAGCACTGGCCAAGCCTGTCAGAGTATCTCCAGGCTTCACCGTGTACGTCTGCCAGTTCCGTCGCGCCCGGACATGTCCAGACTGCCTCCGCCGACGCCAGATAAGATACGCTATTGGAGCTAGAAGCACGCAACCATAGACTACCAATGCCTTTGGTGCCGGAACCATAAAGAAGTAGCCACTCTCGGCACGTGCTTTTTTCACATCCCCAACATGCTCACCCAGTCCATCTGCCGGGTTGGCGTTGTAGCTGATCGAGGCACGAGCCATGTAAAAACCACCCCAAAATGGTCGCTCAAACACGTATGGCCAGCCCATAGTTGCGCCCGGCATAATCGGATATTTTGCCTCATCCTTTAGGGAGCTTTGCTGGTCAAATATACTCGTCAACTGAGCACGGGTCTGCACGTCGAGCGAAACATTGCCTTCGTTCTTTGCTACCGTTGAGACGCTGTAGTTTCCGTCTGGTAACCGTTTTGTCTCGATCCTGATGATGGAGAGCTTTTTCACAATGGTACCCGGTACCGTTACGGCCACCCTTACTGCACTTCTAAAACCAAGCAGTACACCTGACCCTTTTGTAGCTCCGTAGCTCTTTGTGTCCTGAGCAGTTATGCAACCGCCATGTTCGCCCGGACCAGCGTCTTTTGGAACGGCAATAGAAAACTTTACGATCTCGTTTGTGCCAGGGTCAAGCTCGATACTCTTTTTTTCGAGTATAATCCAGGTACCTACTTTTGTCTGTTTTTCATTATTTTGTTTACATGAAAAAGACCCGTCTACAGAGGCAGACGAGTCTACAACACCAAGGTTCACCGTGCGGGTTTCTTTTGTGTTGTTTATAACCAGCACACCATCTGTAGCGCTCTCACCCGGCTTAATGGTATGGATGAAAATAGTTGATGTTCTCGGGTTGTCCGGTAGGGGGTACGCGGGGGTTACGCCGATTGAGGTACTCTGAGCCCGTGCTGCCGACCCGAAAGCTACCGCGATATACACCACCGCAAAAACCATTCGTGTCACCCCTCGCAAGCATTGCTTCATCTTGCGTATACTGTATCATGCTTTCGCTTTTCTGCGCTAGAGCATTTCGACAGTTTTTCATGGTTCTGTACCAGACTGTGCACTATACGTACGCAATCTGGTACAGCGAACGTTCTACTGCTGTATGTAGGTAACGGTCATTGGAAGACTATATGTACCGTCAGCCTGCTCAGCAGGGATCTTCTGGCTTAGCGTGTAGGCCGTAAGGTCTGCATTGTACGCAACGTTACCCGTGTTGCTCAGCAGCGTCACTGAAGCAGTTCCGGTAAACGCACCGACAGGCATGGTGTACGTTGGGTTGCCCGAACCAGCAGTTTTCGTAAACGTACCTCCACTTATAGTCATTTGACCGAAGTCACAACCTGCATTAGTGGCGTCATTATATTTATAGCTATTTGTGCCGCCGTCTGACCATGAGTTGCCAGGGGTTGTGGCGTTGATTTCTATCTTCACACCCGATTTCTTGGGGTTCTTGACTTGCAGTTTTTGGGTAGCCGTTCCCAGGGTTGCTGTGGTTGTTTGACATGCGAAATCAAACGTCGTTGCGCCAAAGGCAACAGATGGATTTGCAATCGTTGCATTGCTACCGTCGACAATGTCGACAGAGAGCGTGCCTGCATTAATAACCTGTGACAAGCTTGGTGTGAGGGCCGCAAACGCTGCTGATGGTGCGAGAACCGCGGCAGCTGCAAGTCCTACGACCAGCATACTTAATTTCTTACGCATATGCGTAATCTCCTTTATTTTTGTTTTATTTTTTATTTGTAGCACTCTAGTCAGTCTTTAGAGCTATACTCCCTCATCATAGGGGTTTGTAAGGAGTAGGTCAATGCTGGAGTAACGATATTGAGGTAAAATATACAACTCAATTTTTATAATTTTCAATCTGTTAAATTTATTTTTCACAACATGTAGCCCATCCTTTGCTTATGCAACAGCCAGATCGCCAGAGTCTGTCAAGAAGGACTTCAACTCCTCTTCTTAGACAAGGAACGTTTGTCAGTATATCGACAACCCTACGGCAAGTCGGGTGCTAATGCTGGGAAAATAGCACGGCGCCGTTTTTTGCCCAAGATTGGGCAAAAGAAAAAGCCTCACTTTCGTGAGGCTTTTTCATAAAACGGCACCGTGCTATTTTCCCAGGGCTAGAAGACCCAAGTATTGTAACCGCTGAGAGGCTTGACTACTGTGTTCGGTATGGGAACAGGTATTTCCCTCTCGCTATGGGCACCGACTATGTGCCACGTTTCGCGGCACAGAGTTATGAGTCAAGAGTTATGAGTCAAGAGTTATTTTGCGTCGGCTATGCCGAGCTTTTGTAACGACAACTAAGTTGTCGACAAACACTCTGATCTCTTACTTCTTATCTCTTATCTCTGCGCCAATTGGCGCCAGATGTCGATGTCCATTACAAATTAGACGGGTAGAAAAGAACAAAGCAATGTTTTTATGACAAACGTTGCTACTAGTATGGTAAAACCACACCAATAACTAGTCAATGCACTCTTTTGCCTATGAACCATGCACAAAAATGCCCATAGTTCATAGGTCGTAAAAAGTCGATGGACCTATTAGTACGCTTCGGCTACACACGTTACCGTGCTTACACCTTGCGCCTATCAACCAGATAGTCTTTCTGGGGTCTCCATAGGGAAATCTAATCTTGAGGCTAGTTTCGCGCTTAATATGCTTTCAGCGCTTATCTATTCCGCACGATAGCTACTCAGCAATGCCCTTGGTAGAACAACTGATACACCAGCGGTGCGTCCGCCCCGGTCCTCTCGTACTAGGGGTAGATCCTCTCAAATTTCCTTGCGTCCACAGCGGATATAAACCGAACTGTCTCACGACGTTCTGAACCCAGCTCACGTACCTCTTTAACCGGCGAACAGCCGGACCCTTGGGACCTGCTCCAGCCCCAGGATGAGATGAGCCGACATCGAGGTGCCAAACAGCATCGTCTATGTGAACTA
>CAZIOX010000013.1:0-29249 GCA_964541145.1 uncultured Candidatus Saccharibacteria bacterium
AGTTGTGCCTGTTGGGCTAGGTGTGTTTGGTGGGCGTGGTAGCGGTTTAGGGCTAGTGCCGTACTTGCGCCGATGACTAACGTAATGAACAAGGCTAGATGTAGCTGCTTCCAATGAGACTTAGGTTGGGTAACTCGTGGTGCGACCAAGGCTGTATGTTTAGTAGTTTTTCGGGCGGCTGAACTTTTTTTTGGTTGTCTCGGCATAGGTTTCAGTATAGGTGGTATGGGTTATGCTATGCAACCCGGCATCTACCCGCATGGCTCATAAACCTCATCTCATAGTACGCTCAGTATAGGGGGAGCCTGACACATAATTCTTTTATCGTCGTAATGTACTCTAGTGCCAACGCTGATTCAAGATTGCGATATCACTCACAAAAAATCTAACCCAAGCACCATACGTGTCAAGCTACCAAAATACCGGACACCCTGTCTTTCACTTTTAAGTCATCATGTTGCTCCCTGTTTTGTTCTTGGGTGAGCCGAGCAGCGTAAGATGCTGGGCTCATATGTAGTGCAGTGTGAATTCGTTTATGGTTGTAGTAGTGGATAGTGAGAGCTACCGCTTCATGTAGCTCACCTAGACTTCTTAATGTGCTCAGCGGTGGTAGTTCAGCTTTAAGTGTACCGACCAATCGTTCCATGAAGCCATTTTGCCAAGGGCTACCTTTTGCACTACAGCTCAACACGATCTCTAACCTTTGACACAGAAGCTGATGTTTGTAGCTTAAGTATTCACTCCCTTGATCGCTATGAAGGATGGTTGGAGCCGGATATTTGCTCAGGGCATCAAGTAGTGCTGCAAACGTCAGTTCACTGGTGTGGTTCAGACCAAGCTTCCAGCCAAGGATCTGACGAGTCTTAAGGTTTACGACAAGCGCTACATAGTGCCACTGTTTCATGAACCAGATATACGTAAAATCCTGCACCCAGCCACCAGACTCGACCATGCCAGAGTAATCCATGCCGTCTTGTGGTCTATGCTCATCTTTGAATACAGCATACTGCTTGAGGGCATTGGGTGGCGCGCTAACTTCTGGTTTCGCTCCTTTGTTTGTTTGACGCTTTTTACTTGGTCTGTTGATCACCACACCAGCAAGGGTGCGAATGCGTCTTGCCTTGTTAGCACTCCAGCCCAGCTCATCTTGGAAGCGTCGTACGCCATACAGTGGATGGTCAGCATGAACAGCTCTAAGCTGTTCGACTGCTGCCGCATCCCGCTGCGATTGTTTGGTTGGTGGTGCGTAGTGACTACTTTTAGACACACCAAGGATGGTTAGAAAGTGCCTGCGCCATCCTGAGTCGACCTCCGACAGGATGGCTAGAATTTTGGGCGATTGAGCTCTGCTGTAGCCCGACCCAGTAGTTTGTAGAGCTGCTCATTCTCTTTACGTAAACGATTGAGCTCTAAGACGAGGTTCTTGTCTGAGTCAACGACACCAACTCGAAGCCAGCTGTAGATAGTCTTACTGCTCACAGCATACTTGTTAGCAGCATCTGTCACACTCATACCTTCATCTTTAATGCTCTTTACTATTTGTTCCTTAACGACAGGATCTATTCGTCGAAATCCAGACATAACAAAACACTCCAATCTTATTCTTGGTTACATTGTACTAATTTATTGCCAATAGTTTATCTCACGTGAGTCTAAGACAATGTGTCCAGTTTAGTGGGAGCGTGACATACCAAAGAATACTAGACAGTGAACACATATCTGACCAACAAAAAGATATGCTAAGATTACAGTACATAAAATTAAATCCAGTTAAACTACTGGCTGAAATTAGATCTTTACTAACAGAACTCAGAAATAGCTTGGGTTAGATTTATTAATGAATGATTACGGATTGTCTTCAGTTATTTTTCTACTGTGTAGCCGGGGAGGAAGTGTTCTGCTGCGTCATCGCACGCCAAGTGGACACCTCTTATGCTCCCCGTATATTGTGTTTGGGTATGATGGCCCTTATCGTACTGAGCGTTATTCACGCTAATCTCAACATAGAAGCCGCACTGAATCTGCGAATGTACATAAGTCGCGTAATATGTGGTGTACCCATAGATAGGATCTTGCTCTGCTCCACCAGATTTCTTTGGCCTAAATGATTTATTATCACTAAAAATATCCTCGATTTTCTTTACATCAGCATCCTGAAATTCAGTATTGAACTGATCGGCTAGCAAGTACCCATACGCCCCGCACGTAATAATGCCATTCTCAAGAGTGTCACTAGCTCTTCCGCAGGACTTCTCAAAGCTATGCTCTCGGATGTTTGGGAGGGTGGTGAGCAGTTGGTCGTAGACTTTTTTGAGGTCAGTAGAGGCGGCGTTAAGGCGAGTGAGTTGTGCCTGTTGGGCTAGGTGTGTTTGGTGGGCGTGGTAGCGGTTTAGGGCTATGAGAAATAGTATGCCTAGTCCTAAGATTATGAGGAGTGTCTGCTTTAGTACTTTCCAGTTCCAGTGCAGCTTTGAGAGAGAGGATGCTGGGGGTGTTTTCTTTTTGACAGGCTTATGACGAGTAAGCGGCTTTGGTGTTTTCTGTTTCTGGGGCATAGGTTTCAGTATAGGCGCTGCTGCCTAAAAAATGCAAACCTGCACACGCTTACTCCCAGCGGAAGAAGCGGAAGGCGAGGATAAGAGCCGTAGGAAGCCTAAGCTCTATGCTCATAGCCCTTTAGAAATAAGTGTGATGTGTCTCTGCAATACATGCTAATCCATAAAATCCTACTACTATAATCCCCTGCATACCTAGTATTATAATGTTTCAAGAACGTGCTTTTGTCATAGTAAAATTGCGTATCAAGGGAACATGGGACTAAGCTTCTTGACTTTAGTTTCTGTGTATATAGTAGGCTTTCAAAAAAGTCTTTGTTAGAACGGACATTCCTGTCTGTCTTAAAATTATTACTGTTAAGTTTTTGAAGAACCGTATTGAATATAGTAACTGAGCCATCGTTACTCATAGTATCTATTATGACGCTAGCATACGCCCCGCACGTAATAATGCCATTCTCAAGAGTGTCACTAGCTCTTCCGCAGGACTTCTCAAAGCTATGCTCTCGGATGTTTGGGAGGGTGGTGAGCAGTTGGTCGTAGACTTTTTTGAGGTCAGTAGAGGCGGCGTTAAGGCGAGTGAGTTGTGCCTGTTGGGCTAGGTGTGTTTGGTGGGCGTGGTAGCGGTTTAGGGCTATGAGAAATAGTATGCCTAGTCCTAAGATTATGAGGAGTGTCTGCTTTAGTACTTTCCAGTTCCAGTGCAGCTTTGAGAGAGAGGATGCTGGGGGTGTTTTCTTTTTGACAGGCTTATGACGAGTAAGCGGCTTTGGTGTTTTCTGTTTCTGGGGCATAGGTTTCAGTATAGGCGCTGCTGCCTAAAAAATGCAAACCTGCACACGCTTACTCCCAGCGGAAGAAGCGGAAGGCGAGGAGGTAAACCACTGCCGTCCAACCGAGGATTATGCCGAACTGCGGCAGCAGGTCAAGAACCCCGCGGTTTTCTGTGATGATGAGTCGGGCGGCGTCAATTACCGGCGTCAGCGGCAAGTAGTTCGTAACCCCCTGTAGCCATTCGGGCATGAGGAAGCGCGGGAAAAAGCTGCCAGAGAGGAACATCATAGGGAAGGTGATGATTTGGGCGAGCGGCGCGGCCTGGCGCTCGTTTTTCGCCCAACCACCCACTGCCAGGCCGATCCCGAACAGCATGATAGCACCTAAAGACACCAGCAAGCCGAGCACCAGGTAGTTGCCCCGCATGTTCAGGTTGAACACGGTGAGCCCCACAGCAAACATGGTCGCAATAGACATCAGCCCCACAAAGGTGTTGGAGATAACGTTGCCCAAGAAATACTGCCAAACCTTTAGCGTCGTCGTGTGGTAGCGCCGGAGCACACCCTTTTCTTTTAGTTTTGGAAATACGCTCGTAGGGCCAAATATGCCAGCGCCCAGTAGCGAAAAGCCGAGCAGCCCAGCAAAAACGTAGTCAAACTGCGTGAGCCCTTGTTTGGCGGTAGATTTCGCTGCTACGGTAAAGGGTTTCTCCACCGGCACAAACCGGGCGTTGATTCCTTCAAAAATACTACTCAATATGGAAGCGAGTGTTTGCCCGCCCTGTTCATTACTCTTGTTGTACAGCACTTGGGCTTGCCCAGTTGGATAGCCCTTGTCGCCGACCTGCCCAAATTCGGGAGGTAAAATGATGGTGGCATCGAGCTCGCCGCGACTCATTTTTTCCTGGGCTTGGGCAAGTGTTTTCACCCGGGAATCTATTTTTAACACCTTATCTTTTTGCCCCATTTGCTCAAACTGTTTAGCAAACTGCGTGTCAGAACGGTTGAGAAACGCCACATTGAAACTAACGCTGCTATTGCTCCGGCCAAATATACCACCGAAAACAAATAAAAACAGTAGCGGAAACACAAACGTAAAAAATATGGCTAGCTTGTCGCGGAACAGCCGGCGTATATCAATTTTTGCAAAGGTCAAAACTGGTAAAAACGCCTTTTTCATAGTTGTTCTCCACTTCCCCGTAGTCGCCTCTTATCTCTTACCTCATATCTCTTCCCTATCATGTTAATCCCTCAGGGCCTTTCCTGTCAGGTCGATAAAGACGTCTTCGAGATTTGCCTGTTCGACATGCTGGGCTTTCTTGAAGCCGCGCTTTAGTAGCTGCTGGATGAGGCTTTTCGGCGTGTCCAGCGCAATGATTTTCCCAGCGTCCATCACCGCTACGCGGTCGCAGAGCAGCTCGGCTTCGTCCATGTAGTGCGTGGTCATGATGACTGTCACACCTCTACCGCGAACCTCATGTATAAGATCCCACAGATTGCGCCGCGCCTGCGGGTCAAGCCCCGTGGTTGGTTCGTCCAGGAAAAACACTTTCGGCCCATGCACAAGCGCAGCTGCAATGGAAAACCTTTGCCGCTGCCCACCCGAAAGCTGTTCGACATAGCTTTTGGCCTTGTCCTCCAGCTGAAGGTCGCGCAAAAATTTCATAGCGTCAACTTTCTCACCATACGCCGCTGCAAAAAACTCGAGCAATTCTGTCAGCTTCGTTTTTTCCTCAAAAGACGGTGACTGCGGCTGTACACCGATGAGCGCTTTTACTTCATTTGGGTTTTTGGCGACATTGAGGCCATTTAGAAGCGCGACGCCGTCATCGATCGGCCGAAGTGTCTCGAGCATTTCGAGCGTTGTAGTCTTCCCTGCGCCATTTGGCCCCAATATGCCAAAGATTTCGCCTTCTTTTACTTCAAACGAGATACCGTCTACGACAGCTTTGCCATCATATTTTTTTGTCAATCTGTCGACCTCTACAATTGGCTGTTTCATACGCACTACTGTAGCATAAACTTACAGTCACCAGTGCGCTCTGGGCAGCATAAAAGAATTGCCGTTTGTATGTCTCCTGTCACCAAATAGCGAGCTTTGGCCATGAATCCTTGGTACTGAATAGCGCCGAGGAAGAAGCGAGTTTTATTTTTTCACGCGTTAACCAACTTCAGTCATCGAACCAAATCTAAAACGCCCGGGGGTTATCCCGGACGTTTTACACTTGCAGGCTTTCGGTTAGCCGCGCTTGACGGTCAAGAAACCGTTGCGTGGGTTTTCATTTACCGTAAAACCAGCTGGTAGCTCACAAGCTTCTGGACGATCATCTTTCGAGAAGTAGTAGATAGTCTGCTCTTTGCCACCGCGAAGCGTAACTTTCTTTGAGTTCAAGTAGTAAGTAACACCTTTTGAGTTCTTGTGCGTATATCCCATAGGTACGTCTCCCTCTATAACATTAAGTTAGTACCCCTAACATACCTCGGTCACAATCTGTTTGTCAACACCTTTGGGTAAATAGCCGGAAGAATATGCATGTTTTGACTTGCGTACCACCAAGCCCATGTATTACACTTATGGTTGTAACTATTTAACATCTTAAAGGTGGAACAGATGGATTTTCGACAATCAAATCAGGCTCCTGCAGCCCGAGCAGAACAAGCTAGTGCAGCGCCAGCTGCAACCAGCCATGCAACAGTACCAGAGAAAAAAATTATCGGGGATACTACCCTACCAAAATGGCTCAACATCTTAAACATGGTTGCCCTCCTCGGCATAACTGCTTTGCTCGCGCTGATCGCTATTTCATTTGCGCGCTTTTCGGGTGGTGCAAACGAAACGCAATATGTCGATAGTACCAAGTACCAGGCAGTGTTCCTCAACAATGGTCAGGTATATTTCGGCAAGGTATCTGACTTGAACAGCAAGTACCTTACTCTTGGCAAGATTTACTACCTTACCCAGAACACCACTGCGGCAGCCAACGGGCAAACTCAAGCAAGTAGTGACTACACACTTGTCAAGCTCGGCTGTCAGCAAATTCACTATCCAACCGACCAAATGGTCATCAACCGCGACCAAGTTACCTTCTGGGAGAACCTCAACAAAGACGGTAAAGTCGCCAAGAGCATTGAAGAGTTCGTAAAGCAAAATCCAAATGGTCCTGACTGTACGAAGGTCAGCGATCAGACACAACCTACTTCAAACCCTTCCGCTCAAGGGAGTACAACCCCCTCCAACACGACCACGACCAAAAAGCCCTAGTCGGTACTACAGCACCTAAGAAAAAGCCCCGTTCATACGGGGCTTTTTCTTAGGTACACGCTACCATCGAGCCGTGTCCATCTGCACTTGCCAAGGCCAGCGCTAGACTAGAGCCTTTTCCCGAAACATCCTATGGTATACGTGTTTTGCATACCCGCAATCGAGTTCCATGTAAGTTCCGGTGGCGATCACAATACTAGAGGGGGTACAGATGATATTGAGCCTACTGCCCTTCACAAATACCCAAGGCTCGGAGCAATGAGAAGCCTCAGTGACGAAGGCGGAGCAGCCAGACGTATGCCGTTGTCAAAACGAAACTTATGCCGCTCAGAACCGCCCCAATCATACTCCATCCTGCCAGATCGGGTGACCATTTGGCAGAAGTAAAGTCAAACTTATACAGCCCATCAGGGATGTCACCAAGCTCTACTCCTCGAGAAGAAGCGTAGTTTTGTATACAGCCGATCGTATCCTGTGCCGTGGCAGCCTCACCCTGTTCATGACATTTTTCGAGCGCCTGGCTATATAGAGTACTGTTGTACTCGCCGAGCTTGGCCTGTTGCACCGCCTGGAGACGTTCGTACGTGTACTTGAGCTGAATCGGTGGATGGATGGCGTTTGCGCCAGACGCGAGACTGGTGTTCATATGGCTATACACATAACTACGGAGCTCACGAAGTGCACCCTCGACATCACCAGCCTCTTTGTCGGCCTTGTACACGGCGGCGCGGCGAACAATCATACCTTCATTATTTTTTCTCAGCTGCGTCAAACACAGGGTGCCAAACAGTATCGTGAGCACCAGAAAGTACCACGGATGTACTTTCCGAAAATATCGACGTGCCCGCTGTGCCTTATGACCTTTCATCTTGGTTATGATTATATGGGTTAATGCCGAAAAGTAAAACTACTCCTTTCTAGAAATGCTTTTTGTTTGATACTTTTGCTGTCAGGCAACTATACTAGGGCTATGCATATATTTTTTTCGGGGATTGGGGGGACGGGTGTGGGGCCGCTGTCAATGGTCGCCAGACAAGCTGGCTACGATGTGTCTGGGTCCGACAAGCAAGAGTCCCTGTACGTGGACTACCTGATGAAGCATGGTATTTCCGACATCACTATCGGCCAAACAACAGAGGCAATAGCGGCCGCTCACGCTCGCCTACCCATAGACTGGTATGTGTACTCTTCGGCGGTAGCTATCGAGCAGCCAGACGCGCCTGAGTTCCAGTTTTGCCAAGCAAATGGCATACGCATGAGTAAGCGCGACGAAGTTCTAAATGAGATTTTGTCGCAAAAAAAACTCAAACTCATCGCCGTAGCCGGTACCCACGGCAAAACAACGACGACCGCCATGGCCATCTGGACACTCAAGCAGCTCGGCATTCCCATAGGATACATCCTCCCCGCAAAAAGCAGTTTCGCGGAGATGGGTGCGTACGAAGCTGGCGCAGAGTATTTCGTGTATGAATGTGATGAGTTTGATCGAAACTTCTTACAGTTTCATCCAGCCAATAGCATCATTACTGGCATAGCCTGGGATCATCCAGACATATACCCAACACAGGACTCGTACAACGAAGCCTTCCGACAGTTCCTTCGTCAGTCGAACGCGAGTGTGTTGTGGCGTAGCGACGTCGACAGACTTGGCGGTAAACCAAGTGAAAAAGACATCATTTTGTCAGATCGCGATGAAAAAATGAAGATAATACGCCTCGCCGGTGAAGTTAATCGTCGTAATGCCTGGCAAGTTGCACATGCTTTGGCGCCACTCGTCCAGAAGAACGTAGATGAGCTGCTGCAGATCCTAGATCAGTTCCCTGGCGTCTCGCGGCGGTTCGAGCAAATAACCAATGGGCTGCATAGTGACTATGCCCATACGCCAGAGAAAATTCGCGGCGCACTCCAGCTTGGTCATGAGGTAGCGGGAGAAAATTTGGTTGTCGTATACGAGGGTCTACACAATATCCGGCAGCATTTTATCAAAAATGACCTGGTTACTCTCTTCGAGGGCATAAAACATTTGTATGTCGTGCCAAGCTATCGAGCGCGGGAAGACGAGTCACTGGAAGACCTAACCCCCACAAAGCTTATAGCAGGCATGCGCTCACAGATACAGGCGTATGCTGAACCGGCTATATTAGACGACCATTTGCAGCAACGTCTGCAAGCCCATCTCGACAGTGGCGACACCGTGTTGTGCCTGACGGCAGGGGGTGGCGGTAGCCTCGACGAGTGGCTAAGGGATCGGTTTGCATGAAGCTACTCCAGCTCAACACGTGGGCAGGTCGCCTAAGCCGGCAGATTATTCCTTTCGTAGTGTCTGAAAGGCCAGATTTTATAACTGCACAGGAGATATTCAGTGCGGATGAGCCGATTGATTTCCCTAGCATAGGCTTCAACCTTACCCAAGATATTGCTCGTGCAGGATCGTTTCCGTATGTCTATTTTTCACCTGTTTGTAGCTTTCAAGTGTCTGGGCGCAGGGTGCACTACGGCAATGCAATTTTTAGTGTTTTCCCACTCGGGCAAGAAGAAACCTTTTTTACCCATGGTTCGTATCATGCCGACGCAGAAGAACTTGGGTTTGACCACAATACGCGAAATGCCCAACTTGTTTCGGTAGATACTGGCAGAAAATCCTTCTACCTTCTCAACCATCATGCTTTTTGGGACAAGAATCCTCTGGGAGTGACTCAGTCGGAGACTTCCATGCAACTTGTGGCAAACCGTGTTCGCAAGCTCGGAGATACCCCAATCGTACTTGCTGGCGACCTGAATCTCCGCCCGCAAGCCCCTGCACTGCAAGTCTTTAATGGTTTACTGCGTAGTTTGACGGTGGAGTATGGCATCTCTTCAACCCTCACGAGCCTAGGTATCGTCCAGGAAAACATCCCGTGTGATCATGTGTTTGTAAGTAATCTTGTGCAGGTAAAGCGCTTTGAGGTTTCTGAGCACATTATGTCTGACCACGCGGCAATTTTAACCGAATTTGAGATTATCTAGTCCCGCCTTAATGTATGCGGAGAGGGGCTAGCGGATAACTATGACGAGAAGCACTAGTAGCGTCACTAATACCAGCGCCCAGGCGAGAGTGCCGGTAGCAGTGGTTGGTGGGGTCGTGATAGACTGCAGCACATTTTGGGGCGTGAGTGAAGTCTGAGATTGCTGATTAGCTGAGGGAGGACTCTTGGCCTGATCTGTAGGAGATTGTTGTAGTGGGGTAGAGGAAGATTGTGCCAAGGACGCTTGAGGGTTGCCGCTCAGCGCAGCGGCGACGAGGGCGACTTCGCCGGCGGCACCACCAACCTGCTGTTTTGTCTGAGGGGCAACCTCCTTGGCGCGTTCTTTGTAATATTCATGGCCGTATTCAAACGAAGTTTCCTGTACCGCCTTGCCATGGCTATCGACCTCAACTGCATGCCAAGCGCTGTGTTCAACTCGATGTTCTTTTGGTACTTCGAGGACCTCGGCTGGCTGCACCTTTTCGGCTTGCTGCTGGATACGTGTTTTCTCGGCACGTGCCCGCTCCGCCTCAAGCGCGAGACCTGTTGCGCGTTTTTCGTGCACCACGCGCCCCTCGGCTCGCTCGGCAACAGCCTGCTGTTCGTTTTGTGTTAGGCGTTCAAAATATGTACTTCTGATCTGTTCGTCTGCAGCATGCTTTTTTTCGGCGATTCGCTCGTACCGGGCAGTTTCAAAACTCTGTTCGAGCTTTTCAGCGCGTTTTTTCTGTTGGAGCTGCTCCTTTTGGAACTTTTTAGTCATGCGCTTTTCGCGACGACTGTGACGAATATGTTCAATACCTCCGCCTAGTAGCAGCCCTGCTACCAGTCCTCTGCGACGGCCATTGCGCCATGCTTCGGCTTCGGCTTCTGGGTTGGGTACTACTAAACGGTTTGGTGATGGAGCTGGCAGAGGAGGTGGGGGAGTGTTGTACCCGAACGGCGGGGGCGGTGGCGCGACATTGAAACCCCCTGCTGGCGCAGGCCCCTGTCCCCAAGGTGAAGCTGGAGACGTGGTAGCAGAACCACTTGGCGGGCGAGGGGGAAGTGGCGGACGCCCAGAAGACCCTGGAGGAGGGAAATTCCTCCCTCCGGCCGGATATGAGCCTGAAGCCTGCGACGAACGTGCGGTAGGCGGTGGGGGGAGGGGGGTGGTTGGATCATCTTCGGGCTGATCAGGGTGGGGACTTGTTTCGGGTACAGCATCTGTTGGTTGCGGAGGTAAGCCAGAGACCGGTAGCTCGGTAGCATCTTCCTCCACGGCTCCCAGGCTGCTATCTGCTTCGGCCAAATCTACCGCGGCCTCCACTACTTCTGGATCACGCTCGGGACTGACCGCCCCAACCGTACGGAGGTCAATCTCGCCCTCGTACAGCTCCCGAGCAAGTTCAGCTTCGGCAGGGGCGAGCGTTTCGGCTTCGGCGGACGAGGACTCTGCCAACTCAACCGTGGGCTGTTCCGGAGTTTTTTGGTCGCTTACTATCTCGGGCTTAGCGGCATCGCCCAAGAGACGCTCAAGGAGTGGACGCTCAACTTTTGGCGGAGCGACAGTTTCCTCACGCCCTACCGGTAAAGGAACCCGCCTGGCTTTATTGGTTTTTTTCTTTGTCGAGTCTGTTTCGTTAGTATCGTCTGTCGACTCAGGTGATGATGGAAATGCTTCACTCATTGTCTATATTCTACAACGATTACTTTTTTTTGCAAAAACTGGCTGGTCACCCCTGCGCGTTGCTGCCACGAATTACCTCTACAGCTCCTGTGGTTTTGCATTGAATAATTTTCGACGGCGTCCTTCCCTGTCTGTTGCCGCCATCGACATAAAAGTCTACGCTATCTTGAAAATACGCCTCGGCTTCGGCAATAGTAGCAGCGGTCGGCAGGCCAGGTGCGTTGGCGCTGGTCGTCTGAAGCGGGCCAACTCGTCGTAACAGATCGCGCACTGTTTCATCGTCTGGTACGCGAAAAGCCTGTCGTCCTGTTCCCTGGTGCAAATAGCCTGTAGTGTGCTCTATCTCGACACTGACCGCCCCTGGCCAATAGGCTTGAGCCTGGGCAAGTTGTGTTGTATTCAGTCCATATGCCTCCAACTGCTCAACGCTGGCTGCAATTAATGTTCCGGGCTTTCTTACGCGGTTTTTGAGGCGATAGAGCCGTTCAACTGCCTGCTGGTTGCTGGCAATACAGACCAAACCATACACCGTATCGGTCGGCAGAACGCCTACTGCCCCAGCCCGTAGCAGCTCAGTAAGTTTTGGGTCGGCCAGACTGTCAAATGTTTGTGGCACCTTCTGGATTACCTTTGGATATATAGATACAGTACGCCGACGCTCAAAAGCATACACACCATGATGGCTGCAATAATTGCGCCTACTGGAGTCGTTCGTGGCGCTCGAGATTTTTGTGCTTCCGGGGGGGACGCTGCCTCTGGTGGTGTCTGAGTAGATTCTGGGTTTGATTGTGCCGCAGTCGGTTCTAGGAGTTCGGCAGGAGCCTCTGCTACTACATCCTGGGCTTCGGCTGCGTCTAGTTCGGGAGCTTCCACGGGCGTTTCGTTAGAAGGTGTCGGCACCGTATTTGGAGTTGTTGTCGGTGGCGAAACTGAGGCTTTGACAGCCTCGACAGGCTGTGGTTGGGCGGTAGGTTGAGCGGGTGGTACTACCACATCCATGACAACTCCGCTCGGTGCAGGAGAGGGCTGAGTCGGCAAGCCCTGAGTACTTTGGGCGTTAGGTTGTTGAGCGAGTGTCTGGTTTTCTTCTGTCATTGTATAGACATTGTACACTGTTTTGTCAGCCATGAACTACCTAGGCTCATCATATTGGCGCAAAGTATAGCGACCGTCCTGAAAGACTAAGAGCCCTTCTGTTTGCAAGTCACCCAAGACTACCTGCAAACGTTCGTCTGGACAGAGCTGACCAAGCTCCTGCAAGGAATGAGACCTCTTCGACAGTTCTCGTACCACCGCACCCCGCAACTGTCGCCTCGAGCCTTCAAAATGGCTTTGGCGAGAATAATGCCGACTCTGACGATTGTGGTAGCCCTGAGCCTTCAAGTACGCCCCGTAGTCCATCATTGCCCAGTAAAACTCCCGGGGGTTATCACGATCAAGCGTTTGCACGAGAACATCCCGGATGGAGTTATCAGAGACATTTTCGGCATCTGGGAAGAAATGCACCAAAAACACCGTCCTGACATTGGTCTCGATAAACACTGCTGGTTGGTTGTAGGCGTACGCTAGGATAGCGCCCGCTGTGTTCGTTCCGACGCCCGGGAGCGCTACGAGATCTTCCACCGAAGATGGAGGTACGGCCTGCGCCGACATGCTCCGAGCCGCTTGCCAGAGAAATTTGGCGCGGCGGTTGTACCCAAGTCCCTGCCAAGCACGCAACACTGCACTCATTGGCGCCTGAGCAAGATCACCAACTGTTGGAAATGCACTCAAAAATGCATGATACTTCGGCACTACCCGAGTAACCTGAGTCTGCTGAAGCATAATTTCGCTTACGAGTATTTTGTACAGGTCAAATGATCCGTCTGCCTCGGCCTGCCGCCAGGGTAAATCGTGTCGAGCATGCAGAGCATAGTGCTCCCAAAGTGTCTCAAGAAAACGTTGGCGAGTCAGCGCATCAAGCGGTATCATCCCATTATAGTACTGCCCGATGAGCCGAGTGCCAAACCTGACCCACCATCACTTTTTGCAACCAGAGGGGTTGCATGTATAGCAAAGTTGAAAAAAGTCTGCGCGTTTTCGTTTGCCCGCGCCCAGAGGGCGAAAAAAGTATCCGGTGGGTCAGGTGATGTACAGAATTTGTGAGGTAGAGCCTACGTTTCTTGCTAGCGCACGCCCGTCAAGCTGACATCAGCAATCTTCTTTGGTTGTCCACCATCGATATTGACAACGTAGTCAGCCACTTCCGCGGCTCCCGAGACACGATACACAACTGTCGTGTTATTGAGCCAGTACAGCGGAGCGAGCATGTTTTTCTGCGTGGTCAGGTCGGTTTCTGTGCCGGCTGCTATCATCCGCTTGACGAGAACACCCTTTTGATCTCTCATGTCGACCCACACGCTCGTCTTGACATCTGGCGCATCGACATATCTGCGGAACTCACTGTACTCACTCGGTTTTGTTTCGGTAGGCGCCGCTGCTCCTATTGTGTACTCATACCATTTTTCAGGAGTCTGGAGTTTTATAGTTGTGTACCCCGTGCGTAAAAACGACCAAACATTCCCTGTAAACAGTGCCTTTTTATTCGATCCATCGAGCTTGATTCGGGAAAATGCCTCTTGGGTCGAAGGGTCGGTAGCAGAAACCAAATAGTACAGGGTGTCGCCCACCAGCTCTTGCCCCGTAAAATAGTTTGCCGCTGCCAGCTGGTAGCGTTTGTTGTTCGCAAGATCGTACGCAATAATTTTCTGGCGGCTTGGATTTGCCGCGCTTGCTCCTGCCACTGTCTGTAGATAGACGAGCGTTTGATCGCGCCAACCAACTAGATTAATACTCTCTGCATACTCTAAGTTTGTCTGCTCGCCAGTTGCAACGTCAACAAGGGTCAAGGCCGTCAGCAGGTAGCCGGCTGAATTACGCTTTTCATCGCGTGTCGAGGCAACAGCTACTTTTGCCCCATCTGGACTCGGCAGTACCATAATAGACTGGTTTTCTAGACCAGTACCGGGCAAAAGTACACCTTTGCCCGCCCCATCAATATACGTTTTGTAGACATCGTACTTTCCGCTAGCCTTCGAGATATATACAGCCTGAGTGGCCGGAACAAGCTTTTGGGCAATGGTGGCTTTGGCGTTCTGGGGTCGTTTAATTTCCTCTGTACGATAGCCCTTTTTCATGACACGCACTGTCTCTGCTTCCACCTGAGCGGGCACGGTCAGAATGGCTGTACCGGTTTTTTGCGACTTAGTGACCGACTCTCCGCTCGAAACCTCAACATCGGCGATAGGCTTCCCTGATAAATAGTCGGTAAAAACATATGTCAGACGTGTACCAACTGGCCGTAATGTTATGTCACCAAGGTTGACAATACGCGCCCCAAACACCACCTGTTTTTTGGTGGAAGCAAAGGCAGATTTATGGATAACCACTTCCTGTTTACCGAGCTTAACCCCCTTTAGTCTGACCTTTCCTTCGGTATTCGTCTTCCCCGTCGCGCTGCCGGCTGTGACTATGGCATTTTGCAGTGGCAAATTGGTCGCACCGTCAAAGACATTTACTTGCAAACTCGAGCGTACCCCTACTGTGTTGAGGGCAAGCGCGCGAAGGTTCTGAACAAACATACAAAGTAGCACAATGACCAGCAACAACCCCAGTGTTCCGTATCGCTTCCAGGGGTTATCCCACCACTTGTGCCAAGCGTTTTTAGCCTTTTCAAGAAGCGATGGCTTCATGACGACAGCCGCTTTCTCTGTTGCCGCCAAAACTGTGTCGGCTTCGCTATGTTGAATCTGCTCTACAACGGCATCCAGGGATGGTTCGGCGTCTGCTGTGCCGCTAGCAATAAAATCGGTTGGAGGTTCAGTAAGGTCAAGATCCTTTTCAGTAGGCTCAGCACTTGCCAGTTTTGCGCGCAGCTCTTCATTGAAGTCATCAATGCTTTTCTGCACTTCTGTTTTTTCCAAATCATCTGCTTGTACAGGGATCTCTTCGGACGCCGCAGGCGTGTCAAGCGTCACCAACGGCACCTGAGGCTTGCTGCCATCGAGTGGCTGTGCAGGCCCCATGAGCTCGGTGACATGTTCTTCTGCTTTCGTTTCTTCGGGGTCGAGGGGCTTTGGGCTTGGCATAGTGCTTATCCTTTTTGTACATTGTAGCAGATTTGCCCACTTCGGAATAAGCTATTGCCTTTCTTGGCTGAGACAGTTTCGTTTTGGTCAATGTAACGGCGGTGAGGGCCTACCCTACAGTGATAGGAGCCTCTGCAGGAGGGGCTGACTGGCTCATCAGAAATGCATACTGCGAGGTAAAGGCAGCGCGGGCTTCGGGGAGGGTAATTTTACGCGTCCAGTCTTTTTCTAGTTTGGTGCGGTTTGCGGCCATAAGCTCTTCTGTGCTCAGTTCTGGGTGCTCGCGCCAATACAGGCTCAGGAACGGCCCCACCATGTGCGAACAACCGTCTGCACTCGCCACAATCTGCACCTCTATCGGCGCCTCGCGTAGGTCTAGTTCCATCTTTTTATCCATCGTTGCTATGCCAGAAATAGCTCGCTCTACAAAATCTTGGGCAAAGCCTATCTCTGTTAACTTCACCCTCCCAGACGAAAGTGTCTCGTTGTACTGGTCGTCAAAGTTCAGTATTTTTCCGTAGTCATGCAGCCAGACCATCACCTCCACCAACTCTTTATCTGCTTCCGGATACTTGTCACACAACTCCAGCGCCATCTGCTCCACAATCTCAAGATGCCACCGCACAAACCATTCGTGATGTATAAAGCCCTGTCGACTCGATAGTTCCCGCACATGCCCTTTCCATGCCTCAATCTTTTTTCTCATGTGCTCATTGTAGCAAATGTAGTTACCGTGCTATGCCCCGTACTGAGTATAGATTCCCCCCATGACCATTAATAAAATGACCATATGGTCATTTTATTAATGGTCATGCAACATCGTTCAGCGGAAACCAATCGTTGAACGATGTTGAACGATTGTACGCCGTGTGGCTTTTCTATCTAGAATGATACAGCCGGCTTAGGAGTGGGGCGACAATATACTGCATGGAGATGAGACTAACGCCAAGTGCAATGAATGTGCCCCACCACAGCCCGATGCTTGGATACAAAAAATGAACTGCGATAGCATATATCGTCGGATTTATAGCGCCACTGAGCATGAGGGTACGCGCAAATGATTGAGCAAATTCAATGCCACGAGCAAAAAATGCAATCACAAAGGTAGAGAGAAACCCTGCGGGGAAGCCAGCAAATATACCACCTAAGACGGCGCCGCCGTATTGGCCTGCAATAACAGCGATAGCAATAATTGACCCTGCAAAAAGAGCACGAAGTACCAATTGTCTTTTGGTGAACTTTACTGCAGTACCAGTAGCATTTTTAACTGGCAATATCCGTTTGAAGCTACAGATTAGTGCCGCAATACCAACCAGCCAAATGGCAATATTGACCCAGATATTTGTTAGGTGAAGTTCTCGCACTATAAGTATCAGACCCACCCAAAATAAGCTAGCGATGCCCAGTGCCGGAATAAATCTGTATCGCGTGCGGGCGGCTAGTATCCACAAGAAAAATGGGTTTATGATGAAGGGCAAAATAGTCGACGCCGCGGACTGAGCTGCGAAATCTGCGCCCTGATTTATACCGATAAACAGTAGCGCAACTAATACTGTGTGTGGTAAGCCGCCCAGCAGCCCACCGAGCTTTGTGCCTTTCTTTTCGGCCACAACGGACACAAGCATAAGCCAAGCACCCCCGATGACAATGACAGTGCCACTCTAAGCCAAAATATCTCAGTACTGTTCATGCAACAAGCCTAGCAGATGCAGCCGTGGTTAGTTCTGCGCAACGAGCAGCTAGCGTTGCTGTCGGTATCTCAAGCAAAGTTGCCTCGGCATTTCCTAGGCTTTTATACACCGAGTTGCCTGCAATGCTAAAGCCGTAATAATTCATGTAATAGCCCACGAGTCCGGGCATGCTTGTCTGGGCATCGCATCGAATATGTTCAATGTTTTGCGCTTCGGCTCGTGCCGCTATGTGCCCGAGCAAGGTAGCTGCCACGCCAGGCACTGTGTAGCTTGGATCTTTCATAAATTTATGGAAGTACAGGGCTTTTTCATTATCCCATCGTTCATCTAAATATGCGACGCCGATACCCGCAAGAATTATCCCCCCATAGTCTCGAGCCAGCCAGTACTCATCTTGAGGCCATTGTATATGATGCAGTATTTGTTTATGTACTCTTTCGGTGTTCGGCCACTGCTCTTGGCCGCCTTTATGAAGAGCGTAGCGGTTAGCGTGTGCCATCATATCTTTTATGCCTCCAAAATCTTCTACGGCGGCTTCTGTGATAGATGGAGTAGTTTCTAACAACGCAGGCATTTAGTCCAAAAACAGCGCCTTTCGGCCGTTTGTGGTGGCAATGTCCGCGAGCACATTCATATCGTAGAGGCGATTTGCTTCGAGCAAGAAACGCAATTCCGTCCACATGTCGCCATCGATAAATGGTTTGTAGATATCCTGTATGCCGTCAGTGCCGAGCGCCACAGTCAGGCCTGCCTCGACCATTTCCTTGACCGGTGTGAGCGCATTGTGGATCGGGCCAATCACATCATGGTCAAGCCCGGCTACCCAGCTGTTATCTATCCACGCACAGGGGCATGCCACCACTATCATACCTACGTCTTTCATTTTCTTGTAGAGCTGCTGGCGATACTCACGGGATTGTGCGCCGACAGATATACAGTGCACCGCCACAACCTTGCCTTCGTAGCCATGTTCGATTGTTTTCTGCACCAGTAACTCAGTGTCGCGTTGTTCGGGCAGGTTCAGCTGGTCAACATGTACGTGCAGGGGTTTACCGCCATTCTTCTTGCCGGCTTGGAAGAGTACATCGAGATGTTCGGCCTCACGACCTTTATCTTTTTCGGGCAACCCTCCTACGAAATCGACGAACTCCGCCCCAATGTCAAACCATTTACGCGCTTCTGGCTCGAGCACCCCCTTCACGACCTGGTTGACAAAACGTAGCTCGATTTTTTCCCCATATTCTCTGCGGAGCCGAGTTGCGGCCTGAATCGCCTTGTCTTCTACTATAGGATCAGCATCTATGAATGAGGCTAACGCCTGCGCACCCTGGGCAATCATGCTCTCTGTCACCGTCACCATGTTGGCATAAATTTCGTCGGCGGTTACTGTCTTTTTATAGGTGTCGGGGTAGTCCCACTTTTGCGTCAGGTCGCCATCTACCAGTGCGTAGTTTTCGTCATTAAGAATGTTTGCACGGTCGATGTGTGCGTGCGCATTTACCCAGCCACCTCGCGCATGCACCTTTTCTAATATCCGTCGTTTTGGCTCACCAGGTGCCCAGTTTTTGCTCATCGAACCCTCGCGTGGACGATTTTGCGAATTGTGTCCTTGGCAACCGAAACCGAAGTAACGAGCGGGATGTTTGACTGGATAGTTTTTTCCCGAATTATCTGGCCGTCGCCCTTTTCTTTGTCGCTTGTCTCTTTTTCGTCATGGGTGGGGATGTTAATGACAAGGTCGAAGCGGCGGGCGTCAAGCAGATCGCTAAGGTTAGGCTTGAGTTCTGGGGTACTGATCTTATTGACGAGGATAGCTTCAATGTCATGGCTCTTCAGGAACTTGTAGGTTTTGTATGTGGCATACATACGGTAGCCCATGTTGTGAAGCTGTTTCATCTCGGGCAAAAGCTTGAGTTTGTGGGCGCGTGTGCCGACCGAAAGTAATACTGTACGCTGCCGTGTCTGCGCGAGTTTCATTTGCAGACTGTAGTGCTCGATAAACCCAGCTGAGCTGTTTTGATTGAAAAGGTTGCCATCGGCCATAAAGGTGGCGAGCTTCTCATCAAAGACAGTGTTTGGTGTCTCGACTGCGACAGCCTCAACGTGACCCTTGTACAGGCGCACGGTGACTGTACCGGTTATTTTGTCGTTGACCTTATCTATATAGGCATTGAGGTCGTCCATAAGCGGCTCAAACCACAGTGCACCATAGCAGAGGTACGCCCATTTTTCATCGACAATAGTTTTAAATTCGTTTTCGAGCCGTGTGCTCGTGTAGCGCTCAAGGGCTTTGTGTGCGGTAATGATGGTTTCGGCCGCTGGTGCTTCATACAGCCCGCGTACTTTCAGGCCAATGATACGGTCTTCCAGCAAGTGGGTAATCCCAACACCGTGTTTCGCCCCACGTTGATTGAGGTGCTGAATGACATCTGCCAGTTTCATCTGCTTACCATCGACCGCAACTGGCAGACCTTTTTCGAACTCAAGCTGTATCAGTTCGGACTTGTCAGCCGCTTTTTCCGGCACCGTACTAACCTGCAAGATATCTTCCATGGGTGGGATAAGTGCTGGGTTCTCTATCTCTCCACCCTCACCAGTTACACCCCACATGTTGTCATCATAGCTGTACGGCTTATCTTTGGTCTGTTTGACTGGAATACCATGCTTTTTGCAGTAATCGAGCTGCTCGTCTCGGCCCATACCCCACTCGCGCACTGGTGCGATGACCTTAATATCTGGGTTCATCGCCAGCGCCGAACCCTCTATGCGCACCTGGTCGTTGCCTTTGCCTGTCGCACCGTGTGCAATGGCATCCGCCCCTTCTTGTGCCGCAATCTTCACCGCCCACTTTGCCAGCAGTGGTCGACCAAGCGGAGTGCTGAGGTAGTAGCGCCCCTGATACATACCGTTTGCCTTTATGCCTCTCGCGATGTACTCTTCTGCAAACTCATCCTTGGCATCTATCACAATGGCTTTAAGGGCGCCAAGTTTAAGCGCCTTGTTACGTATCTCCTCTAGGTCATCGGCCTGCTGACCAATGTCTATGGTCAGCGCGATGACCTCTGCCTTGTACTCTTCCTGGATCCATTTGAGCATGGTGGAAGTGTCGAGTCCGCCGCTGTAGAGCAACACAACCTTTTTCACCTCGCCCTTACGGCCTTCGTGTGACGCCACCTTGATATATTCGTTTTTACTCTTTAGCGCCATATTTCTCCTTGGAAGTTACAGTTAATCTAGTATTTCGACGTACATTTTGTGCGAAACCTCACAAATTCTGCTCAAAAGTGTACGCTTCCGGCTTGACGTGGTCAAGTGAGATTGTTATTTTGACTCCAAAGGAAAATCTGCCGTGCGATGTCCAGCGTTTCTACGGTTTATTCGGTAACCTCATTGCCCCTACTTGGTTGGCTTGAGCTGAACGGAAAGATCCCTCAGCTGCGCATCGTCGACAAATGAAGGGCTGTTCATCATGACGTCGAGGCCGCTACCGTTTTTGGGGAAGGCGACGATTTCGCGGATGTTGTCTTCACCCATCAGCTCCATAAGTATGCGGTCAACCCCATATGCACACCCTGCGTGCGGCGGTGCGCCGTACTTAAATGCGCCAAGCATAGCACCGAACTTCTCCTCGACGTAGCCTTCGTCGCGCCCAAGCATGCCAAATACTTTGTACAACACATCTGGATTGTGGTTGCGCACGCCACCGCTACAGGCTTCGTGCCCATTCAAAACCATGTCGTACTGGTCGGCTACAATCGCTAGCTTTTGTTCATCGGTTTTCGCTGCCTCAAGCGCGGCGAGGCCACCCTTTGGCATACTAAATGGGTTATGACCAAAGTCTATTTTGCCAGTTTTTTCGTCGAGCTCGTAAAACGGAAAGTCAATTATCCACGCCAGGGCAACTACGTCCGGATTTTTGAGCTCAAAGTGGTTCGCGAACTCAACCCGTAGTCGACCCAAAACTTTATTTACCACACTGCGTTTATCCGCGCCAAAGAAAATGGCATCACCATCTTCAGCCCCGGATCGTGATTTTACCTCTGACAGTTCCGCTTCATTCATAAATTTGGCAATGGGAGAAACCACCGCACCGTCTTTATACACAAGGTAGGCCAGCCCGCCGGCGCCTTCGCTTTTAGCAATTTCGGTGAAACCGTCTATCTGGCTACGGCTTAAACTCGCACCGCCCTTCACGCAAATGGCCTTCACTGCCCCACCACCAGACACGGCGTTTTTGAAGACACTAAAGCTTGAGCCTTGGAAGGTATCAGATAACTCCACCAGTTCCATGCCGTAGCGTAGATCCGGTTTATCAGAGCCGTATTTTTCCATTGCATCGGCGTAAGTAATCCGTGGAACATCCTCACTGAGCAGCTTTTTCCCGGCAAATTCGGTCACCAATTGCTGTATAAGTGGCTCTGTGAGGGAGCGCACCTCTTCACCCTCCTCGACGAAGGACATCTCAAGGTCAAGCTGGTAAAACTCGCCGTAAAGTCGGTCGGCCCGCGGGTCTTCGTCTCGAAAACAAGCCGCCAGCTGGTAATAGCGCGACACACCACCCACCATGAGCAACTGTTTAAACTGCTGAGGCGCCTGAGGCAAAGCATAGAATTTACCAGGCTGGAGGCGGGCAGGGATCAAAAAGTCTCGGGCACCTTCGGGGCTGCTATTGGCTAAAATTGGCGTGGTTACCTCTGTAAACTGGTTGTCTTCCATAAAACGACGAATAAAGCCGTACATCTCGGCTCGCTTCTTGAGCATATGTTGCATCTTGGGGCGGCGCAGATCAAGGTAACGGTAGCGTAAGCGGAGATCTTCGTTTGCCTGGGCCTCTGAAAAAGGTTGGATGGGTAGTGTTTCCGCCCTATTTAGTATACGAATTCCACTGACCTTCAGTTCTACAGCGCCAGTTTCCAGATGTGGATTGCGTAAATGTTCACTCCGTTCTAAAACCACACCATCAACTGCAACGACAAATTCATCTCGCAAATCTTCTGCTATAGTAAATGCGTCTGCAGTTTCTGGGTTAATGACGAGCTGCAAAAGACCAGTGTGATCGCGCAGGTCAATGAATATGAGTCCACCGTGGTCGCGGCGCGACTGCACCCAGCCCATGGCGGTAACCTGTTGTCCAACTTTTTTCGTAGATTCAGTAGCAAGTGTTCTCATGGTGTATTCCTCTATATCGTATTGTAGCGGCTAGTTTAGGGTCGTTCGCGCAAGCAGCCCGGCCAGGCTACTCGCCGACCCGTGGATTTATGTCTAGATCACCAGCTATGTACAACCGCCGTTTCATCTCCCCCATTCTACCACTCTCCCCTTCATTCTCCAGAATTAATAACAAAACTAACGCGATCGCGACAGTTTTGTTACAATCGAGGCATGGCCACAATGAGACCAATCGACTACCGGTTGGATTATCGGAGTAAAAAACACCCGGCACTTATTTTTGTGTTGCGCGGACTCATGCCGTACACGCAAGAAAACTTTTTGCTCAGCTTCAAGCCAGGTCTGTTTTTTGCTGAGCTAGAAAAAGTGTCTGGGTACAAACAGGCGACCCTGCGTGCAACCTACTACCGCGCCAAGCAGCAAGGCTTGATTGCGCAAGATATCGTCCCCGCCCTAACCGAAAAAGGTCTGCGCAAACTCCGGCCATACGCTGCGCGCAAGCTCGGAAACAATGCGCGGCTCATAGTGCTCTTTGACATTCCACAGCCCAAAGCACATATACGAGACGCCCTTCGCAGACTACTGAAAAGCCTTGGCTTTACCATGATACAGCGCAGTATATGGGTGACAGATATTGATCATCGAAAAACACTACTGGAAGCTATCGAAAAACTCGACCTAAAAGACTACGTGGAAGTACACGAAAGCCTCCGTCTCTATCCGAAATAGTTGTAACAAAACTGTCGCGATCGCGTTAGTTTTGTTACAAATGGGTGGGGTTAGGTTCGTTCTGGTGGGTATGCCTGGGGGTACGGAGAAGCATGTTCATTTGCCGGACAAGAGTGAGCGGCTATAGATACCGTTCGTCTGGGTACTCGAAGCCCTGGTGAGGCCACAAGATTGCTTCCAAAGATTGTATATGCCTGGAGTATGCAAATTCTACTGTCCACCAGAGACGTTTTTAGACTTTGACTAGTTGCTTCTGAGGTAAGCGGGGGAAATTGGGGTGAGGTGAACTGCAATCAATCTTTTTGAAGCCATAGTTTTCAATCCTGTTTTATGTATATATTCTTTCAGCTTTTGGCGACGAAGCTCAGTGTCGCACTTTTGTACCTCTGGGTTATCGGCAAACATGGATACTTTTAGCCCGGTGTCAGTGGAGTATGAATGCAGTGAATTACGCTAATCTGTTACCTCGGGAGCGTGGGATTTTTCTGTGGCGACGTGATCTTTACGGGCAGCGGCCGCAGCGACGGCGCGGAGGTCGTCGTAGTGGTCAAACTCGTCGACTATGAGCTTGCCAATGACCCGCTCTAGCACATCTTCGATGGTGATGATGCCGACGTATTCCTCGAAAGTATTGACGACAATAAACAGGTGTTGTTTAGTTTTTATAAATGCCTGTAACGTCTGATGGAGCGTGAATTCTTCGTGCACGTATGTCACCTTCGGACGCATGACGTCTCGAACTATACCTATTTTTTCGATTACGATGAGGTCATGTAGATACAGTACTCCGACAATGCTGTCTTTGTTGGCTTCATACACCGGGAAGCGGCTATGGCCACTGGCATGAAGCTCTCCCATGAGAACTGGGCCTATAGGCTCGCCGACGGCAACACTTTTGACAACTCGCTTTGGCACGAGGGCATCGGCTACGGTCTTGTCGCCATAGCTCAGGGCATGAGTCAGAAGGTCAATTTCGGCTGGCGCAATCCGGTTGTCTGCCTGGGATCTTTGGCGCTCGAGTAACTGCACAAGGTCTTCTTTTTCATACAGGCCGCTATGAACGCGGATGGGTCGGAGGCGGCGAATTGCTCGAGAAATGCTCTCGAACAGTGGCTGGAGTCGTTCGAGCAGCCAAGATAGTCCTGGCGACACTCGCGCAGCTAGCCAGAGCGCTGTTTTGCTGGCGCCTCCTTTGGCCTCCACGAGCAGTACGCCAAACCCACCCAACACCAGCAGGACGGGCAACGCCAGCCAGGCGCCCAGTGCACGTTCGAGCAATACGAAGCTGAGGTAGAAAGCCAGAAGCGCACAAGCCCCCAAGACTACTTGCGCGCTCAAGCCGAATGAGGCGGAGCGATATAGTACAGCAGCCAGTTGGTCGCGCGAACGTGCCCGGCGTTTGAGCTCCTTGAGCGGAACATGAGCAAACGCCCGCAAAAGAGTCGCAAAAAAGATTGCTACAAGCCCGCTGATAATCCCCAGTACAAATTGGATCATATACTGGTAGTATACCGCACTTCAACGGGTGCGTTGAGCTAGTCAATATGCTACCATAGGGATAGATCAGATATAGAGGGAGACTACTATGGATAAACGATTTTGGATAATAATTGGGATTATTGTGCTGATTTTTGGGGGGATTGTCTACAAGGATAGTCAAAATAAACCTACTGTCACCACCGCCACGACCAGCCATTACACGGGAAACCTCGGGAGCAAAGTTACACTGGTTGAATATGGAGATTTTCAGTGTTCGGCCTGCGGCTATTTTTACCCTGTTGTACAAGAAGTAAAAAAAGCCTACAGCGACCGTGTACGGTTCCAGTTCCGAAATTTGCCGCTGCAACAAGTTCATCCAAACGCCTTCGCAGGGGCGCGTGCTGCAGAGGCCGCCAGTGAGCAAAACAAGTTCTGGGAAATGCATGATTTGCTCTACGAAAACCAAGACCGTTCAGGTCAAAGTGGCTGGGTAGCGAGCAAGGATCCTCTGAGCCTGTACTTTGTTAAGTTTGCCGAGCAACTAGGGCTAAACATCCCCAAGTTTAAGGCTGATTTTGCGAGCGAGAAAGTCAATACCCGTATCAATGCCGACATGGACGCCTTTAAGGCAATGAAACAGCCTATGTCAACGCCTTCGTTCTTTATAGACGGCAGGCGTGTTGACAGTGCTCGTTTGAGTGACGCAAGTGGCGCACCTAGTATAGCCGGTTTCAGCAAAGTCCTCGACGAGGCACTCGCTAAAGCAAAATAAGCAAGTTGTATGATTTGGTGCTCACTAGCGCATAGCGCAGTTCGTGAGCTGCGTGAAAATACTATGTCTTAGTAGTGGATGTACTGTTGCCAGCCTGGTCGTCGAACCCGCACGCGAACTAGAGCCGGTGTACCGTGAGTGAGCTTAATAGGAATAGACATAGAACCCTCCACGCGTGTTGGTCTGTGGCCTCGCACCCACGACAAAGAACGCATTCTGTTTGATTTTGTAAATATGTTTGTCTCTTCTTGCACCGCTGGTGCAGCAGAAAGTGCTTATACTATAGCAATCTGGCGGTGGTACCGTCAAGCAATCCACGTGGTATTTTTTGCAATATCACACCTCTGAAAAACCCACCGAGCTACACATAGAGCCATTCCCGAGAGGCATATACACGAACGCTCTGTAGGAGCCCTCGAACAGAACGCCCTGAACGAATCGACTGCCGTATCGCACTCGAACTCATGGCCGGATATATGCTTTGCAGTACCGTAATACGCAGTGAGGAGTCTGGCAAACCAAGGGCTTCGTCCGAACCATTTTGCGGCGAGGCGTTGCCACGAATACCAACACAAAGTTCTACTGCAGCTATAAACGTGTCCGCTCCTTTCCAGGCGGCGATCTGCCGCGCTACATCTGAGCCACAAACAAATACCAGTTGAGCCCCTCTGAACTGGGCTTGTAGCCGCGGTAGCGTACTATGCACGCTAAAGTTTTTGTCGACTGTCTCAAGCAGCTCTAGTTGAGGGTGCGGCTTGACGGCACGACGGATCATGGCAACGCGGTGCGCATAATGGGTTACACCCGATTTTCCGCGCGGTCGACGCTCTGGCAGAAAATATAGCTGATCTAGTCTTGCTTCGGTGACCGCCTGCAGTGCAAACGCAATATGCCCCGCGTGCACCGGGTCAAATGTGCCACTATATATACCCACTCGTCGCTGATACACCGGGGGTTGCTTTTTTACAGATACGGCTTTCACTTCATTCTTCATTCTTCATTCTTTGCGATTGGCATGCCTTCGCAGCACTTTGTAATGTTTTTGCACGCGGGACAGGCAAAGTGCCCGTGTACCGACTCCAGCGGATAGTACCCGCACACCTCACAAAACAGTTCAGGCGAACATTGTTTTGCGGGCGTAGGAGTCATGACTATATGGTACTACGCTAGGCGACTAGTGCTAATTCCGTTTTGAGAATTTTCGGCTGCAACCCAAACACCTCTGCAAGGGTGAGTCGAGCGGCCTTTTTTGTAACAGCCCCCCGTTGAGAGGATATAGCGAGCGTTGGGTCACCCCCTCGGTCAAATACATCCTGACAGCGCCGGCAAACACTACAAGGCCCCACCTCTGTTGGCTTTGGGCTGGGACAAGTTTTAACCTGACAGGTGCCAGACTTCCACGTCCATTCTTCTTTGCTTTCACCCGAAGATACTGTGCCTAAGGATTCGCCTGTAGCATCAGTACGTTCGAACAGATCATTATCGCCGTTGGCTCCAGAAATGTTACCAGCACAACCCCCTCCTACTGTAATATTGGTTCGTGCCAGCTGGCGAGCAAGATTGGCGCGCATGTGATTGAGGTGCGCAATATGAACGCCGGTTGTTTCGGCTTGCATGATCTGTGCGTGCCGTTGCAAGATATGTGCCTTTTCAGATGTGGTAATTTTGACGGTTGCGGTATCGTTGTGGGTAATAACTGCTGCAATCCGGCCAAGGAGCAACCGTTTGCGCTTTTCGAGTACTGCTGCAAGCGTATCGTCCACGACATACCGCATGTCTCCGCAGCTACGAGATTGTATGATGGTCAAATCTTGTGCGTCCCACTCATGTTGTTGCGACGCAATAAGCTGCTGCACCGCGTAGGTTGCTTCGCCGCTCTTCAGACTACGAGCGAGTTCCAGCTCGAACTCGTACCATTCGCTGGCAGCGCGTTCGGCTTCAGACCGGTAGAGTTCTTGGTCTGACTTGAAACGATGCACCTGTAGCGCTACCTTTTGTTTGGCGAGCTCATCTCGAACATACGGTAGTACCGCCTCAACAATAGAGACCGGACCATGTGGCAATGCTGCTACAGGCATATCGAGTTGACTAAAAAGCTCCATAACAGACACAGCAGAGGTGGTGTCGCGCAGATCGAACGCTCGCCCAAATATGTTTTTGGGATCTTGCAGCATTTCTATCCATGCCTCGAGCGGAATATCGCGCACCAACAATGACTGCATCTTTCGGGCGACCACCGTGCCTGCGGCGTCGACAATAGCAGTCGAGACACGTACCGAATCATCGTCGGCCAAATGCTCAGCCCGCGCTAACTCAAGGCTGGCATCTGCACGAGACATTTTGGGTGAAATAAATACTTGAGCCACGCCTGCGCGGAGGGTTTCCTGTGTGTGCTTGGCCTCCTCGACCTCAACGGCGACCCGTTGGTGAGCAGGTGCAGAAAAATGAAATTCAGTCCCTTGAGCTGCCAGTGTAACTGCATTTTTACCCAGCCACGTAATAATCCGCCGTGGCGGCCCAGTAGGTTCATCGATGTATTCTACAGCGTGTTCGGTGGTTGTGACCGCGTAAGGCATGCTTATTTCGGCCATAGCGGTTTGTAGGTTTTGCTTTATTTCTGCCTCGACACTTGCCAGTACGTTTGCCTCATCGTCCAAATGAGCTAGCAATGCATGCGCCTCGGTCAATAACCGTACTTCAACTAGTTGTTGAGATACCCCTCTGGATTCGTGTATGCTAGCACCCGACATAAAAATACCCTCGGTGCTTCCGAGGGCAACATACGCACACAAAGAACATGCGCTCGCTTCTGCTCGGAAGACTTTACGCTGTTTCGGACTTTACGCTAGGACAACCCAGCGCATTACCGTTGCGGCACAGTTGAGGATTTTCACCCCATTCCAGCTTGGTTTGTAAATTTTGAGAAACTGTCTAGAGTCTAGCACAAGCGGCGAGACGCTAGATATAGTAATTTTTACTCGCCTTTTGGTTGTTCTACGGCCTATTTGAAATTCAAGCTGGCCAGTAGATCGTAGAGAGTGGTGTAGTTGGGATTGATGTTATTGTCGGTGAACGCAATGAACAGCTGGTGGGGGCCGTTAGCTGAACCTGTCACCGTAACGCGGTTGATACCTTCTGTTGACACAGTGCCCACAAGAGCCCGGGCAAAGTTACCCATGTCACAGATAAAGTCTGCTCCTTGCCAGCGAGCGGGTGCATAGCCTGTGGAAGGGTTTTTTTGGGCAGAATCGGTGAAAGTGGTGCAATTTTCTGATACGCGATCGTAACTCACGCCGCTGCCCTGTGGTGAGACCACGATGGCACGGTTGAGCGCCATAGTTGCCGGAATGGTGTCGATGTACATGTCGAAATACTGTGACTGGCCTTGGGGTGCCCGAAAGCTATACGTGGGAGCGGCGGCTGTTTTGCCTTCTGGGATCTCGACCCAACCTTGAGGTAGCTCGAGCGTAAAGAGGGGTTTATCGATGGTAATTTTTTTATTGCCTGCGGCGTTGTACTGTTTGCTCAGTGGCGGAGCGTTGCGGATGTCTTGACGAGGAGTAACGCTGAGCGTGTATATGGCATAGATAATTAGTGCAATCAGTAACAGGACAAGCGCAATGACACCATTACGACGGGCCTTGGTATGGCGATGCTCGCGGCGATAAACGTGATACATGCTTGTGCTTCCTCTCGCTATAGTAGCATGTACCCTAGTTTTTTACTAGGTACGCCCAGAGATGGCGGGGGGTATGAGGAAGGGCTAGCGCCCCTCCTCGTGGTTTCGGAATGAATCCGAAACTCACTCTCCACCCCTCCCTAAAGATTGCCTGGCGGCTTGTTCGCTTCGCTGGATTTATGAGGAAGGGCTAGCGCCCCTCCTCGTGGTTTCGGAATGAATCCGAAACTCACTCTCCACCCCTCCCTAAAGATTGCCTGGCGGCTTGTTCGCTTCGCTGGATTTATGAGGAAGGGCTAGCGCCCCTCCTCGTGGTTTCGGAATGAATCCGAAACTCAC
>CAZIOX010000014.1:0-21764 GCA_964541145.1 uncultured Candidatus Saccharibacteria bacterium
GAGCGCCATCGAGACCCTGGCCGAGAACCTCTGCGACTCGGTGGTCGCGCCGCTCACCTTACGGAAATTCATAGCCATGAAGAGCTGAGAGAAGCCTACGACTGGGCTGTTTCTCAAGATCTGCCCGTACGTATGATTGGCGGTGGCAGCAACATCGTCTGGCGCGATGAGGGCTTCCCGGGGCTCATCATGGTAAACCGAATCTTGGGCTACGAAGAGTACGTCTCGCTCGATAGCCACTTTGTAACAATCGGCGCTGGTGAAATATGGGACAGCGTAGTTGGGCGGACGGTCGCCGCGGGGCTCACTGGTATTGAAGCTCTCAGCCTCATCCCAGGCACGGCTGGCGCAACACCCGTACAAAATGTGGGAGCGTACGGCCAAGACATATCGCAAACCCTAACCAGCGTAGAAGTTTTTGACCGCACGACTGGCAAGCTTACGACTGTACCGACAGAAGCGTGTGGGTTTGGGTATCGCTCTAGCAACTTCCAGACTGAATACCGTGACCGCTTTTTCATCACCGCCATCACGCTTCATCTGACTGCAAGCAATCCCTTCCCGCCGTACTACAGCGCTGTAGAAAAATACCTGGCCGAGCACCCCACATCTCAGCCTATTACCCCACGCACCATTCGCGATGCTGTCATCGCCATACGTACGAGCAAGCTTCCTGACCCAGCCGAAATAGCCAACAGTGGCTCGTTTTTTGCCAATCCTATCGTGGATAGTGCCACATGTATGAGGCTTATTGGAGCATATCCCACCCTCCCCAACTGGCCTTCTGACGACGGGCGAGTAAAGATCCCCGCTGCCTGGCTCATCGAACAAGCCGGGTTCAAAGACGTACATGACAGTCAAACTGGCATGGCGACTTGGCCGACACAGCCACTCGTCCTCGTAAACGAACACGCCCACTCCACCGCCGACGTACTCTCGTTCCGTGACCAAATCATCTCTGCTGTTGAAAACAAATTCGGCATTACACTCGTCCAGGAACCCGAACTACTCCCGTAATCTGCGCGCCCCGTCAATTATAATGGGCCGGGAACCACAGCTAAACATACGCTGCGGTCTGTCAGTAATTGCGTTAGAGCGGACGATTCGCAAGCTATTGAGCTGCAGGTAGAGTAATACCAAGCTGGCTGAGTGTTTTGGCGTCAGACGGTATTTTTACCGAAAAGTTCTGTGGGTAGGTGATGTCAACAGTTATTTTATATCCTGAGTATTCTGTGAAAACTTTGACCACACGTTTGGACGACTTATCTACCCACAGCGTTTTCTTTGTGCTACGCATCGTGTCGGCACTGTAGGTATACGGTAGCTTCAGTGCTTTCTTCTGCCTTCTTATTTACTTCTGCGAGAGCTTTTTTATTGATCGTCAGTTCGTATTTGAAGGCGCTCTTCCCATCGACACGTTCAGTCTTCACCTTTTTTTGGTCATAGGTAAATACCTTTGACTTTTTGTACATATCTCGCAACTCACTACGGACTCCAGTCGGATAGTTACCGACCAGGAATTCGTCTTGTGTCTGGTTTACGTTTTTTGCAAACTCATATGGGTCGACCAACCTGGCCTCATTTTCAGATTCAACCTTTACCCATCTGCCAATCATCTTTTTATACATTTCTTTCACGATTTCGTCTTTTCCTTCAGAGGTAATCCGCACAGCCTTACTGTAGTCAACTCGCGTACCTGTCGTGATATTCTGTATTTCAGCAATTGTCTTTGTATCTACTTTATAGGTATCGTGCAGCGTCGTTCTTGGTTTGGCAGGATTGGAAAAATCGGTATGGGTATCAGACTTAATCACCATATATCCTAGGTCTGTTGTGTACAGTTGTCCGATGTATTTTGTCGACAGCTGGTTTTCAATGGCTTGGTACAACGCCTTTTCGGGGGTGACCGCAAGCATTTTGTACGTAAAAAACCCACCTACTATCACTAACCCCATAAGACCAGTAAAGAGGAGTACTTTTCTGCGCGACAAAGGTCGTGACGGTTCTATTTCGGCAGGTCGTAGTGGCTGAGTAGGACTCTGGGACGCGCTGGGGGTCGTTTGTATTGAGTCTGTCTTATGTGGACTTATATGTGCTGTCTCCATTATTTTTAAGCCTAGCAGACGTTGTGAAATGCTCGCTTTGGTTGCAATCGCCTAGGTAGAACCATTACTATTTATGCAGAACATGGGAGTGTCGGGCAGAGCATGGTAGGGCTGCCCCATTCGTGTTTCACCCAGAAGGGATTATCAGGAGTGACGAGCGTACAAGCAGATAGTAAGCTACGGGAAAAATGTGCTGTTTTTGGGGTGTTTGGTGCGAGCGCGGAGGTGGAAGCAGCGCGTTTATCGTTTTACGGTCTGTGCGCTCTGCAGCACCGCGGGCAGGAAAGCTCAGGTATCGCCACCAGTGATGGCAAGAACCTACAACTCCATACTGGCTTCGGTCTTGTGACGACAGTATACCGAGAACAAGACCTGGCGAAACTGCCCGGCCACATCGCTATCGGCCACAACCGCTACTCGACCTCAGGGGGTACCGACGACTGTTTCAACCAACCATTTCTCGACGACAAACATGACTTCGCCTTTGCGCACAATGGCAATATCCCCGACACCTCCCAGCTTGAAGCGTTTCTCAAAACGCACCACATCTCCACTCGAAAGCTCAATGACTCTGGCATGATGGCTGCTGCCATCGCCTGCCACCTAGAGCAAGGCCTGGACCTGCCAGATGCTATCGCCGCCTGCTACCCCCTCTTTACGGGTGTGTTCTCGGCCGTGGCGATGAACCAAGACATGCTCGTCGCCTTTCGTGACCCCCACGGCATACGCCCCCTCAGTCTCGGTAAACTCTCCAGTGGTACGTACGCGGTGGCGAGCGAGACGTGTGCGCTCGACACCATCGGCGCCAAACACGAGCGCGAAATCGCCCCAGGTGAAATGCTCATCATCACAACAGATGGCGTGCAGTCAAAACAGGTAGCCCCAGGTGAACAAAAGCTCGACATCTTTGAGTTTGTGTACTTTGCGCGCCCGGACAGCATAATCTTAGGGAAAACTGTCAACGAAGTGCGCATGAACTTGGGCAGAATCATGGCAGAGGAGTGTCGGGTAGATGCCGACGTGGTCATACCAGTGCCCGACTCTTCTATCCCGGCCGCTCTTGGCTACGCCGAGAGCAGTGGCATACCATTCGAAATGAACCTTATCAAAAACCGCTACATACACCGTACATTCATCCGCCCGACAGCCGAACTACGCGAACACGACCTAAAAATGAAACTCAACCCTCTGGTCGACGCCATCGCTGGGCGCCGTGTGGTGCTAGTAGACGACTCTATAGTCCGGGGCACCACCATGCGCAAAACAGTTCAGATGCTGCGCGATGCTGGTGCCACCGAAGTACATCTGCTCATCAGCTCTCCTCCCGTGCTATACCCCGATTACTACGGTATAAACACCCCTACCCAAGCTGAGCTGATTGCTTCTAAAATGACCGTTCCCGAGATCCGTGCATATGTCGGCGCAGACACGCTCTATTTCCTCAGCTACGACGGCATGGTCGCCGCAACTGGCTTGCCCGAACACGTGTTTTCGGCCTCGTGCTTTACCGGCATATACCCCACCCCCATCGGGAAACGCGCCAAAGAAATCACGCATATAAACATCAATGACCGACTCGTCCCCGAACCACCAAAAACGGCATGAAACCTACAAACATCGCCATCCTTGCTTCGGGTAGCGGTAGTACGGCCGAGGCATTTATACGCGAGATACGTACTCAACGGTACCCGTTAAAGGTGCGTCTTATCGTCACAAATAACCCGGACGCGTACGTGCTGGAGCGTGTCAAAAACATGAACACCGAACTTCAGCTCGACATAGTGCCCGCTGTCGTACACAGCCACACCCAAAACGCAGCGCAACCAGCTGTTCGGGGTAAACAAACCGAAGAAGAACAGACCGCACTGCTCTCTATACTGAAAGAACACCGTGTCGACCTGATACTACTGCTCGGGTACATGAAACAAATCGGGCAAACTTTGCTCGACGATTATGGATGGCTGCCCCACTACACCAACGTTTACCAAGCTCGGATGCTCAATACTCACCCAGGCTTGCTCCCGCAGACCATCGGCACGCACGGTCGTGGCACTCAAGAGTTCACTCTCGTACAGCGTATGCCCGAAGGAGGTCAAACCCTCCACGTCGTTGCGGCCGAATACGACACTGGCCCTCACGTAGCTGAACACCGCGTGCCAGTACTGCCAGACGATACGCCAGACACACTTTTTGCCCGCGTGCAGGCTGTCGAAAAAGCCCATATTGCCGCCGATGTTATGACGTTCGTAGAGGGGCAGAAGGAGTATCTTTCGGAAAATAAAACATAAGCCGATGTCATCCTGAGCGGAGTCGAAGGATCTCTCTCAAACACAGAAAGTAGAGATTTCTCGACTGCGCTCGGAATGGCACACAGCAAAGGAGGTCACTATGGCAACAGTACTCATCATAGGTAGCGGCGGGCGGGAACATGCACTTGCGTGGGGGATTGCCCAGTCGCCCAAGGTTGAAAAAATCTACGTTTCACCGGGAAATGCAGGAACAGCTCACGAGAAAAAATGCGAAAACATCGCACTTTCTGATGAAGCCAGCACCGTAACCTTCTGCCAAGACAAGCAGGTGGATCTGGTTGTTATTGGCCCAGAAGCACCCCTGGTCGCCGGCCTGAGCGATGCACTCCGCCTAACTGGTGTTGCCGTGTTTGGAGCGAGCAAAGCAGCTGCCCGACTCGAGGGCAGCAAAGCCTTTGCGACAGAGTTTATGCAGCGACATGACATAGCTATCCCCCGGTCTCATATTGTCCATTCGACAGCAGAAGCCCAAACGGCCATACGCGAGTTTGGTGGGGCTGCAAAAAGTGTTATAAAGGCCGATGGTTTAGCAGGTGGCAAAGGCGTCTTTCTCCCAGATGGCGAAGGCGAGGCAGACAAAGCTATAGAAAAGATTGTGAGCGGCACAGTTGATGGTGATGGTAGCACGTTCGTGGTACAAGCGCGCAACCATGGTCCCGAAGTTTCGGTGTTTGTACTGAGCGACGGCACGCATTACCAGATCATCCCCCTAGCGTCACAGGACCACAAACGCCTGCTGCCAGGCGACAAAGGCCCTAACACCGGCGGCATGGGTGTGTATGCTCCCCTGCCCGAGTGGATGCTTTCGGCCGACCAGTGGGACAAAATTGCGACAATCGCAGAGAAAAGCATAGCAGGCATGGCAGCAGAGGGCGCACCGTATGAGGGTGTACTGTACATCGGTATTATGCTCGCAGAAGAGCTCGGCGGTGATCCGCTCGTCATAGAGTACAATGCGCGTTTTGGTGACCCAGAAACTGAGGTTATCATCCCGCTACTGCAAGGTAATGGTGTCGACATATACGACATGTTGTACGCCACTGCGACCCATAAGATTGCGGATTTTAAACTCCCGACGTCACTCAACGGCAGTGCACTCACCATTTGCCTCGCCGCCGAAGGCTATCCGGAAGCGCCAGTCACTGGCGTTACCCTCGCTGGCCTAGGTGAAGATTACAGAGATGTTACAGTCTTCCACGGTGGAACGAAGCTAGACGACTCAGGCGTCGTACGAAGCTCTGGTGGACGCGTCCTTTTCGTGACCGGCCTAGGCATCAACCTCGCGGCTGCGTCCGAAGCCGCGCGTAATGCCATCGGCGAAGGTGGCATTTACTTTGCCGGTATGCAGTACCGCCCCGACATCGCCCACCGCGCCCTGAAGCCCTAGGACTTCCTCGTGTCCCCCCAGCCTTTCAATGTCAGTCACTCTCAGAGGGCAGCACTCCACTACTATAGGGCGCCTAAGTTGCTGTATGGGGCTCGCCCATGAGAGATTCGTACGCTCTTGCGTCTATAGCTGAGTAGGATACGGCTTCGCCGAAATCTGTTCGGACGACGTCGCGCACTGAAACGGTACATTTCTCTGGAAGTTCGTCGAGTGGGTAGAAACAAACCGCAGAACATTTTTCTGGTTCACCGATGACTGGCTCTCCCTGCCACGTCATTGCCTCAAATATATAGTTCAGGTAGTAATCACCAAACATGCTTTGGTTGAGATGTATGAGCCGAAGATCTTTTTCGGCGCACTGCAAGCCCACTTCCTCATACAATTCACGCACCGCAGCGGCCGGCATGGTTTCTCCCAGCTCGAGGTGTCCGCTCGGAAAGTCGTAGTACCCGTCCATGTATCCGGTGCTTTTACGTCGCTGCAGCAGAACCTCGCCGGAGGTGTTACGCACAATGACGAAGACTGCGGCCTTGTAGTAGTTTCGGTCGGACATACTAGCATTTACAGGGGTTGCACGGGCAAATCTTGCCGCATGTGCAGTTTTTACTGGGGCGGTTTTCACTGCATTTGCATGGAGCGTCTTTTTTGTCGTTGCAACCAGTGCAGTCTGCGCACTCCGCACCAGTGTCGCTCGGGAGCGGGAACTGACGAGAGAAGGCAATGACTTCGTCGTGGATGGCCGCAAGTTTTTTGTCATCTTCGCGCGCATCCAGCGTTTGTTTCATCCACTCGGCAATCTTTGCCATGTCGCCTTCTTTCAGACCCCGCGTCGTAATGGCTGGCGTGCCGAGGCGAATACCGCTCGGGCGGAAGGGCGGTAGCGGGTCGTTTGGGATGGAGTTTTTGTTTAGGTTCAGCCCGACTTTGTCGAGTGCCTTTTCTGCGACCGAACCATCAATGCCAAAACTTCTTTGTACGTCAGCGAGAATAAGATGGTTTTTTGTGCCATTGGCCACTAGTTTGAAGCTGCGCTTTTTGAGTTCTTCGGCGAGGACATGGGCGTTTTTCACGACTTGTTTGGCGTAGGTTTTGAACTCCGGCTTGAGCGCTTCACCAAAGGCCACGGCCTTGGCGGCTATGGTGTGCATGTGCGGCCCGCCCTGCGTGCCAGGGAAAATGGCACGGTCAATGAGGGTTGGGATGTTTTCGATGGTTTTTTCGGGCGCTTTCAGCGGGTTACCCACTGTGCCCTTGCTGAGAATGAGTCCGCCACGAGGGCCACGCAACGTTTTATGCGTGGTCGTGGTGATGACGTGGAAACCGTAATCGAAGGGATTTTTGGCCTCACCCGCCACGATAAGCCCAGCGATGTGCGCCATGTCTGCCATTAGCAAGCAGTCAGGCCCCACTTCTTTCGCTATGGCCGCAAACTGGGCATAGTCGAGCTCACCCGGATAGGCGCTGAAACCAGCCAGAATAATCTTTGGCTTGTGTGTGAGCGCGAGCTCGCGGAGTTCTTCGTAGTCTATCTCACCCGTTTCAACATCTTTTACTTTGTAGCCAACGAACTTGTAGATCTGGGCTGAGCGCGTCATGGGGTTACCGTGACTGAGGTGGCCACCATGGCCGAGATCCATGCCGAGCACCGTGTCGCCCGGCTCTAGCCACGCGTAGTAGACGGCTTCGTTTGCTGGGACGCCGGAGTGAGGCTGGACATTTGCGTGGTCGGCGTTGAAGAGTTTTTTGGCACGTTCGATGGCGAGTTCTTCGAGCGGATCGGTACAGTCCTGACCGCCATAGTAGCGGCGACGCGGGTAACCTTCGCTGTATTTGTTGGTGAAAATGCTGCCGTTTGCCGTCAGGACGTCTCTTGAAACGTAGTTTTCACTGGGGATGAGTTCGAGCCCCTCGTGCTCACGCTTTTCCTCTGCTGCAATCAAATCAGCAACTGCGGTGTCTACCATACTACCCCTCCTCGTTTAGTCGTTATGTATAGTGTACGCTCTCGTGTGGCGCCTAGGATATAGTAATTTTGTCTGCATAGTTGTTTAGGAGGGACGCTGTCCCTCCTCGGTCGCTCGAAATTAATTCGAGACGACCTCTCCTCCCTTCCCTAAAGCTCGCCTAGCGGCTCGTATAAGAGGGACGCTGTCCCTCCTCGGTCGCTCGAAATTAATTCGAGACGACCTCTCCTCCCTTCCCTAAAGCTCGCCTAGCGGCTCGTATAAGAGGGACGCTGTCCCTCCTCGGTCGCTCGAAATTAATTCGAGACGACCTCTCCGGCACTTGGCGGTACGATTGGCAAATGTGTATGCCGGGCTGAGATGACTTATACGAAAAGTGTGCCCTGAACATAAAAATAGCTATATATATCACACATGGTATACTTATGACACTATGACAACACAGACAAATGAACGAATTGGTGACTTTGTGGCGCGTGTACGCCAAGAACGTGGCCTCACGCAGGCCGAACTCGCCCAGCGACTCGGCACGAGTCAGTCGGCAATCAACCGAATCGAAAAAGGACGACAAAACCTGAGTATAGAAACACTTGGGCGTCTGAGCGAGGCACTGAACAAGCAGATTATCTCACTAGGAAGCGGCTCAGTAAACCTCAGGATCGAGGGCGGACATGAGCTCAGCGGCAGTATCCGTCTCAAGACAAGCAAAAACGCTGCTGTCGGGCTCCTCTGTGCCAGCCTCCTAAACCATGGTGTAACAAAGTTCCAAAACTTCCCCAGAATAGAGGAAGTTTTTCGTATACTGGAAGTGCTCGAAAGCATTGGCGTGCAGATAAAATGGACAAATGGCAACGACCTCGAGCTACGTCGACCGCCAGAACTCCAGCTCGATAAGATAAACAAGGAAGCCGCTCGTAAAACTCGTACCGTCATCATGATGATGGGTTCGCTTATGCACGAGTTTTCAAGCTTTAAAATACCATTTGCTGGTGGCTGTAAGCTCGGTGAGCGCACGGTCGAGCCACACCTGTTTGCTCTCCAGGAATTTGGCCTACAAGCCAAAGCCAAATCCGGAAACTACCACGTTTCAGTTACTCCCAAGCCTGCCGGCCGGTTTGCACTCTACGAAATGGGCGATACCGTAACCGAAAACGCACTTATGGCTGCCGCCGGTCGAGCAGAAGAAACAGTGATTGAGTTTGCAAGCGCCAACTACATGGTGCAGGACGTCTGCTTTTTCCTTCAGAGGCTTGGCGTACACATAGAGGGCATTGGCACCAGTACGCTCAAAGTTCGTGGAGTCAAGTATGTCAAGAAGAACGTCACGTATGCCCCGTCGGAAGATCCTATCGAGGCAATGTTTTTCATCAGCGCCGCCGTGACGACCAACTCGGAGATAACGATCGAAAGAGTTCCGATTGCTTTCATCACGCTTGAACTGCTGAAGCTGAAAAAAATGGGGTTGACTTTTGACGTGACCGAACGATATCCCGCGGCAAACGGCAAAACCGAGCTCATCGACCTGCACATATACAAGCACAATGGCGAACTAACCGCCCTGACTGATAAAATCCACTCCCTACCATACCCTGGCGTCAACACGGACAATCTTCCCTACTTTGTGCCCATCGCCGCAGTAGCCAAGGGCCGTACCCTCATTCATGACTGGATGTACGAAAACCGAGCCATCTACTACACAGAAGTTACAAAAATCGGCGCAAACGTCGAACTCGCTGACCCACACCGTGTGTACATAACTGGGCCGACCAAATTCAACCGAGCCGATGTGTTCTGTCCGCCTGCCCTTCGACCCGCAAGCTTACTGCTCATCGGCATGCTGGTCGCCGACGGTGTTTCAACCCTACGCAACATCTACACTATCCAGCGCGGCTACGAAGACCTGGCCGAGCGTCTCAATTCCCTCGGCGCCCGTATCGAAGTCTTTAATGAGCCGTAGGTACATCTTGATTTTGATATTGTGTGATAAATATACTGTTGAACAATCATAATTCCTTATGGTAGGTTTAGGCTTGTAACTAACACACAAATATGGCACATGTAGCAATCGGTTTATGCCCTGACAGAACACCGTATATCCACGGCGCCCCTATTGTAGACGATCGTAGTCACGCTCCAGCGACTATAATGGTAGTGCCTGGCGCCCATGCCTCCATGCTTGAAGTCTCACCCCTTGCGCTCCACCTTCGCCACAGAGGCATGCATGTTGTCGCCTGTGATCCACCACGTGCCAAACTAGGTATGAGTGTGGCCGATTATGCCTCTGCCCAACACGCCCATATGCAAACTGCAATCGAAAATTTTAAACTTACAGAAACGCACATTACGTATGTTGGGTTGTCTTTTGGGGCTCTCATTCTCATGGAACTGGCAGAAACACACCCACGCACGTACACATCCTTGAACCTTATCAACGCCGGCCTACTCCCACCCAGCGCTGCAGATGAGCGCCGTCTCGGCCTTGCTCAAAGCTATGCCGAACTCTACGGAGGCAATCCTCTGGACTATACCATGGAAGTTATGAGTCATCTCGTCGGCTCAGCAGCACTCGGTGTGACAAATCCCCACATCCTCACGGTTCAAAAGACTATTGCAAGTGCCATTATGGCTCACCCTCCAAAAAGACAACCCAATACAGCTATCCTCGTTTCAAACAGGACGGACGACCGATTTGTCTCATCGGAAAGCGTTCAGGCTCTCACAAATTGGGCGGGGTCAAATGCCACGGTTGCTACCGAGAGCCATGGCGGACATCTGGCTTGGCTTCTTCGTCCTTCGACCGTAGCAGCCACCATAGCAGATTTTTCACTCCGTCATGCTGGCTCTGTCAACGCCGCCGCGTAAGAACGCACGTAAGAACGAAAGAACGAAAGAGTTTTTTGAAAAAAATAGTATTGTAGCTTTAGAATCTGCTATAATCCCCCTGTTATATGCGGGTGTCGTATAGCGGTTATTATCCCAGTTTTCCAAACTGGTGATTGGAGTTCGACTCTCCACACCCGCACCAATTCGGAACTAAAACGGCAACGGTCGCCCTGTCGGGCTGCTTTTTCGGTGGCGGCGCGCAGCGCCTGCCAGCGGTTTTTCAGGGGGGAGGTTAGAAATTGGTCGTCATTTATGACGACATTTTTTTGTCGCATTTGTAGGTTCGACCCGAAGATTTCGAGTAACAGCGACTTTTTGGCGAGTAGGTCATCACTTTTTGCGATTTCACTGATAGAAATGCTGGTTTCTATCCATCTTTTCATCGGTTCGACCCATATCAAAACGCCTACTGTCGTTTGCTCTATTTTTTTTTCCAGCCGTTTCTTCTATCCAAGTATTTCCGCCCGTTTGGCTTGGTAGAGCTCGCGCTCAATGTCGCCGTCTAGTAGCTATCGAGTAACCACGTCAACTTGTCGGACAACTGCATAATATTACCTTTATCAGTGCGCGAAGTCGCACGAATCCAGACTTTTCCAGATGATTACGAGTTTATATATACCGATGTAGCAAACGGTTACAAAATGATTTGCAACGCGGTGCCTGTAAAGTTCGCCGAAGCGATAGCAAAACAGATCGAGAAAGACCTGGATAATTTTCTCAAGACCAAACAATAGGTCTTACACAGATTAACGCCAAGAACAGTAGTCGACCATAAGCATAAGGATGTATTGTTTTATTTATGTTGATAATTCTACAATTAACAAATAATTGACGATACACATGTATAAGTAATACACTAAGATTATTATACGAAACGGAGGAAGTATTATGTCGATGGGAGACGGTAAAGCAAAAAATGCTCTTGAGTATCTTGATAATCTTATAGAGAAAGGTAAGGCGACTAAAGGGGCTATTTCGCCTCTCAAGATAGCGTTTACCAAGGTGGTGCAGGTTGTCGATGGTGACAACTGGGAGCAAACAGAGGTTAAAAGTATAGATGTTGAGGACTATTTGTCCCGTTTTGCAAACCTAACAATGGGGAAATATAGTAGCGATAGCTTAACCGTGTATAAGTCGCGAGTTAACAAGGTCGTCAACTGGTATACTCAGTTTCTAGATAAGCCGGGGTGGACGCCAGATGTGCAACGTCGCAATCGCGTCCCAAAGACAGATATAAAGAAAGGTCAGTCTATCGCAGCAACCGAATCAAAGGATTCTACGCCGTCCGTAGCACCAAGTACGCCACAGTCGATGGCTTCAGTCGCAAATACATCGAATCGCATTCTCTACCCGTATCCTCTACTTGATGGGCAGCTTGTGCATATAAGCTTGCCTATAAGGCTTCTTAAGGAAGACGCAAAGCGAATAGGTACTTTTGTTGAAAGTATTGCCATTACCGGGGTAGAGAAAGAAAAGGAAAGCTAAAATGGAAACATATACTATTAAGTTCAACGACGGGTCATCGAGCTTTGAAATTACCGCACCTAATCAGGAGTGGGTTGACAGCAAGTTTTCAGATCTTAAAGATTTGTTGACATCCCCTGCCACTAGAGTGGGTTCATCCAAAAAGTCTGTTGGAACAACCAAACAAAGTACAGCAACTACTCCGAGTGTTCGTAAGAAATCAACAGGTAAGGTTGTTGAGTTGAACCCTGTTCTAGACGACAGCTTCAATGAAGAGCTAATCGGCAAGATTAACAGATTTATTGAGAGTCGTTCTAGGGCTTTTGAAAAAGGTACAGCAAAACAGGCCGCAATTCTCGCTGCATTCTTAAAGGATTCTCTTGAAATTGAACTAGTGGCTCCAGCCGACTTTGAATTCATATATCGGAAAATGGGATGGGATACTATCAACCATGTGGCACAGCTTAATAACGCACGTGCCCGTGATAAGTTCTTTATACAGAGTCATGGCAAGCTCGAGCTGACTCACAATGGTCTTAAGTTCGGACGCGACACATCAAAGGACTCAGATATAAGTGAAGACCCAGCTTAGCTTACAAGAGTTTATTAACAAGATTGACGGCTTTTATGATTTAAGTGCAAGAAGCCAAGTTGACTACCTTGTCTTCTACTTGACAAACTATGCTGGTCACAGTTCGGTGACTGCAAAAACAGTTAATGAACAGCTTGCGGAGCTTGACTTACACACGTACAAGCGACTACCCCAATATCTATCGGACGCTTCTCGTACCAGAGGTGCGAAATATATCAAGCTCAGAACTGGCGGCTATAAGCTGAACGGTAAATTGGCAACCGAGCTTTCCGCTATGCTTACCAACACCCCGATAAAGAATAGTCTCGACAAAGAACTAGTGCGAATTGTCAAAACTGTAGGTGAGAACGATGAACGTTTGTTTCTCGAGGAGGGGTTAAAATGTTACCAAGCTGCAGCGTATAGAGCAGCCATTGTCTTAATTTGGCTAGTCTCGATTGACCACATGCAAAACTATATTTTGACTCATAAGCTTGATGAGTTCAATGCGGAACTAAAGAAAAATCCAGATAAAAAAGTGAAGCAGATTGCCAGCAAAGACGACTTCTCTGATTTGCCCGAGAATAAGTTTATCGAATTATGCCGTGCAGCAGGCATTATTTCAAACGATGTGCGAAAAATTCTTGACACAAAGCTTGGCATTAGGAATAGTGCGGCACACCCATCTGGAATTGTGATTGGTGAACACAAAGCCGTGGAGTTTGGCACTGATTTGATAAATAATATTATTCTCAAATACACATAAGCTAATAGCGCGTAGCGCGGTGACCCATGGTCGCCCTTGCGAAGCCCCGACGCCTCCACCGCTTTTGCGGTGGGTGAACCGATAGAAAAATCCGTCCCTTTTAACTAAAAGAAAAACGGCGGGGGAAATCTCAAAATGAATCAAGAGGCGGTTTTTCTGGCTGGACGCGTGCCAATTTTGCTGGCACAAGCATCGAGGATGGCGTACGAGCTCCGCTCGAAATAGGTTCGAGCTTCGGAATACAGAGCCACCATGACGAAACTACAATGGAAACGGTCGCCTGCAGGCAGGGCGTCGATCGATCGGGTAGTATATGAGCTGACTATAGATGCTCTATCACTCACTTTGATAGTATCGAACGTCGATAAATGGTCATCCGGACTTACTGCCTATTTTACAAAAGAGCTGAGCAGGCGTACATTAAGGTCAGTAACGTAAAATAAATATAAGGATTGAGTATGAAAAAATTTATGCCAATTTTTGCGATCATCGCAGCGATGACGGGGGTATTTGTACAGGCGAGGCTTGCTAGTGCCGCAACCCTTCCGCCACCAACTGTGTTTATCACGGCCAATGGTGGGACGGTAAGTGTACACAGTGAATCGAAAGGATTATTACAGTGTAACACGTCTGCTACACCCGGGGAGTGTATGTATGAGAGCGGGTGGGTGTTTAATAATCCCGCCAGCCCAATCCCTCCTGCGCACGACGCACTTACGATTACAGTCACTCCTCCGACTGGCCGGGTCGTGACAAGCTGGGGCAACACGGCGTGTACAGATGGATCAAACACATGCGTACTGCTGTATGATTTAGAAACAACACTAAAACTCAAAGATAAGAAATATATCACGTTGTCTTATGCTAGCGCACCAACTCCGCAACCAGCGCCCACCCCTAGTCAGCCTGCTCGAACAACGCCGACAACAAGCACTCCCACAACCTCACCAGCGCCAGTGGTAAATCCTAACGCGCCAACTATATCTGAGCCTATCAAGCAACTTGCCTTTGACGACACTTTGTATTCCACAGACCCAAATACAAAACTTTCGTTTCCAGCGGGAAAAGATGTTCGCGTATCTGGCAAAACATTCCCAAGCGCCAAAGTCGAGCTGACCATCTACTCTACTCCTCGTACTGCCACAGTGACAGCTGACAAAGATGGAGTTTGGACATACGTTATATCTGGTCTCGAAGCTGGAGACCACCGGGTTGAGGCAAAAGTAACCGATCCTATTTCTGGCAATACATCAGAAAACAAGTTGCTGGCAACTTTTTCGGTCATAGCACCGCCTGCAGTAGCGGTTAAAAATTCTTCGACACCATCTCAGTCTTCGACTGATACAGCCAAGCAATCGTTAATTGTTCCTGGCGTTGCAATTTTGCTGGGATGTATCGTCGCGGGAATTGCTGTATGGCAGTATGTCCGCACACGAAAAAAATCAGCCAAGCTACCGACTGCAATATCTCCTGATCAAGTAAATCTATCTCAGGATGATGTCAAACAGCCTTAACCTATTTATCATACGCATCATGATAGACTAGTAAGTATACTCACGAACATATGTAGTGAGAATAAGGGGGCGTGTTATGACATACAATCACTATCAAGGGGCCATAAAGTCACAAACTCGATGGCGGACAGTGGTTGCCGCTGCCAGTGTTGCTATGGCACTTGCAGTCGGCATGACGGCACAGGCATTTGCTGCGAGCAACACCACGCGAAATGGATTTGACCAGTATGGTTACAACGACAGGGCGCGGATATTTGTAGGCACAGGATCGAGCTGGTGCCAAGGCAAATTATCGATGACCAAAACTGAGTGCGACGCATACATGGGGGCGTATGCCAATGACAAATTAGTCATGAAGTGGAACAAGACATGGGACGAATGCAACACCTCCTTCACAGACAAAGTTTGTAAAGGTGCGACATTGACAAACGAGTGGAATGGCAATATCCCTGGCGGCAGCGGCGACACTGAGCACTTCAAAGCAGTATGGTATTCACAAGATGGTTGTGGTGCCGATGGTACCAAACTGCCCGACGGTGGTTACTGTATATGGGGCAGCTACGAAATCATCATGGATCATGGCCAAGTAGACGGTCAGCGTGAGGTATGGGCGCACGCAAAACCCAACGGTTTTGGCGTACAGCGTTAGAACGGATGACTAGCACAGCAGGGACAGCGACCAATGCACTCGACCCAGTGTTGGCAATATTTGGCGGAGGAATAAAAGTAGCCGAATGCTAGTTGCTTACGAGCATCCCGCCCTCGCTTGAACGTTATATCTGGATCGATCGCCCCGGGAAACGAACTAGCTTTTCATCAACTTCACGTGCCAGTGAGCGTAGCACCTGCCATTTTCTGTTCAATATAGCTACAGTTGCGAAACCGGCAGAGTCATTTAGTGAGCCCTGTTGACCAGTTATTGAGAATCCCTTGTGTGTTCGCGAGCCAGACATCGGAGCTTTCTGAAAGCCCTGCGTTTTCGGCAATGTCTTTGACGAGACTTTGGAGATTATCGCAAGTAAAACGTCCGCCAGATTCCCTTACGTACTTGAGAGTCTTCAGGATTGAGATAAACTGGGTGATTGTGATTGGTGCAATTTTTTGCTTGCCACCTTTGTAGCCATGGACGTTTGCTATCCAAAACGTTTCGGCACTGTCGGTATGAATCGTCGGTGCAATGAAGATACAATAGGCATTTTGGTTTGTTGCTTCGAAATTTCGGAGATGTCGCATAACAGGCTGACCCTCGTTATACCACTGGTCACGGCCATTGAGCATCGTAACTTCACAAATCATACTGAAATCGTCGTAGTAACACTCGATATCCGCTACACCACCAGGAGCGGTAGATGTTGGTTCATTGTCATCTCCAACGGGATAATTTGGCTTAATCTCTTTTGCATCGTTGAGTGCGTGCAGGCTCATGGTAGAGAGGTATTCTAGGCGTAACGGTCGATTTTCAGCTGTATAGATGGTTCCTAGCTGCTCGATGTAGTCAGTAATTGACTCTACAGGCTGCGACTTTACGTGATTATCCTGCTCTTGCAGGTATTTTCGCTCGGCTCTTAGTGCACTTATGTAGTCGTTGAGCTCCGTCTCATTCATTTCAACGATATTTTTTATGTCAAAAACCGACAGACCGAGACCTGTTTGCAGATTACGGACATCATCGTACACTTCAGATGCTATTTCAGCTAGCTTGTCTTTGGTTTGCCACGGCAAACGTGGCTGAGTATCATCTGACATGTAGCCCAAGTATTCATCTTTGTCGACAAATACCTTTGACTTATAAAATGCTGCCTCAAGGAGTGCTTCTATCTCCGTATGACGATTGGGCTCCAGGTCGATGTAAAATCCATTGCCACGAATGCGTATGAACTTTGTGAGACGGAAATATCGTATCGCATTATCACCATAGTCACGGAGATTCTTCAGATGGGTGTCTATTTCTTTCTGCGCGCTTGATCCAAGAAAGTTGACAGCAAAGCTGCGCTGATACCTATCAAATACTGCCCTTCTTTCAGTCTTTGTTGTACCTATTTGAGCCTCTCGGAGTTTCACGATCTCATTTGCATATCTGGATATATCACGGTAGTTAATAAGCGTAGGTACAAATAAGCAGAATTCTCGTTTACTCATACCGACCGACCGATTGCCTCGCTCTGACCAAAGTTTGTTGACCTCATCTATAAGTTTGAGCATTGCCACAAATGGCACGACGTCGTATGTTCCATCATCACTATAGTCATTGCTGGCTGGGTTGGGTATTTGCCACTTGATAAACGACTTCAGGAACACATCCCCGGAATCTTTTTCGCTTATTATCAATTTTTGACCAAGCTCTGTGATTTTCAAAACACCATTGTCAACATATGCAAAACCAAACTTTGTGAGCGGATTGATTGACTGACGGCCGCGCATCGAGAAATCTTGATAGTTTTTTACTTCAATAATGCGATCGATCAAAGTGTCAGTAATCTCGGCATCGACATCGTTGATAGTGGCTACGACATCAGGAGACAGGCCGTTATAGAACTGCTGACTTCCGTAGCCGTACAGGCGATTCTTGATAAGCAGCCTTTGGTACTCTTTCTGACTATCTCGATTCCATTCTTTGCCGAAGAGTGGTTGCAGTGCAACCAAAAATGCCCTCAGCCGTTGAGGACTACGAACGGTGGTTGATATCGACCACGCTTTTGACATACCATCATTATACTCTCATACCTGTCAGTAGTTTGTAACCAGCACCTCCACTGTTTTGTTGTTCTTTGCCGTCGAGTGATAGTTTGAGTTTTTATAGTGATAATCAAGTTTGTTGACACGATAGCCGTTTTTGTTCGCCCAGTGCTTCATTATTTGGTTCACTTCGCCCTTATGCTCCAGCACGTTTGAGAGAGCGAACCGAATATCTTTTTTGTGTAACCTAGTGAGCAGAGCGTACAAATCTTTCTCGTCCTTCTCCGTCCAGCCACCCAACTCATTATAACTTGCCATGCCGAGTAGATATGGCGGGTCGAAATACAGGAAGTCATTTTTTTGCAATTTCATCGCTTCTACATCTCGGAAGTCAGCCTGTTTGAATATAATGTTTTTTTCGTTCGCCGCTTGGTTGAACGCTGCAACATTTTTCCTTGAGCTACCGTTATAATCACGTTTACCCACCGGCAGATTGAAGTCCCCCTTTGCGTTGAACCGTATCTGATTATTGAACGAGTAGAGCACTAGTATAAGCAACAATTCTGTGCGATTTTTGGATGTATTGAACTCCTCGCGCAACTGGAGAAATGCTTGTTTGTTAACTTTTCCAAGCCCAGCTGAGCTTTCAGCTCCATAGAAATCATACCCCTTTATGTAGCTCTGGCTGAGGCCAAACCTGTCGATGATATCGACGATTTGTTGATTGAGGTCATCAAAATTCATGCGCTGTATCAAACGTAAAAGGTCAACGACATTTTTGTTTTTTTCGACGCAGATAATGCTTTGAGCATCGGCATTTATACCAACATTTGCGCCCCCAGCAAACACATCGTAAAAAGTATTGATGTTTTCAGGGAATAGCTTTGTAATCTGCGGCAATAATTTATGTTTTCCGCCTGTATAGTTGAGAGGTGACTTTATAAAACCTCTTTGTATAGGGTTTCGCTTGGATGCGACTAGAGATTTTTGTGTCGTACGTATGCTATTGACCTTACATAAAAAAATACGTTCTTTTAGATCATCCTTGTTTGATTTGCCAGTTGTAAACTGCTTGAAATCAGTCTCGTATATCTGAACGTCACCTTTTCGCTTGAGGGCAGAGAGTATTTCATGGTCGCTGATTCGTGATTGAGAACGTGCGTTGCCAGAACCACCCATATCATTATAGGAAACGAGGATGTATTTCGCCTTGATACCGTCGATAAGTTCACCAAAAGCAACGCCAGCTGATTTCATACTGTACTTACTCTTTATATGGTCTCGGTTGATTTTCTTGGCAACACCAAACACCTCTTGTTTCTGCCACGATGCGATGTTTTCCAGCAAGTGGTACGCATCGGAATATTGCCGAGAATTATACGGGGGGTCAATGTAGACAACATCGGCTTTTATGTGCTTTACTAGTTCGTTTGCATCGCATTTATGTATCGAAGCTTTGAACTTTGAAGACTTTACACTCAGCGGCAGGAGAAATAGCTCTTTCTTCGGGATATCTATTTTTCGGTAGGCGTCATAGTGTCCGACAGTATTTGCGATTTTATCAAGAGCATAGATAAGTGAAGTGAGTAAATATGACTTTTCCCTGGAAGTAATACTCTTTTTTTCAAACAATTTCTCTATGTCATCTCGAATAATACCGATTTTCTTTGAGTTTACTTTGTCAAAATAGGTGTTTGCGAAGTTCTTTGAGAAGTAATTGTCGCCGTATTTTTTTATATCTAGGGAGTTGTACGCTTTCAGCAGCTCTTTTAGTTTTTCTTCCCTGATGTCATCACTGCCAAAAAAAGCATTGTAGGCGTGGTGATTTGAATCGAGGATATCGTTTACAATAATTTGAGAGCGGTCGTAAAAATGATTTGCCACTGACCCGGTACCAGCAAAAATGTCGGCAAATGAGTTGAACTGTATATTTTCCTTCTGTAGTACGCTGTCTATAAAATGTAGCAGCTTTGTTTTTGAACCGAGGTAGCGTCTTTGTGATATGCAGAATGATTTATTTCCAAAATATGCATCGTCCATACCCTCAATATACCGCAATGTGGTTATGCCAACAATACCAAATGGTACGATACTGGCTTTTGTGTATATGTGTGTTGAGTGCAATAGAGCGTCGCTGGGGGCTGCATACGCATACAGCGGGTGTTTTTATGGGTAGATGACAAGATAGAGGAGGCGACTCTCATCAAACACTACAGAGCTGTCTGGTGGGGTCAATGGATAATTCAACTCTACCGGGTGTCGGTGATAAGCCTTCATGCCAGAAATTCATGCTAAAATAGGTTTGAGCTTTGGTATGCAGAACTACTCTATGTATGCCACACCTTGTTCGTTTTACCCATCATGAGCCCCGGTAGCTCAACGGATAGAGCAAGTGGGTTCTAACCATTAGGTTGGGGGTTCGAGTCCCTCCCGGGGTACCAGTATAACAAAGGAGCTTGTCGTGTCAGGATTGGAACAGTCGTTTTATATCATTGGGATTATCTTTATGGCGGTTTCGTTGCTGCTGATTGCTACTATCGTCACCGCTTTGATCGTTATTCGCAACAAAGTTGTTGCCCTCGAGAAGACTGTGCAGGAAAAACTGGCTCACGCAGCCAAGCCTCTCAACAAAGTCGTCGAAATAGCGAATGCCGTTCGTGAAGTCGCAAAAGCCGCCAAATAACCACCCTCCTATGAAGTCTCAGCCAAAAAAAGAAAATGGTATCGAACGTCTCGTGCGACGGTTCGATACGTTTCAACAGCGACATACCAGTCTTGCCTTTCCCTACGCTGTGATAAAAAAGTACGGCGATGATGAAGCCGGTTACCAGGCGGCTCTGCTCGCGTATTATGGTTTTCTGTCGCTTTTTCCACTCCTTATTGTGACTACCGCCGTCATTCAACGGCTCTCGGCGAACGATGCCCGTTTGCGCCAGCAGTTCCTAGACGGTGTCATGAGCTATTTTCCGGCCCTTGGAGATAACTTGGTGGCGAGCCTTAATACGCCGAGCAAAACTGGCTTTGCCCTAGCAATCGGCTTGCTACTAACCTTTTATGGTGCCAAAGGTGTTGCCGATGCGGTCCAGCATGCCCTAAACCACGTCTGGGCGGTCGCACGACCACGGCGAGTTGGCTTTCCTAAGGCCACGCTACGAAGCTTCGGCATACTCCTGTTTGCCGGCTTTGGTTTTTTAGTAGCAGCAGGCCTAAACAGCTATGCGAGCGCGTCGGATCATGCGCTCTTTGTGCGATTCGTGCTTGGTACTGGTGGCTTTGTCGCGCTGTTTGGGGTATTTTGGGGAGTCTTTACCTTTGGTTCGTCAGCTCGCAAACGGCCGGTCGCAAATATTCCTGGCGCACTCTTTGCAGCCGTCGGTTTTCTGGTACTGCAAAGTATTGGAGGGTACTTGGTCACCCAGCAACTCCGTTCTCAAACGGGGTTAAATGCCCAATTTGCTGTAGTGCTTGCCCTGTTGTTTTGGATATATCTCCAGGCAAAAGTGTTCCTCTATGCGGTCGAAATCAATACTGTACGGGTACACAAACTGTGGCCGAGAAGTGTTAGCCCAAAGCCGCCACTGCCAGCCGACGAAAAAGCGTATGACCTTTACCGCAAGCGCGAAACATTCGTCGATGATGAGCCCGTCAAACATTAAGCATTGTGTTTTCGCGCGGAAAACGCTATAATCACCTCTGTTATCTGCTCTTTGTGTCTATTTGGTTTAGGGAAAAGAGCAGCCCGAGCGAAAACCACGATTTTCGCCCGGCGCGATGAGAAAAACCATCAGGTTTCTCACATGTGTTAACGGCCAAAACTTCAATCCAAGGAGCGATAGCGACTGAATGAAGTTTTAAGAGGAGTAATAGGCTGAGGTTGAAGCTCGGCAAAAGGAGTTTTAGCTCATTTTGGCGTAGCGGAAACCGTTGCCGAATTGCGACGAGGCGGATGTAGCTCAGTTGGTTAGAGCGCCAGTTTGTGGCACTGGAGGCCGTGGGTTCAAGCCCCATCATTCGCCCCAAGACAAAACCCTTTGCTTTCGCAGAGGGTTTTGTCTTGGGCTGGATTTATGAGGAGGGGCTAGCGCCCCTCCTCGTGGTTTCGGAATGAATCCGAAACTCACTCTC
>CAZIOX010000015.1:0-17107 GCA_964541145.1 uncultured Candidatus Saccharibacteria bacterium
GTCAAGGGTGCATTTAGCGGGCTCCCCGAAGGTGCAACAGTTGAAGTCGACGGTGTAGTCTACAAGGTTAGCTACAAAGGTGGCGACGGCAATGACGTTACCCTCACGGTCGAAAACTCTCCTACGGCTCCAGATACGGGCTTTGCATTGACCACTGCCAGCCCAGCTCTGACACTTGGCCTGACCGTAGCTGCGGCACTGAGCCTGCTCACCATAGCACGACGCGTGCGCCCCGCACACGCTCATGCGACTACCAAGCGACGCAAATAAAATAAGAAAGAAGGACACCAGTATGTCTGGGCAGCGTGTGACGCTCGACAATCCGGTTTTCTCAGGAACACTACGGCAAGCCAGCCGTAGTGTTCCGTATATTCCCTCCACCCGGGGAAGCTACGCACACGCCACCGCTCCACGCCCCGCCTCCCGAGCTGTAATGCAAGACGGTATGCTCACGGCTCGGTCGCTTCGCCCTCGTAGCCAAAGCCCCACCCAACCTGGCCGGCCGAAGCAGCACATAGTCCAGGCTTCCTCAGTGCGCCAGGTGCAAGTCTCGCCAGGGGCGGCTCCTATTGCCGCTCCTGTTTCAGGGCTTCAGGAAGTCAAAAAGTCTCGGCGACCCCGCATGCCCAAAAAACTACAGAAGCAACACCTCATGTACGCAGCTGCAGCGCTGATTTTTGTGCTCGGTCTAGGAGTAAGCATAAGCGGTATGATGACGAACAAAAAAGTTGAGGTACAGGTCAAAACTATGCAAAAAGCCGCTGCCCAAGCCGCTCCGGGCTCGGCACCAGCTGTTGCTCCACCCTCGACCGAAAAGCCGACCGAAACGGCTGTACGAACCTATGTTGCTCCACCTGACGTGCCTCGCTATATCGATATACCCAAGCTGAAAGTACATGCCCGGGTTCGTTCGGTGGGTGTCGACAGGAAAAACCAGCTCATTGCCCCACTAAGCATTCACGATACGGGCTGGTATAACGCCTCGAGCAAACCAGGTGAAAACGGTGCCATGCTCGTCGACGGACACTCCGGCCTCGGAAATATCCACGGAGTGTTCGCTCGCATTGCAGAGCTTGGTGCAGGCGACGTCGTTAGTATTACTCGGGGTGATGGGCAGGTGTTTAGCTACAAAGTTGTCCATGTCGAGATCGTCGATGTCGAAAACGTCCCCATGAACAGCCTACTCGTGTCAAAAAACACGGCAAAACCCGGGCTGAACCTTATCACCTGTGCTGGAGATGAAATTCCCGGTACCTTCACGCTCAAGCAACGCGCTCTGGTCTATGCCGTCATGGATTGACGCAACGAGAGCCTTCAGCGTATTATTGAAGTAGGTATACAAGTCGTTTGTTTGCCACTATTTGTTAATTTTTATATGAATTCGGGTGGTTTTGGGCGTAAGCAGCTAGAGAAGTGAAAGCGAGTGCTGTTTGACTGACCGCCAGAGGAAGGAACAATATGGATATACTCACCATCGTGCTCGCAGTAGCAGGGCTTGGCCTTGGCTATGGCGGCAGTACGTATGCAAATAAAAAGAAGTCAGCTGCGGCTGATGACAAAGCAGCCAAAGAACTAGCAAAAGCCAAAAAAGAAGCCGACAAACTCGTCGATGAGGCTCGTGAAGACGCTCGCCGGGTCGCCGACGAGGCGCGCAAGGAAGAACAAACCCGTCGCAACGAGCTAAAAGACCTTGAAAACCGCCTGGTGCAGCGCGAAACAACCCTCGACAAAAAACTCGACGAACTCGACAAGCGCAGTGAGCGGCTGCGGGCGGGCGAAGACGAAGTGGAGGCGCTCAAAAACGAGATTCGCGACATCCGCGTTCGTCAGCAGGACAAGCTAGAGAAAATCGCCAAACTCAGCAAAGCAGATGCCGCTGAGAAGCTCATGCAGATGACCGAAAAGGACATTCGCAACGACTTGCTCGGGCTCGTCGCTAAACTGCAAAACGAAGCGCGTGACAACGCCGAAGAGTCTGCCGGCCTCATGCTCGTAACAGCCATGGAGCGAATGGCCAGTGAAGTCACCGCCGAGCGGACGTTGACTAGTGTGAAGCTGGAAGATGAGGAAATGAAAGGCCGGATTATCGGCAAAGAAGGGCGCAACATACAGGCGCTACAGAAAGCAACCGGCGTAGACATAATGGTCGATGACACACCAGGCTATATAGTGCTCAGCTGCTTTGACCCAGTTCGCCGTGAGGTAGCTCGTCAGGCGCTGGAGCTGCTGCTCAAGGACGGTCGCGTCCACCCAGGGCGCATCGAGGAAGTCGTCGAAAAAGCCCAGAAAAATGTCGAAAAAGACGTCGTGCGAGCAGGTGAAGATGCTGCTCGTGAAGTCGGCGTTTTGGGTGTGCCAAAAGAACTGTTGCACATGCTCGGTGAGCTTCGGTTCCGTACTAGCTACGGCCAGAACGTCCTGAAACATTCGACCGAAATGGCGCACATGGCTGGCATGCTGGCTGAAGAGCTGGGCGCCAATGTGACGACCACGAAGTACGCTACGCTCTTCCACGACGTCGGCAAAGCTCTGACGCACAAAATGGAAGGCAAACACCACCATATATCGGGCGAAATGCTGCGCAAATACGGTGCGCCGGAAGAAGTCGCGCTAGCGGCCGAACAACACCATGACGACATGGAGGCGACCACGCTCGAAGCCGTCATTGTGCGCGTCTGCGATGCCGTCTCTGCTGCCCGGCCTGGGGCGCGCAATATCTCGGCTGAAAACTTTGCCGAGCGCATGAAAGAGCTGGAAAACATTGCCAATGGTTTCAACGGGATAGAAAAATCGTACGCCATCAGCGCCGGACGCGAAGTGCGTGTGTTTGTAAAGCCACAGCAAATCGATGACCTTACTGCCATCAAGCTCGCCCGCGACATTGCCACAAAAATCGAAAGCAGCATGAACTACCCAGGAACCATAAAGGTGAATGTCATCCGTGAAACTCGCGCCATCGAATTTGCCAAGTAGCCGATGGTAGAGCTTCAGAGCGCCACGGGCTATGTCGCTCAGATTAACCCCACCGGGGCGTTTGTAGAGTTCTGGACGAAGGCGGATGGCACGGAGCTATTGTACGCGCGGCGGGATATGTCAAATGGAAAGAATCGCGGCGGCATACCTATCTGTGCGCCAATCTTTGGGCCAGGGGATGTTGTGGGGCTGAACCAACACGGCTTTGCGCGCAACTGCACCTGGGTGGTTGACGAGCAAACCCAGTCCCAGGTGAAGCTCTCTCTGGATAATCCTGCATCCCACGTGGAAGATCTGCCGCCGGTATATGCGGGCTGCGGTCTGGAACTAGTGGTGGCACTGAGCGAAAACAGTCTCCTGGAAACACTCATCGTGCGGAATATTGGCATTGAGCCGTTTACGCTTAACCCGGCTTTTCACCCCTATTTTCCGATTGGTTCCGATAGCTCGGCCGTACAGGCGGAGATCTCCGTCGACGACCAAACCTACAAACTTACCGAAGATGAGTTGCTGGCGACACGCAAAATCGACAGCACAAACTCAGTTGCGCGGCTCCAAACAACCCAGGGCATCTGGACGATCACTGGCGAAGGCTTGCCGCTTTTTGCGGTCTGGAGCGAGTCGCCCAGGAATTTCATTTGCGTAGAACCAACCGAAAGCGGATACCTTGGCGATACTCCTCCGGGTGAACTTGCGCCCAATGAGTCGAAAATAGTTTCCATGGTGCTAACCTACGCGGCACGCCCTCTCGACTCATAAATATGCTCACCTCCACATATAACGGGCAGCGCATAACAGGCAGCTCCAAAACTCACACTTCTGTCCCAGCTGGGACAGAAGTGTGAGTTTTGGATTGCACAAGAGTGTGCGAATGAGCCTCCCATGGTCTAGTTGCTAGAATATTTTGATATGTTTGGAGGAGCCCTGAAGCCAGTGGCGAGGGCAAGGTGAGTATTGAAAAAACCGTGAAGTGAATATTACTACATACTACCTCTGTTTTATGATTGCAAAATATAGCCATAAGCGTATAATTTTTTACAGCATTTAGTACACACATACCCTACGCAAAAACTGACATGACAACAGATACACAACAGCAACAAAACCAAGGGGCAGGTACGCTTCGTTGGCAGTATGTTTTTACGCGGATGGTGCCGACGGCCGTGATTGTCTTTTTTATTCTTTTTATGTTCTATCCCCGTTTCGGTAATCCTATCTCTAACCTACGTCAGCTTGGGCAGGGAGCTGATACGCATCTCTCGGCAGGTAAGCTTTCAACAGAGGCGAGCACCGTTGCAACTGGGCTACAACAGCTTCAGGAAAGCGGTGCCTTGAGTGCATATTTGGCCGCCCCTGACGCCAACCAGCCAAATCCGACGCTCTTATGGGACGAAGTAAGCAGGGTGCTTTCTATTTCAAGCGGCAACAGCGTTGTACTGAGTGGGCTGACGGCGACAGCGCCCGCACCAACTCAACAGCAGATTTTGACCCGTGTAGGAAGTGTGCTAACGCTGTCTGGAGGAGGGAGTGTGGATCTCGCAAATTATCTCGATAATACAGATAGTCAGCAGCTGGCACTGGCGGGAAATACGCTGAGTTTGGGCAATGGCGGTAGCGTCAATCTCGCCGGTTACCTCGACAATACTGACGCATTAACAAGCTTGAGTTGTACGGCAGGACAAATTCCACAATGGAGTGGCACTGCCTGGACCTGTGTGGACACGAGTGGTGGCACAGACAGCCAAAATTTGACGTGGAACAGTGGTGCAAATGTCCTGAGCATTTCTGGTGGCAACACGGTGAATCTTGGGTCTCTCCTGGACAACACTGACGCCCAAGCCCTCTCAAAAACCGGCGACACACTTTCTATTTCGGGCAATGTTTCTACCGTCGATCTTGCCAGCTACTTGGACAACACCGACGCCCAAACGGTTAACCTAGTGGGTACGACCCTGACGATCAGCGGTGGCAATAGCATAAACCTTGCTCCGATAAATACCGACAGCCAAAACCTTAGCCTCAGTGGTACAACCCTAAATATTTCTGGTGGTGCGGGTGTAAATATCGCCAGTATTAACACCGACGCGCTTGCTATGCTCAACTGTGCGGCGAACCAAATTGCCAAATGGAACGCCACGACTTCCACCTGGGGCTGTGCTGCAGACGATGATACAGTGGCCACCGAAACTCAGGTTGATGGCTGGGTAGCGAACAACGGCTACCTGATGAGCGAGGTCGACGGGAGCATTACGAATGAGATTCAGAGCCTAAGTCTGGTGAGTGACATTTTGAGCATTAGTGGACACGCCGCGACGGTAGATCTCGGTGGGTATCTCGACAACACCGATGCTCAGGCTATTTCTAAAACTGGTAACACTCTGAAAATATCGGGCAATGCGAGCACAGTCGACCTAAGCGCCTACCTTGACAATACCGACACGCTCGCCATTTTAAGCTGCGCAAATAACCAAGTAGCCAAATGGAATACTTCAAGTTCCGCCTGGGTGTGCGCGACAGACATCGACACCGTGCTCAGCGAAGCCCAGGTCGATGCCTACGTGGGCAACAACGGGTACCTCACGAGCTTTAGCGAAGTGGACGGCAGCACGACCAATGAACTCCAGGACTTGAACCTGAGCGGCAATGTACTAACCATCACTGGCCTAGGCTCACCAGCAAATATTGACTTATCTGGCTACCTCGATAACACCGATGCGTTGGCAGTGCTCACCTGTAGCGATGGAAAAATTGTGAAGCGAGTCAGCGGTGTATGGGCCTGCGGCGACGATATCGACACCAAACTAACTGAAGCAGAAGTCGATGGTTTCGTGGTGAACAACGGCTACCTGACGAGCGAAGTTGACGGAAGCACAACGAACGAAATACAAGACCTGAGCTTGTCCGGTAATACCCTTAGCCTCAGTGGTGCTGGAACGACGGTAGATCTGAGCGCATATGTCAACACCGATGTGCTGGCTGGCCTAAGCTGTAGCGACGGGCAGCTTGCTACCTGGAACAGCACGGTTTCACTCTGGGAATGTGCCGCGGACACCGATACTACGTATAGTTCCGGAACGGGCATAAGTATAAACGGGAGCAATGTCATTTCCAGTACGCTTGGCACAAGTATTGGCACTAGCGAACTAGATGTCGCCAGCGTCACATTCGCAAAACTCGCGAGCAATTCCTGTAGCGCTAACGCCGTCATGAAGTTTGACGGCTCAGTTTGGTACTGTGGTACCGACATCGACACCCAGCCGAGTGAAGCCACTATAGAGTCGTATATCTTTGACGCCGACAACACAGGGACACTCAGCAGTGGTACCCTGGCACTCGGAAGTCTCAGCTACACTGGCACCCTTGCGGACGCAAACATCAGTGACGCTCTGACTATCTCGAGCAGCGGCGCAGTAGCAGACGGTGCGCTGAGTAGTACTGTCACGAAACTTGGCCAGACGATAGAGTCTACTGAAATCACCGACGGTACAGTGACGGGCACTGACCTCGCGAGCGCCACTATTCAGTTTAGTAACATCGCCCAAAACGGCTGTACCAACGGACAGGTACTGAAATGGAGCGCTGGCGCTTGGACATGTGCTGCGGATGCGACCGGTGGTTTGGTGAACTCATTTGAAACGATTACAACTACCTCAGGCACAAGCCCAGTCGCAGACAGTAGCACTGACGCACTGACGCTTAGCGCAGGCAGCGGGGTCACAATTACTGGTGATGGCACCACCGATACCATCACTGTGGCAGCTACTCTGGGTGCCGACATTTCATCGGCGGAAATCGTTGATGGCACTATCGTCAGCGCCGACATTTCCGATGGTTCAGTTACCAACGTCGACCTGGCAAACTCCAGTCTTACTGTCACGGCTGGCACTGGCTTGACGGGTGGTGGCACGGTTGCGTTGGGTGGCACAATTACACTCAATCTTGCACATGACTTTGGGGCGAGTGTAGACAGTAACGAAATAACCAACGGGACGATTCTTTTCGCTGATCTTGGTCAAAACGGTTGTGCAAACGAACAGGTTATAAAGTGGGATACTACGACCTGGACGTGCGGTGCAGACATAGATACCGTGCTAACAGAAACTCAGGTCGACGCCTACGCAAACAACAACGGCTACCTGACGAGCGAAGTTGATGGCAGTACAACGAACGAGCTGCAAAACATTTTCCAGACCATTGTCACACCTGACAGTGGTGATCCCGTAGCAGATAGTGCTACCGACACTCTTACGCTGGCTAACGGCAGTGGCATTGCTATCACGAGCAACAATACAACCGATATTATCACTATCGCCGCTACACTTGGAACAGATATTACTAGTAGCGAAATTGTAGATGGCACAATCGACAACATCGACCTGGCAAACTCAAGCGTAACACTCACGGCGGGCAACGGCCTCGGTGGCGCCGGCGCAGTCAGTTTGGGCGGCACAACGACACTGAACATCGGTGCTGGTAACGGTATTACCGTGAATGCCGACGACATTGCGGTACAGACATTTGCCGCGACAGACGCGTTGTCTACCACTAGCTCATCTGGTTCGGGCATTGAGGTACTGGCTTCTGGGGTTGGTCTTTTGCAGGGTTGCGCAGATGCCCAGGTGCTTAAGTGGAACGAAGCGAGCGATGTGTGGGCTTGCGCCGCAGACAATAACCTCACTGAGGCCAACGTGGAAGCTTTCATCTTTGACGCCGACAACACGGGCATACTCAGCAGCGGTACCTTGGCACTCGGCAGCCTCAGCTACACCGGTGAATTGGCTGATGCTCAAATCTCGGGGACAATCACCGTTAGCGGTACCGGCTCTGTTGACGATGCCGCTCTTAGCTCAAATGTTACGAAACTAGGTCAAACCATAGAAACGGGCGAAATAACCGATGGCACCATCGCTGCCGCAGACATCGCGCCCGACAGCCTGAATTTTACAGAGCTAAATGACGCGCTCAGCCTAGATGCAGCCACCACCATAAGTCTTGGTGCAAACAACTTTACGGTCAACCTCGACTCCACTGGTGAATTTATGGTGCAAGACGGCGGAACCATAGCCTTTGAAGTATCGAACGCTGGAAATATATACATCGGTGATACTGGAAGCGCTATAGCTACTGGCGCCGCTCTGGTGCTCGACTCCATCACCACAGAAGACAATGTGCTGGCAACAAACGGTGCAATCTACTACAACACGTCGCTCGCCAAATTCCGGTGCTACGAGTCCAGCACCTGGAAGGACTGTATATCGGCTCCCGCCAGCCAAACAGACACAACTACAGCATACTATTTCTTCACCGAACTTGTTGGCAACCAAACGACTACTGGCTCAGAAGTGTTTGCGACAAATGCGACAGGATCTACGACCGCTTTTGCCACAACAGCTGCTAATCGTCCAGGGCTGTACAGGAGTACTACAGGAGCGTCTGCAACGGGGCGCACTGCTTTCGCCTCAAGTGCTAGCGCCATTGCGCTTGGCGGAGGTTCTATGGCATATGAAACGTCGATTAATATAACCGCGCTTTCAAATTCTGCCCAGCGCTACCAGTTAGTCGTCGGCCTGTTCGACACCGCTTCGGCAGCGAACCAAGTAGATGCAGTTGCATTTGTGTATGACGAGGGTGGCGTTTCGACCGGTTCGGCCGCGACTCCAAACTGGCAGATTATGACAGCAAGTAACTCAGTTCGATCGTTCAATACAACTACGATAGCCGTTGCAGCCGCTACCTGGTATAAGCTGCGGGTTGAGGTCAATGCCGCTGGAACTCTTGCGACATACTATATTAACGGTACAAACGTAGGTACGCGGAACACCAATATTCCGACGGGCGCAACTAGAGCGTTAGGTTTTGGTCATTTGCTTATAAAATCTATCGGCAACACTGCGTCGACGGTCGACATCGACTATATGAAGGCCCAGCAGACATTTACAACCGCGCGCTAGACTGAGGTCAGAGTAATACGCTTGACTAATCCCAACCAGACATACGCTGCTGGTAACACCAGGCGGCGTCAGCGAATGAGCCCGCCCCTTAAGAACTTTGGCGCTTACGTCGAGTTCGGGTTATACTACTAACCATAAGAAAAGTGAGGGGATATGGCAGAGAGTACTGTGAAAGATGAAAATGTTGATGAAGTGAAGCAGAACAGTGGTCATTTTGATGTCTCCGGTAAAGTGCGGGGCAATAAGACACTGCTGGCGCTGCTGGTAGGGCTCACCCTCCTCGGTCTTGCGGGGACGTTTGTGTTCTACCAGAAGTACCAAGATGTGAAGAGTAATCCAGGACAAGCACAAAAGGCGCAAAATAGTGCCGAGACCCAGCGCGTGCTGAGTGAGCTGAAGAAAGTGTTGCGCGTCGATGAGACCGAAGCTCCGACGGTTGCCCGCGTCGAAGACCCTGTCAAGCTCAAAACAGCCAACGCCGAGTTTTATAAAAACGTTCAAAAGGGCGATTACCTTATCATTTTTCCCAAACGCGCAATTATCTACAGAGAGGAAATGAACCAGCTCATAAACATTGCGCCCATTATAAAAACACCCGAAAAACCAGCTGTCACCACCGAAACGAAAGAAACCACGAACACTACTAAATCGACAACGCGCTAAGTTTTAGCCGCACTCGTACGTCACTTCCTCCCACGTGAGCAACCTAGTTTCGCGATGATTTCCTCACACTTCTGTCCCAGCTGGGACAGAAGTGTGAGGGGTGGGACGTAACAGTTTCGCTTTGGTGCTCGATGCGGTCGGGTATACTGTAGGGTATGAACATTTTGTATATTGGCGATGTTATGGCTGAGATGGGCATGCAAGCGGTGGAACGTATGGTGCCAGAGCTGGTGCGGGCAGAAGCGGTCGATCTGGTGGTGGCGCAGGCGGAGAATGTGACAGACGGGAAGGGGATGTCGCCAGAGGACATGGCACGGCTGCAGCACGCGGGCGTCCAGGCTTTTTCAGGCGGGAACCATACGCCGTATCTGTCGAGTTTAACCCCACTGCTCGAAGACCCTGCACAGCCGGTAGTTGGCCCGGCGAATATGGTTGACTGCCCGGGGCTTGGCTACAAGCTTGTGGACACCGCAAAAGGCACGGTGCTTGTTGTGAGTATGCTCGGGAGTATTGTGGGTAAACAGTCTGACCTGGAGACCGAAAATCCGCTGCGGCAGATTGACGAAATTTTGGCGAACGTGCCGCGCGACTCGTATGTGGCGAGTGTGGTGAACTTGCACGGAGATTTTAGCAGTGAAAAGGTGGTATTTGGCCACTACCTGGACGGGCGCGTTTCGGTGGTCGTCGGTGATCACTGGCATGTGTCTACGGCCGACGCGCAAGTCTTGCCCAAGGGCACTGCGCACATGACCGATGTGGGGATGTGCGGCTCGCTCGACTCGTCGTTGGGCGTGAGCTTTGACAGTATCATCCCGCGCTGGCGCGACGGCTACCAAACCCGCAACGCCCTCGAAACCACTGGGCGTATGCAATTTTGTGCTCTTCTTGTCGATGTCGACGAAGCCACCGGTCGTGCTACGACCGTACAACACATTCGTACGGTGTGGGAACAAACGTAGTCTCGGCTAGGCAGGTACGTGTCATTTGCGGGTTTGCGCGAAACCCTTTATGATTTGAGAGATGGCAAAACACCTACGTTCATATCAGCGGCGTGTTCTCAAATTTCTGGGGGTAGTAGGGTATGGGGCGAGTTTTTGTGAATGGTTGTTGGTAACAGCGCTGTACTTGCCAGCGCTGTTTGAGACATCGATCGGTAAACGGATTTTCCCGATGTCGGCGCCGCCACAGCCAGCTACGGTGCAGGTAGAGCACGCTGGAAGTATCCCACCTGTTTTTATTGCGGTTGCAATGGGCGCGGCAGTGGTTTTTTTGGGGTTGGTGCTGTATTTGACGCTGTACTACTATCCGCGCAAGGCCACGAAAGTGGTGAGTGAGGCCGTGCATAAAACAGCCGAAGCAGTTGCCCCCATGGTAGCGCGCAAAACTCGTCACAAACCAACTATTCGTGCAAGAAAGATCGTGAGTGAAAGGCTAACGTTTTGGTTGAAACTCGTTTTTGCATTGTTGCCGGCAGGCTTGGTCGCGGCGCAGTATGGGGCGGGGGAGCCATTTGCTATAGAGTTGGCTACGGCTGCTTGTGCAGTGTGCGCCATGGTTGCGGTAGTAGGCTTCTTTCTGCAGAGACATATGGCCTGGCGCTGGCAGACTAAACCAGAAGACGTTTTTGAACAGGGCTTACTCTAGGCATTTGTGATGGTATCTGTTAAAATCGGGCATAGTTGCACCGCGGGGTGTAGCGCAGCTTGGTAGCGCGCAGCGTTCGGGACGCTGAGGTCGTGGGTTCAAATCCCGCCACCCCGACCAGCTCAGCGAAACCGCCGTCTTATAGAACGTGACAACAGTTTTGTTCTAGCCACGGTGGTATACTACCAGCAAAAGTACATTACAGTTTTATGTCGGGGAGTGGCGCAGTCCGGTAGCGCACGCGGTTTGGGACCGCGGGGTCGCAGGTTCAAATCCTGTCTCCCCGACCATTACAAAAGCCTACAAAAGTAGGCTTTTATAATGGTTTGAGCATAGTGTTTGGAGCTGTGACAGCGCGGAACGGGGGAGGAGGTGAGAATTGCCAGTGGCAATTCGCAAGGGAGTCAACTCTTGCAAACTCGTTTTGCAAAGATGTTGCGACGGGGCCGCTAACGGTGGCCAAATCCTGTCTCCCCGACCAATAGAAAATACCTTAGCTAAGCTGGGGTATTTTCTTGTTGGTGAGATGTTACAGACCCGGTGCCACAGGCTCGTGGACGAGGAGGGCAGGGAAGAGTGTGGCCAGTAACGCACGCGATAATACCGCCACCCCGACCTATGAAAGGCAGGCAGGCTAGTGCCCGAACTGACATAGCAAAAATTGAGCAGGGCAATGTACTGTACCTCATGATCGTAGTCTGCTATACGTATATACATTCCCTTACTGACAAAGCAGGATAAAGTCCGGTAAACTCCGGTGGAGTACGGCGAGTTAGTAGCGTACAATATGAGGTAATGAATCTACTACATATGCTGTTTGCGGTGAGTGTCGTTCTGCTTATACTCCTTTTTTCGGAGTGGGGCTGGCGACGATTTTGGCTGAAAGGAGAAGTTGGTAGGAAATTTGTGCACATAACCGTAGGGACTTTTGTAGCGTTTTGGCCCTATTTTCTTGATTGGTCGGAGATACGGATACTGAGTCTGGCATTTTTCATCGTCGTTCTTGTGGCTCTCTGGACAAAATGGTTTCACGCCATCGGAAGCGTGCAGCGGCCGACGTATGGGGAGATTTTTTTTGCGCTCAGTGTTGGTTTACTGACACTCATCACTACATCGAAGGGAATCTACGCGGCAGCTATCTTACAAATGGCGCTCGCCGATGGGTTTGCGGCAATCTTTGGAACACGCTATGGTACACAGAACAAATACTATCTCTTTGGCCGCACAAAAAGTCTCGTGGGCAGTGCGACGTTTTTTGTGATATCGATAGGGCTTTTGACTGGCTACAGCCTACTTTCCGACAATGGCCTGGCCTGGCAGTACGTGATAGCAGGGGCGGCTGGCGCGACGCTACTTGAAAACATCGCGTCTTTGGGCTTTGATAATTTGCTTGTGCCGCTCTCTATTGGCGTAATGCTACAAATGTTGATATAGCTGTAAGCGTGCCTACTCAGTGAAGCCGTTCGTCCCAGCCATAAAGAGTAGAGCTAGGTAACATCCAGAGTAAAAAGCTTGTGGTTTTCAGTATTTCATTATAAAATTGTAATAAATATTACTGAATATATCCTCTACATGTTGTATTACTAGGGTAGATAGAATAGTGTTTTGCCACATGCCTGGGTTGAGCCTGAGGTATATATTTGACAAATGCACTAAATGAGTCTATTCTAAAAAACATTGGGTTGAAATTGTAAGAGAGAGGTGTATAGAGTATGAGTTTACGTCAAAAGTATCAAAAGACGGCATCGCGGCTGAGCAATAGCCTGATAGCCATACTGTTTTTGTGCACCTATAGCATAAGTGCTCTGTTGCCATTTGTGTCAATCGAAACCGCAGCTGCGGCACCAGTTTGCTCTGTAGACTCTGCGGGAGCCAATGATGTTCCTGGCCAAAAAGACTTGACCCAGATGTGCGTCGACCCTGTAACGGGCGAAGTCACTTGGAACTGGGATGAGACGAGTGTCAATGGGGCAAATACGCTCGACGGCTGCGCGCTGTTCGATACTGATGGCGATGGGTATGTAAACCGAGCCCTATGTATCTCAACAACAGATGGAGTAAACTACACAAAGACGAGCTATACCTGTAACGATAGCGCCGTAGATCGTTGTGCGGGAGCTGATGTCGGTTCGCCAGCAACCTCTATGTGTACGCTCGCAACACTGCCAACCCAGCCTTTTGGGGCAGGCGCTTCCAGCCCAAATGACTTAGTAGCAACATGTATTCCATCGAGTGCTGACACGGCTGGAGGGGTTCTAGTCGATGTTTGTTCATATCCTTCGAGCGAGCCAAACTCTGCACCTTCTGACTGCGTAATGTACCGCGCCAGGTCTGCACGAATAGAAGTGAAGAAGGTTGTCGATCCGGTAACTGACCCGGGGCTTTTCAATCTCAAAATCGGCGCAACAACCTACGCAACAAATGTTGGTAATGGCGGGACAACCGGCCAGCAAATCTTGACGAGCGGCTCGCTGACCGTATCAGAAACTGCTGGAATCGATACCTCTCTCGCGAGCTACACGACAACGGTTGTCTGTCGGGATGCAAACGGCACGGGCGCTGTGGTAGGGCAGGGCAGCCCAACGCGCACGTCGAGCCGACAGCTTACCATCACGGCTGCAGATGCGAGCGATATTGTATGTGTATTTACCAACACCAGGCAAACGGGCACAGTGACACTGGTAAAAACGGTTGTGAACGACAATGGCGGTAACCTGGGCGCAAACGACTTTGGTCTAAGTATAGGAGAAACTAGTGTCATGAGTGGCCAGACGGTCACCCTACCGGCGGGTGTACCGGTTACGATCAACGAGGTTGGCGCTCCTGGTTATACCTTCACCGGTATTGCTGGCGCAGGTTGCCCGGTCGCACTGGGGGGTACAGTCACGCCAATCAATGGCCAAAACATTACCTGCACCATCACAAACGATGACCAACCGGGCACGCTGATCGTGAAAAAGGTGGTTATAAACGACAATGGCGGCACGAAGACCGCTCAAAACTTTAGTTTTCAGATCAATGGTGGAGCCGTGACGCCTTTTGAGGCGGACGCCGAAAATGTATTTACCCTGAATACTGGAACGTACTCTGTCACAGAAGTGGCTGACACGCAGTACACGACTACGTACAGTAACTGCGCCAGTGTGGCCATCACAAATGGAGCCACGGCTACCTGTACCATTACGAACGATGATAAGCCAGCAACCCTGAAACTCACCAAAACTGTTGTGAATGACAACGGTGGTACCTTGGCCGCCAGCGACTTCCCCGTGTTCTTGAACGGTACAGCCTCGTCTTGGGGCGAACATACTGTCAATGCCGGCACGTACGTGGCTCAGGAAACCGCCAATGTAGGCTATACTCCTTCCGCATGGTCAGGGGATTGTTCTGGGACGGGCAGCTTGACTTTGCTCCCGGGCGAGAGTAAGGAATGCGCCATCACCAACGACGATAAACCCGCCCAACTGAGCGGGGTAAAATACGAAACGAACGCTGACGGTACAATCGTGCAGACGCTCGCTGGCTGGACGGTCTGTCTCGACGCAAACGCAAATGGCCTCTGTGACACCGGCGAAAAAACGACGGTGACCGCAGCTGACGGAAGCTATTCGTTTACCGGACTCAATGTCGGCACGTACACTTTGGCCGAAACAAATAACCTCGGTGGCAGCATGGCCGGCTGGACACAGATTTTTGCTCCGCAGCCAGTCGCGTTAACTCTCGGGAGCAATGTAGCAAACAATAATTTTGGTAATTTCAAAAACGCCTCTATCGGGGGTTACAAATGGAACGACAACAACGGTGATGGTCAAAAAGGAGCAGGCGAAAGCTACATGGCAGGCTGGACGATTCAGCTCAAAAGCGAAGCTGGAGCGTTGATCGGCACCGACGTAACAGATAGTAACGGATATTACCTATTCGACGACCTGGCACCTGGTACGTACACGGTCTGTGAAGTTCAGCAAAATGGCTGGGTTCAGACGTATCCTTCGGGTACTGGCTGTCACACAGCTGGTATCGATCAATCTGGTGAGGCGAACAGCTTAGACTTTGGCAATCAAGGGCGGGGCACATTAGAGATCAAAAAAGCACTTATACCTGCCTATGACCAAGGAGTGTTCAACCTCCAGGTTGATGGCATGACGAAAGCTGCAAATGTTGGCAATACCGGCACCACCGGTATTATGCCACTGCCAGCTGGCACCTATGGTGTGGCCGAGCTAGCCGGAACTGCCACGAGCCTACAAGACTACACGTCGAGCTGGGTTTGTGAAGCGCAGCGGCGCGGCGCCGGCGCTGACGGTACGAGTACGAGCGTTACTATCCAGCCGGGTGAAAACTGGGTGTGTACCTTTACGAATGTTCGTAAAACGGGTAGTGTTACGGTCGTGAAAGAGGTGGTCAACAACAATGGTGGCACGGCTCAGGTAAGCGACTTTAACCTGTACCTAAACGCTCAGCGTGTTTCAAGTGGGACAGAGAACACTGTCAATGCAAATGTTTCGTATGACGTACGTGAAGACCTCGTTGCGGGCTATCAGCAGAAAAGTGTAGTGTGTACGCTAGCAGGGGTTCCTATCAGTCGACCATTTACGTTGCTCAAAGACCAGCATGTGACTTGTACGATCGTAAACGATGATATTACACCAAAGCTCACCGTCATCAAGCATGTTGTCAACTCCGGCACAAGCAACACCGCAACAGCAGCAGACTTTACCATGATGGTACATGGAGTGAATGTGAGTGCACGCTCATTTGAGGGTGCTGAAGCACCTGGTACAACGGTAACGCTTGACGCTGGGGAGTATGCTGTGAGCGAAGAAAGTCACGAAGGTTACGCAATGACGACTGCGGGTAGCTGTAGCGGTCAGATTCAGGTCGGTGAGGAAAAAACCTGTACTGTGACTAACACGGCGGTACTCTACCCAGGAATTGAAGTTATCAAAGATGGACCCACTGTTGCGCACGAGGGTGACACCGTGACCTACACATACGATGTGACAAACACAGGGAATGTGCCGTTCCCGTCTGGCGCAATCGAGGATATGTTCGAGGGCGATGAAACCATCTATGACCCAGCCTATATTTCTGGTGATACGAATGACGATAGTGTCCTTGACCCAGGTGAAACATGGCATTTCGAACTCGAATACACTGTGCCGACCGAGCAGTCAGCCGACGTAAAAAACACGGTGGAAGTGTGCGGCTACTACTACGATCCAGCCAGTGTTGATCAGGAAAGTTTGCCATTGAGTGTATGTGATGAAGATGATCATACGCTTAATGTCTTGCACCCTGGTCTCCGCGTGGTAAAATCGGGGCCTGCCAACGCCCAAAACGGCACGACGGCGAGCTATACATTTACCGTGACGAACACCGGCGACACGTCGCTTACCATTGGTAGCGTGATCGATGATGTTGCAGGGCTTGGGATTTACCAGTCTGGGGACAGTAATGGCAACAAGCTGCTCGATCAAACAGAAGTATGGCTGTATCAGGCGAGCGTCCGATTTTTGACGAATGGTACAGTGAAAAATACTGTGACAGTCTGTGCAACCGATGTAATCGCTGGTAAAGTCTGCTCTCAAGACTCACACGAAACCATCGTCTACACGCCACAAGTGTTGGGCGAAGCGACGCCACCGGCTCTGCAAGATACGGGCTTGAACATTTTGGCTGCCGCTATGGCAAGTCTAGCGGTGATCGGCCTTGCGTTCTGGACAAGCTTCTTGCCCCAGCAGCGACGCCGCCAGACAGAATGGTACACGTTCTAGGCGACGTACACCGGGTAGTCACACACAAAAAAAACCCCCACCCGGGGGTGTTTTTTTGGGTGGGGGGGCCATCATCTAATGATGATGGTAATCCCTCGTTAA
>CAZIOX010000015.1:17117-19085 GCA_964541145.1 uncultured Candidatus Saccharibacteria bacterium
ACTTACACCGGGTTCTCACACAATAAATCTCCCCTCCGGGTGGGTTTTTTTTGTGTGTGCGGACTCTAAGTTTAGCGTCGTTTTTTGCGCTTGGGAGTAGGTTTTGATGCCGTTTTTTTGGGAGGCACAGAACCGAGCGTCACTGTGCTAGGCTTTGAGGATGGAGCCGAAATTTTCCGGGGTGTTTTTTCGGGTTTTTCGGTGAAGGCCGGTGTGGCCGGTTCGGCGCTGGGCGCGAGTGCTCCTGTGCGTGCTCCGATGAGGCTCATGACTTGATAGGTAGCAATCGCGGCAAATGCACCAAGCGCAATCCCATTAAAACTGAACGTTCCCTGTGCCCAGGTGTAGTCGGCTGCGCCAACGATGAGCGCAACGGCTGCAGTCATAAGGTTGGCAGAATTATGAAAGCTCACCTTGTTTTCGACCCATATACGGGCTCCCAGAACAGCAATAAGACCGTACAGCACGGTGGTGGCGCCACCGAGCACACCCATGGGCATAGTCAAAATGAGCGCGCCAAATTTTGGACATAATCCTAATAGCACAGCAGTCAAACCCGCAACGACGTAGGCTGCGGTCGAATACACTTTGGTTGCTGCCATTACGCCGATGTTTTCAGCATAGGTCGTGGTGCCAGAGCCGCCGCCGGCACCTGCCACCATGGTTGCGAGACCGTCTCCCATGTAGGCGTTGCCGAGAGAGTCGTCCAAGTCTTCGCCAGTCATTTCGGCAACTGCTTTCACATGACCAGTGTTCTCAGCGAGTAATACGATTACCACGGGCGCAATAAGCGCAACTGCCGCCCAGGTAAATTTGGGAGCAATAAACTCTGGCATACCAAACCATTTTGCCGCTTGTAGGCTCGCCGCAGCTTTTGCGTCTATCATGCCGGTGCCCCATGCGATAATCCAGCCCAGCAGCACACCGAGAAATATCGAAAGGCGCCCTAGGAAGTTTTTAAACAAGACACTGAGTAGCAGAATTCCTACAATTGTAACCATAGCGAGTCCTGGCTGGAGAGCAAAGTTCATTTTGGCGACGGGCGCCAGGTTGAGACCAATCAGTGCAACGATAGCACCAGTTACGACTGGGGGCATGAGCCAGTTGATCCACTTTGAGCCAACTGCCTTCACGATCAGTCCGGCCAAAAACAGTAATGCTCCTGCGGCGATAATCCCCCCAAGTGCCACGGCGACGCCACCGTTTGCTTTGGCAGCGACTACTGGCGAGATGAAAGCAAAACTAGATCCAAGATAGCTTGGTACACGGTTGCGAACAACGAGGAGGAACAGGAGCGTACCGATACCCGAAAAGAATATTGTTGTTGCCGGGGGGAAGCCTGTCAGCAGCGGAACGAGGAAGGTTGCCCCGAACATGGCGACGACGTGCTGCATGCCGATACCGATTGTTAATGGCCAGGGTAGCCGTTCTGGGGGCGCAACAACGCCCCCAGCAGGAACTTTTTCCCGCAGGGTCCATAATTTCATGGAGACTCCTTTGTCCCCTCACGGGACATTACGTTATCGGTGGCAGAATATCATGCTTGTGATTTAGTCTGCAAGCAGCGCTTTTTACAACAAAGTGAACAATCCGAAAAAAATGCTCAGTTTTCCCTTCCTCCTCATAAATCCAGCGAAGCGAACAAGCCGCCAGGCAATCTTTAGGGAGGGGTGGAGAGTGAGTTTCGGATTCATTCCGAAACCACGAGGAGGGGCGCTAGCCCCTCCTGGTACGCCTGCAACAAACTCTCAGCCAAGTACCCCTGCCGTCAGGCAGGCTTTAGGGAGGGGTGGAGAGTGAGTTTCGGATTCATTCCGAAACCACGAGGAGGGGCGCTAGCCCCTCCTGGTACGCCTGCAACAAACTCTCAGCCAAGTACCCCTGCCGTCAGGCAGGCTTTAGGGAGGGGTGGAGAGTGAGTTTCGGATTCATTCCGAAACCACGAGGAGGGGCGCTAGCCCCTCCTGG
>CAZIOX010000016.1:0-12197 GCA_964541145.1 uncultured Candidatus Saccharibacteria bacterium
TAGATTACGTCAATTCTAGAAGAGACTAGTTGTTGATTATATGGGGAGGGTGACAGTAGGTGCATGAATAGGGTACGCCCCCACATCTTAACATACGTTGAGTACCGCGAACAGGAGGAGAAAAAGAGCTCATTAAACTAAAACGGAACAACCAGTACACTTGTAGTTATGAAGCTAAACAAGTAAGAAAGCTTGTTCCTATGTATAAATTACCAAAGTTTTCTAGTAATGAGAAGTACTGAATGATCCCTAACAGACTAGCATTCGGCTCTGGGTGCCAGTACTTGTATCCGATCTGGTATCGAGGTCTTGAGGGAGCGTTTTGTTTGTAGACGGAATACCGAAGCGTAGTATCACACCTAGGCCCGCCTAACTGCCCTATATTCTCAAAGAGGTGCAATCGAAAGGATATACAGGCTGGATTCAGTGTTTTCTCAACAATGTTTATTCGCTATGTTTTGATAAACGTTTAGATAATCGCTACACATCCGGACTGACGTAAAGCGTTCTGCATAAGCGGCGCGACAAGTTGCACGGTCTATTTCACGCCATTTCTGGAGGGCTCTCTGCAGATTGTGGACCGTTTTAACCTCGTTTAAGGTTCCAGCGTCCATGCTTTTGTGAGCTATAAAGCCGGTTTTATCCTGCTCGATGATTTCTGGTAAGGCTCCAGAGTCGAGGGCAATTACTGGCGTGCCGCATGCCAGTGCCTCTATAGCTACCATGCCGAATGGTTCGTCAAAGATAGATGGAACGATGAGTGCGGCGGCATTTGACAAAAAGGTCTGTTTTTCACTCCATTCAGCGAGAAACCCGGCATACAGTACATCTTCATCGAGTTTTGGTCGAATTCGAGTCTCCCAGTAACTTTGCTTCTCGTTATCACCGTAGTGTTTGCCAGCGATCTTAAGCTTCATAGGTGACTGAGCTGTTTTGTTATATGCTTTGACGGCTTGGATAGCGAGATGTACTCCTTTTGGCTCAATGATCCTCCCCAGATAGGCGAAGTACGGTTGCGCGAGGTCTAACCTCGTACAGTTTTGCGCGAGGTCTAACCTCGTACATGGGAGGCCGTGGGGGATGTTGGCTAGCCAATTGGTGTCTGGGGGCATGCCAGAGCGCTGGGCAAGACTGAAAGATATCCAGTTCAGGTGTTTGTATTTCGGCATGACGCTCTTGTACTTTACGAGGAAGTTGTAGGGGTCGTGGTGCGTAAATACAACCGGTACCCGGCAGAACTGAGCAAACGGTAGTGCGGTGTCTTCTTCGTTGGTGTAGATGTGAACGATGTCGAAGAGTCCGGCATTGGCATCAGCGTAGGCACGGGCGATCAATTCGCTTTGGACTTGTCGGGCTAGCGTAATAAAGGTGAATGGATGTTTTTTGAGCAGGCTAAGATAGCTGTCGCCCCGCACTACTAACTCACGTTCGAACAGAGAGAGATCTGCGGTAATGTTTGTGGCTTTAGTGTCGACTGGCCCGGGAGAGTACAGCGTGATCTCACAGTCAAGTTCGGTGAGACCGTCCGCAAGGTTCAGCGCCAATTCACCAGGAGAAAAGATGACGTGTGGCAGCAGCTCGCGGTGCATGAATATGTGCGGCACTACCAGCGCAATCCGCAGAGGCTTCATCATGATTCTAGTGCTGCGGTTTTTCGTCGAGAAAGCTCATGTCGATATCGCCGTCGGCTGACTCATTGCCGTAGTAAGCATCGGTGTCTGCTGCAGGCTGTGTGTTTTCTTCCATAATTCTCCCCTATATTAACCTATTGATGGTATCAGTCTTCCTGTCTTCAATCAATGACCGAGGACTCAGGTATGAACGCCTACTCATTGGGGTTGACGGGGATGGATGGACCCATGGTGGTGGTGACGTGAATGGCTTTGAGGTAGTTGCCTTTGACGCTCTGCGGCTTGGCACCCTTTATACTGGCCATGACAGCGCTGGCATTTTCCAGCAGTTTTACACCACCAAAGCTCACCTTACCGACGGCCAAATGGACGATACCGGTGCTATCGACACGGTATTCGACACGGCCAGCCTTGGCTTCGGCTACGGCTTTTTGCACATCGGTGGTGACAGTACCACTCTTTGGGTTAGGCATGAGTCCGCGCGGGCCCAGCAGCCGAGCATACTTACCGAGTTTTGGCATATTTGCTGGGGTTGCTATAAGGGTATCGAAATGTATTTCGCCTTTTTCGAGCTGCTTGGTGATCTCGTCTATACCAGCCAAATCTGCCCCTTCTGCTGTATCGTCCGAAAACACGGCAACACGCACGGTTTTACCGGTGCCCTGGGGGAGAACTAAGTTTGCACGAATGTTTTGATCGGCCTGGCGTGGGTCGACACCGAGGTTTAGGTGCAGCTCGACACTGGCGTCGAACTTCACACTACTGGTTTTGGTCGCGAGTTCCAACGCTTCTGCCAGACCGTATACCTTGCCTTTTTCAATCAACTCAGCCGACTTGCGGTAGCCTTTGCTTCGGCGCTCTAGGCGGCTACGAGTTGGCTTGACGGGTGCCTTGGGCTTTGTGGCCTCTTCGGCTTCGATTTCGTCGCGGCGTCGCTGCTGTTCTAGCTTCTCAGCTTTGGCTTCGGCCTCTTCTATGCCTTTGGCGCTGCGCTTGCCGGCTTTGGCCAGTTTCTCTGCTTTCACCGGAGTTTCTTCTTTTTCCTCTGGTGCTTCCACTTGGTTTGCTTCTGTAGCGGCGGCCTGGGCTTCGAGCTCTAGTGCTGCGACTGCTGCCACATCGTCTTTTTTACCTTTTGGCATTATATCTCCTTCTGTGGTAGTAACGCGATTAGACTTCGCTCCCACACTATTTAGTTACAATAAATGGCTATTATTTTTTCTAAAAAAATCACCTTGGGGAGTACCGGCTGGATGGATACTGGCTATCTTTCTGGCTGCTCGCTCCTCAATAGTAAGAGTAGAAGGTTTACTTTCCCTGTGGCCTAGTACACGAATATGGACGGGCTGTGTATGTGCAGTGTGATTACCATTCAGACCAGAAACGTTCAGTACGGTATCGATGTGGTGTTGCTCTAAGGCTGGAGTGTATGAAAAAGCATGGCCAAGCGCTGCGGCGGGGTCGGTTTCTCCTGCCATTATGCTTCTACCTCGACGCCCATGCTGCGAGCAGTGCCTTTGACCATTTTCATGACGGCTTCGACGTCGTCGGTGTTCATGTCTGCGGCTTTTTCCTCGGCAATTTTGCGGAGGTCGGTTTGGCTAAGCTTCTTGGCGACTTTCTCGCTGTTCGGTTTGCCGCTGCCTTTTTGGATACCGAGGGCGGCACGTATACGGTCGTCGGTCGGTTCGGCCACGACACGAAAGGCCATAGTGCGGTCATCGTAGATAGTGATATGTGCGGTGACGGTTTTGCCCTGCATGTCTTTGGTGGCGTCGTTAAACGGCTGGATAAAATCCATCATGTTGACACCGTACTGACCGAGAGTAGAACCCACGGGTGGCGCGGCAGAAGCCTGCCCGCCTTTGATTTTCATTTTTAGATTGGCCTTTACTGCTTTGGCCATAGTATTTCTCCTTTCGAACGCTTAGTTGCGGCTTTTGAAGCTATCCGCGGCGTTCTCCTACCTTTAAGTAGTGCGTAACAGAGATATCTTAGCACATAAACGTCTAATCTACAACGATCAAGTTATCAACAAACAATCAACGACAAACTTTCAACGAGTGAGATTGTTGATAACTTTTTGCAGAATCATGATGAATTCTTGTACTTCAGAAAGCAAGTGTTGCAACTCATATGTTTGTCGCCAAGTTTATGAAACATACGAAGCCAATATTTTGTTTCTGACATCTTGCCTCGAAGACCCATTGTTTGCTTCTACAATGTTTGCGCCAATGCTAGACGAAGGCCTAATTAGTTGTGATATGAGCGGCTCAAGAATCGGCTGCTTAAGTTTTGCACAATGTTTAACATCCGCAACACTAAAATCCAACACTCTCCTCAAGCTGCTGGTTACTGTGTGGGTCGGTCATACTAGTTTAAAATTGATCGTTTGTTGCGCGTTGATAACTTGATAGTCGGTTGTTTTTAGACGCGTTTGACTTGGAGACTGTCGAGTTCGACGGGGGTTTCGCGGCCAAACATGTTGACGAGGACTTTGAGCTTGCCTTTTTGAGCATCGAGTTCACTAACGGTGCCATCAAAGCCTTTGAACGGCCCGTCAATAATACTGACCACCTCGCCAATAGCGTAGTCGATTTTGTGTTTTGGCTGGTCGAGACCCATACGTTTTTGGATTTTTTCAATCTCTTCCTGGTCGACAGGGGTTGGTTCGGTACCGCTGCCAACGAAGCCTGTAACAGATGGGGTATTGCGCACTATATACCAGGCGTCTTCACTGAGTTTCATTTGTACCAGAACGTAGCCTTGAAAAATGCGCTTTTCGACTATCTTGCGTTTGCCATTTTTGATCTCGATCTGCTTTTCTTTTGGTACGAGAGCCTGGAAAATTTTGTCTTTCATGTCGAGGCTTTCGGCGCGTTGACGAATGCTCTCGGCTACCTTTTCTTCGTACCCACTATACGTGTGGATGGCGTACCATTGTTTGGTGGTGTCATATCGTTTCGTTGTCATCTGGTGGCTCCTTATTTCAAAAGAATTTGCTTAAATAATTTGTCTAGTCCATAGTCGACGACTGCTATAAGCAGGCCAAAAACAACGGAAAACAGCATAACCGCCCAGGTCAGTCGCATGCCTTCGCGGAACGAAGGCCAGGTAACACCGCGCAGCTCTTTCCAGCTGGCCCGGATGTAGCTGAGTCCGAGCACCCGGCCGAGAAAACGAAGGGGTGGGAGGGTAAAAAACCAGCGCAGGACATGTCCGATATGCTTCAGCGGGAACTGGTGCGTAAGCCACGCAGCGAGCTTCCAAAGTGCTTTGAGCGGCCAGAAAAAGCCCTTCCAAAACACACGTATAAGACTTTCGCGCTCTTCTGGGGTTTCTATAGTATGCTTTGCCACCGTATGTCTCACTTTCGGCCAATGCCATTTATAAATAACATAAAAAGCCTACAGTATTTGTAGGCGTTCACTGTCAAGAGTACGGCAAAACGGCCGTGACGTCAAGATGACAAGACAGATGGGTTAGACGGAAGGATTCCGTATTTTGTTTTATATACGGTATAGTAGCTACTATGACCATTTGGTTAGCTTTATGGGTAAGTGTTGCCGCTGTTGAAGCAGTACTCTACGCAGCCGCCGGGAAAAAACTCTGGACATCGCCGCTACTACGTTGGTTTTGTGGAGGAGCTTTGGCGATCGTACTCGTGAGCATCGACTTACAACTGATTCGGCTACATTGGCACACCTGGATTTGGGTGGTGGTCTTTACTCCATATCGATTGATAAATATTGCGCGGTTTGTTTATTTTCGACTGTCAGCCCAGAGAATTGGAGCAGTGGCGCTGCGTTCTCACTGGTGGCTAGTCGTGCTACAGGCGCTGAGTTTTGCACTCGCTGTTGTACTGCAGCGCGTTGAGCTGGTGTATATCCTTGCTTTCCTAGCAGCCTTCCAGCTGGTCGTGGCAGCATCGCTCCTACGATCAACCATGCAAACCTGGGATTTTGCTCGGCCAAGAAAGTCAAAAAACCATTATGCCGATAGCGAGCTGCCATCCCTGAGCGTTCTCATACCAGCCAGAGACGAAACCACCGAGCTTGAGCACTGTCTGAGCAGCCTGATCGCCAGTACCTACCCCAAACTCGAGATTATAGTGCTCGACGATTGTTCGGTGGGCAAGAGAACGGCCGAGATCATTCGGAGCTACGCGCATGAGGGCGTGCGGTTTATTCAGGGTTTAGAACCACCTGAACATTGGCTAGCGAAAAATTTTGGTTATGACCAACTCTGGAAGGCTGCTTCGGGTGAACTACTGCTTTTTTGTGGAGTCGACGCTCAGTTTACACCTAATAGCTTGCGGGCAATGGTGGAGACACTGCTCGACCAAAACAAAGATATGCTCAGTGTACTGCCAACGAGAAAGCCTGACGAACACCGGAGAATTTCGTTTCTGCAACCCATTCGCTACTACTGGGAACTGTGCCTACCTCGTCGCGTGTTTAAGCGGCCGCCGGTACTGAGCACTTGTTGGCTTATTACGGCAGATGCCCTTACCCGCTTTGGAGGGTTTGCTTCAGTCGCACAAAGTGTGTCTCCCGAAGCCCATTTTGCCCGTAAGGCAGTTATTGCTGATTCGTACATTTTTGTCCGGAGCAACCCACTCCTGACACTCTATAGCACAAAAACACTTGACGAGCAGTATAACACCACTGTACGCCTACGCTACCCGCAGTTGCACCGTCGACTCGAGCTTGTCGTAGTGACCACCTTGTTTGAGATGGTATTTCTCGTCGGTCCATTTGTAGGGTTAGTGGCGTCGGTCTGGCTGGAATATGGGAGTCTTTTTGCCTGGATATGGGGATGTGCAGTCGCAGCTATACAAGTAATGTATTACCATGTGGGAGTTTTCACACGACTCAACCATGCAATGGTGGCGATCGGCACGGTGCCGTTTGCTTTCCTGACAGATATTTGCGTTGTACACGTCTCGCTGCTGCGGTATGAGTTTGGCGAAGTTTCTTGGAGAGGGCGTAGCATATGCCTCCCTGTCATGCGAGTCGAACCGGCGTTACCGAAACTCCCCGAATAAGACAATCTGCTGGCATCAGCCATGAGCGGGGAGCATGGGAAGGAGCCAACTGAGAGTAACGAACACGGTTTCACTCACCGCGCGACTCTCACTGAGCGGAGGTTATGTTAGGTTTGGGATGAGAATAGAAAAGACTGAGCCTTTGTTGACTTCGCTTTCCAGACTGATTTCGGCGTGGATAAGTCTGGCAAGCTTCATGGTGACGTAGAGACCAAGGCCAGTGCCACTGTTGGCTCGGGTACGGAAGTCTTCGGAGCGAAAAAATTTGTCAAAAACTTTCTCTTGGTCGCTATGACTTATGCCAATTCCTGTGTCGGTAATTTTGAAAAGTACGCCGTTATCTGCCGGTTGAGCGCTGAGTACCACGCTGCCGGTTTCCGTGTATTTGATGGCATTGGTTATGAAGTTTTGCAGAATTTCGCGGGCGTAGAGTTCACTGGTGCGCACTACTTCGAGGTGTGGGTTGAGGTCGGCACGGAGAACAAGGCCTTTTGCCGCAGCGCTTTCCTGGTAGCTGTCGACGAGTGTTGCAGCAAGCTGGTGAGCGTTGATTTCGGTTATTTCCAGCGTAAGCTTGCCCCGCTCGGCGCGACTGAGGGTCGAGAGATCATTTACCATCCCGGCGAGGAACACAATCTGTTCGTGAGCAACCTTAAGCGCGTCGGCAATAGAAGGGTCGCCGCCTTTTTTTTCTATCACAAACTGGGCGTTACTGACATTGCCTTCGGCAATAGCGATAGGTGTACGCAATTCGTGGCTCACCACGCTAATAAATTCGTCACGCTCTTCCTCGAGTGACTTTTCGTGTGTGATGTCACGCAGCAGCAACACATACCCGCTATCGCCCGTTGCGCCGTACCCAAGCCGGACGGGAGCAATCGAGAGGTATAAATTGGCACGGCTACCATCGGAATATTGGAGTAGAAGATCTCGGTTACTCGTCGCACGAATGGTGTTTCGTACGAGTGATTCAACGTCGATAGTTTGGCCATTTTTGTCTTTGAGGCTGATGATGTCTTGGAGCGGCTGGTTTTCTATGGCGCTGTTGACGTCCAAAATGTTGAGGGTTGCACCGTTGTAGAGCACGACGCGAATCTTATCATCGACGGCGATTACACCGTCAGCCATACTCCCTATGAGGCTTTCGAGACGCTCGTGTTCGACAGCTATACTGTGTTCGAGTTTTTGTTGAGTTTTCGATTTGGCAGTCATGGTTTTAGTATGTCACATCGTCTTCTAAAGCAGTAGTGCTTATTGTCGGCACTAACAAAGGCTGGATGTGTCGCACCTCTTTGGCGATCGTACGTGCATGCGGCAACACGGTAGTGAGCCGTTTCCAAAACTCAGCGCCATGGTTCATATGTTCGGTATGGGTGAGCTCATGGCACAGTACATAATCGATCTGCTTCCACTGGAGCTGCATGAGAAAATTGTTAAGCGTAATAACACCGTTGGTGTCGCAGCTCCCCCACCGTCGCTTGAGCTGCTTAGTCTGTACACGGGAATAGGTAAAACCGTGGGTACGAGCCAGTGCCTCAAGCCGTGGCGGCAAGAGAACCTGTGCTTCTTTCTTGAGGGCGCGGAGGGCTGCTGCGGTCGCCCGTCCCTGTACGCCTGGGCTCTGAACATCCTCATGCGGATAGTACCGCACTAAAAGCTTTGTTGGTGTGACTCGAGCAGTTGCGGCGGCGCGTATGGAAACTTTCTCAAAATGCAAGGTGTGCAGTTTCCCAATTTTCTGACCATCGACGAGGAGTATTGCCGGAACGTGTGCCTGCCGAATTTCAAGCCACTGCTTCTGAGTTAGAACAAAGTCAAGTGCCACGCGGTACGGTGTCCAGTACGGTAGCGACACCTTGACAACGCCATCAGAACCGACAGAGAGGCGAATGGTACGGTTCCGACGAGATTTTGTGCACACCACAGCACCTATGCCCGGTAGGTCGTACGTTTTTGTTGCCATGCTACTTATCGAATAGAAATGTTACGCCGCGACATGTCGACCCGACCGGCGGATGGGTTTGGGACGAGGTTGATTAAACCAGGCTTACTAAGCGCGTGCTCCTGGCCGTCGACCGCTAGAAGTCTTCGCTCCATAAGGTAGCGTAAAATGGCATTTTTCTGCGTTGAAAAAACATGCTTGCCGCTCAGGACAATAAACTGCTCGGTAATCTCTGGGTTTTGCATGCCGCCCAGGAGTTCCTGGAACACGGTAGGGGTTAGTTCTTGGGCAAAACGATCATCATGCTTGCGTTTGTCACGCTTGCTGGCTCGCTGAAACGCAGAGTCAGCATCAATCTGAAGCCAAAGGAGCAATGGTTCTGCGCCAGATTTCAGTGCAATATTGCGTAGTGCACGACGCTGACTAAGCCGCATAACGTTGGTGTCGAACACCACGCTGATCCCCGCTTTGAGAAACTCACTAGCCATATAGGTCATCAGGCTGGCGATAATATGGTTTTCTTCTTTGCCATAGGTAGGTTTTTCAAACAGTTCGGCTCGGATCCGGTCACCCTGAACATGCGCAGCTGCTATGTTGTCGCACAGCTGACGAGCAACAAACGTTTTACCTGACCCTGGCATGCCATACAGTAAAATAAAAAGCGGTTTTGTCGGCTGTAATTTTCCCATGTAGTATCTATTTATAGCAAATATTTTAGATCGGCGCAATCTGAGAACAGATATATTCTATGCCGAACATCTTGTATTTTTGGATAAAAACAGCTACCATATCGTAGTTCTGCGGTGCTCTCCCGCGAAAGAGGGACTTTGGAATACAGTGCACTTTTATAGCTATGCGGACGTGGCGGAATTGGTAGACGCGCTACTTTGAGGTGGTAGTCCTGCAAGGGGTGGAGGTTCAAGTCCTCTCGTCCGCACCATAAGAAGCTCATACGGGTTGTTAGCTCAGTTGGCTAGAGCACCTCGTTTACACCGAGGGGGTCGGGGGTTCGAATCCCTCACAACCCACCAAGTAAAAAGTCCACCTCTGCAGTGGACTTTTTACTTGGATTCGGTATGTATTTTAATCTTAGGATTTGAACATTCGGCGACGAGCGGTTTGAGCACGACGAAACGCTTTACGGTAATGTTTGTCCCGTTTCAGGCGCCGCTCCGAAAACGAAGTGAGACCTCGAAACGCAACAAATCCCCAGATAACATTTAGAACAATGTTTACGTACGCATGTTTGTGCCATGAATACCATAGGAGTAGGCCCGAGGCGATAAAATTATCGAGCTCGTACCATGGCGATGTTGTCTTCCAAACACCCGCGCTTGTCCGCCAAAATGCAAAAAGTAACATGACGCCACCGGCCACGCCAAGAAAATCGATAGGCTGCCACTGCACGGCTAGCTCCTCGGCATGTGGTTGTACAGGTGGTCAAGGCTATAGACATTTCGCAGGAGTGGTCGGACTTCGTCTAGGGAAATATTGATTTTTACACCCGGATTCAGGATGTTGTATGGGTCAAAGATTTGCTTGGTTTTTTGCAGCAATTGATATACTTCGCCACCATACAGTTTTTCAAGATACGCCCCGCGTACACGACCGTCATTATGCTGGCCGGTCGTTGAACCACCCAGGGACATCACGAGGTCATAATACGCATCCATGAGACGGAAGGCTTTTTGGCGATCACCGAGCTGAGAAATATCCAGAAATGGCTGTACGTGGAGGTTACCATCGCCTGCATGGCCCCAGATAGAAACGTCGAGCTTTAGCTCTGCGAAAAGCTGGTATACTCCAGCGATAAATTCTTTGAGCTTTGGCAAGGGTACAATGCCATCTTCAACGATGGGGACAGGTTTGAGCTGCCCTACACTGTGCGCGAGTATGCTCGCGGAGGCATGGCGAATTTTCCACAGTTTGGCCTGACGCGCGAGCTCTGACTCTTCCTCATATGAGGTCGCATGTTGCTCGAAAATAGTGCGAATACGCTTGAGTTTCTTCTTGCGATGACGGTCATTGTTGTCATCGACTTCCACGATGAGCATTATGCTCGGTGTCGGTTTGGGGACAATGCCTTTGAGCTGGTTTGGGTTCAGTTCCCGTACAATGTCGAGCAAATACCCATCTACCATTTCTATGGCACTAGGAACGTTCGGCAGGGCTCTCAGTTTCTCCACCACCGTACAGGCCTCTTCGACGCTGCTAAACGCCGCAGCAAAGAGAACCGTCTCTGGGTTATGCGTCTCGGTTTCGAGAGTGACTTCAGTAATCACACCAAGCGTACCCTGTGCGCCGACGAATAGCGGCGTAAGGTCAAAGCTGCCATCTCGGCGCTTGACGTCTGCTAGGTTGTAGCCTGCTACATTTTTGGACACTCCGAGGATGGTTTTGGCCACTGTCTCGCGGTTCTCCTCTAGTAGCGTGTCGAGCGAGCGGTAGATTTCACCTTCAAACGTTGTGAGGCCTAGCTTTTTGCTCAGCTCACGCTTGCTCAGGCGACGCGTCTGAATAACTTCGCCGTTTGCCAGGACGACCCGGAGACTTTTGACGTAGTCGAGTGTTACACCATATTTTACTGACTTTTCACCACTGGCGTTGTTTCCCACTGCACCACCAACAGTGCTATATTCTATACTTGCCGGATACGGTGGCAAAAACCGCTCATGCGTCTGTAGTGTTTGCTGCAAGCGTCCGTAGTTTAATCCAGGCTCGACTACAACGACACCTGTTTTTGGATCGAGTTCAATAATCCTGTTCATATGCGCTGGAAACGCAAGAACAATACCGTTTCCCAGTGCGCCGCCTGACATATCGGTCCCGGCACCGCGTGCTGTGATGGGGATAATCCGACCCCGCTCGGCGAGTTGCCAGGTAAACCGAGCAGTTTTACGAACATCATTCTCGTTTCGCGGGTAAACGATGAGGCTTGGGGCAACGGAAAAAATGCTATTGTCTGTGGCGAAAAAACGACGAGCGTCGGGACTCGTCGTTACCTCACCCAACACGTGCTCTTGCAAATAGTGCGCAACTTTACTCATGAATTGATCCGCCCTCCGCTGTGGTTCATTCTTCTGTAGAACATGATACCATAACCACAATCACCTCGACAGATTTTCGGCACGGACTTCTTTACTACTGTATTGTTTTATTTTCCCTGTAGAACTTGTTGTCAAGCGCTGAATAGCATAGGTGCGCAGAAGGCTTTTTGGCTCGTTACAATCGCACAGAATGACGGATTGGCGCATATCTAACCATACTAGCTCTGATTTTACAATGGCAGAGCGTGAGCCGAAGCTAGCCGGGCGGGTGTCTTTCTGAGACTGTATAGTTCATTTGAGTCTTATGGCTCTGGCATAATTTTGTCAGAGGCGGTAAAATAGCGTCAGTACGCGGACGTGGCGGTCATCGTGAAACGATGCTCATATAATCGTAGACGCTCGTCTACCAGTCCGCCAGCAATAGGTACCAAGTCCGAAATGACACTAAACTACAAAGCACATTACATCTTACTGTAGTACGCGGACGTGGCGGTCATCGTGAAACGATGCTCATATAATCGTAGACGCTC
>CAZIOX010000016.1:12297-18951 GCA_964541145.1 uncultured Candidatus Saccharibacteria bacterium
GTCTACCAGTCCGCCAGCAATAGGTACCAAGTCCGAAATGACGCTAAACTACAAAGCACATTACATCTTACTGTAGTACGCGGACGTGGCGGAATGGTAGACGCGCTAGTTTCAGGTACTAGTGGGGGCAACTCCATGGAGGTTCAAGTCCTCTCGTCCGCACCATTTCAGAGTAAAAATCCAAATCTTCGCCTTCTTGGGCGATTTTTGTATGGTCCCATATTCCTAGAAAAAATAGAATTTAATTTTAAAAATATTTGAATTTAAACTCTGTATAACACGTTTAATATCTAGATGATTTCGGCGTTAGAAATAAATCTTACAGACAAGGCATACATAGATTCGACTAGGAGTAACGCTGTAAAAACTTGTTTTTGTTGATACGCCACAATATAATAAACAAAAAAATAAGCAGATGTTTGTTTTCAAAAAATGCATAAAATATTAATCGTTGTAGTTGCCAGTATTGTATTTGGTTGCGCTAGCGCTGCTAGCGACATATTGACTACTATATTCTTTAGCACGGACCTCCCCGTTTATATACAGCTGCCTGAAATGCTACTTAACAGTTACACTCTTTGGATAGCAGTTGCCCTGTATGCCTCTGGCACTGAAAGTAAGATTTTACGAATGATGTTATTCTCCTTTCTGTCGATGTCGATAATGGTGATGAGTTACTACACATTTGGAGTGATTTTTGGTAACAGGGGCGACGTACCTTTATCAACTATTGAGTACGAGATAATGAAATGGAGCCTTGTCGCCGTGGCGGGTTCAATTGTCGCAACAGCGATTGCTAAGCTTGCTCATTTAAATAAATATTTTATGCTACTATGGCCTCTTATAGCGCTTACGGAAATCTATGTTATTCGAGGCGGATTTGACCTATATTCAAAAGGTGTCGACGTGTCAGTGCAATTAGGATCTATCTTACTTTTGGTAATAAGCTTAACGGCAAGTACGTTATGGATTATCGTACGGCCGAGAACTACGCATAATTAGTTGCCCTATTATGCTTAAATAACATTCACTCTGCTTTAACACATCATGGGCGCAATTTGCCTTAGCATGAAGCGAAGTTGGCTGCGATACCTACTACGCATAACTTGCTACTTTTTGATCATAACAGCACGTGAATCGACAGAAAATACGCAAAGGACCTTTCTCGTGGAGTACGCTTAGACACTTTTAAGGCAGACGGCAGGGCTTATATCTTTAGCTTTTTTCCTCAAAATAGGTTCGGGCGGAGTTATAAAATGCAAGGAAGTTCAAACATAGTACCAAATACTTGCACTCAGGCCCCCTGCATTGGCCGCCACAAGGCCTAGAAACTGACAAAATGCTGATATGAATGTTTTTTAGCATGACTAGCCTCTTTGTAGGGGGTGACTGTATTTGATACTGCCGATCTCGTACTTGAGCATTGTAGGTAGGGATTATCAGGGTGCGATGTACTATTTTGGAACTTTGCCAGTTTTTATTTGCCAGTGCTGGATAGAGTAATACCGATCGGCGTCGGTGTTTATGGTGTGGGCATTTAGACCATGGATGGTGCCACGGGTGACATACAGAGTGTTTGGTTGATACAGTCCAATGGCCGGGGCATCTTCCTGCCAAGCTTTCAGGAAAGGTTTGTATTTGACAGTACGTATTGCGACATCCTGGCGCGTTCGGGCACTCTCGAGCGCCGAATCGGCCACAGTAGATTTATACTCTGAAAAGTTGAGTCGATTGGCGCTGCGGATATCGGCCTGTGAACTGTGCCAGTACACGAACACGTCGGGGTCAGTGCCAATTGCGATGCCATAGAGTAAGGCTTCATACTCATGAGTTTCGAGAGTCGGTCGAAAGTCAACGGTGGGCTGCAACACGGGATTCATGGAGACACCTAAGGTGCGCCAGTTTTTTTGTAAGCCCTTTGTTATTATGGCATTGTCTGGCGTATCTTCCGCAAAGAGCATAAACTCCAGTCGTTTGCCATCCTTCGCACGAATACCATCTTTCGCGAGCTTCCAGCCAGCATCATCGAGCGTCTTTTTGGCCGCCTCTGGGTTGTACCGCGCCTGTTCCAGCGACTTATCGTAGCCCGACTGACCAATCAAGAACGGACTCCATACCGGCTTCACGTCGAAGCCTAGCTGACGAATAATGTCTCGGCGATACGCTCCCAGTACGAGCGCGCGGCGCACGGCTACGTCACTGAGAACACCAGTATTTGTTTTGAAAAACACCATCATAGCAGCGGTGGTTGTAAAGTTGTAAATGCGTGAGCTCGCGTCTTTTTCTAGATCGGCAGGTATGTTTTTGATACCTGCAACAGCCTGAATAGATCGCTTTCGGTATGCCGTCAAAAGCTGCTCTTCGTTTTCGTAGGTATGTAGAACAAAACTATCCAGTCGAGGCTTGCCTCCGTTGTAGCCCTGAAATGGCTTGAGCGAAACGAGTGTCGTGGCTGTACCCGAAGCAAGTCCGCCACCCACCTGTAGTGTCTCCCACAAAAAGGGCCCGGCGCCAACCGGCTCACTCGTATTGAACACATGTGCGCGCAGTTTGGCAGCTGGGACGTCAGACAAGATGTGTTTGGGTACAATCCCCGTGGTCAAGCCATATGGAAAGGCTGTAAGTGCGTTTGGCAGCCGGAACACGACAGTTTGACTGTCAGGCGCTGACACCTGAATCCCTTGCCAGCTTGGTAGCAGTGGCGAACGGACATCTGGATTTTGAATAAGCGCGTAGGTAAATACCACGTCCTGGGCTGTCAGTGGTTTGCCGTCGTGCCAAACGAGATTCTTTTTGAGACGAACGGTATAGGTTTTGCCTGATTCGTCGGGGGTACATGTTTCGGCAAGGTCACCAGTAAGACTATTTGTTTCGTCATACTTGAGCAGTCCCGCAAACATAAGTCGCGAAAGGCTTGTGTCGACTGGGCCACTTGCGAACAGTGGGTTCGCGTTACTAAAAGTACCTACCATGCCCTCGTTGTAGGTTCCGCCATCGATTGGACCGGATTTTTGATAAAAAGCGCCAAGCCCCACCGTCTGAATGACCGTAATACCCGTAGCGAGTGTAAGTAGCGTCAGCCAAGTTATGACGAACCGCCGCACTGTTCGGAGCTTCTCTAGTCGCCCGACAAAGTTGCGGTCAAAATGAGACTCGGCCGCCGTCGCAGCCGTCTCAACCTGCTTTTGACGGCGTCTCAGTTTGCGCCGTAATCTCAGCTTGGTAGTTCTGTCGAGTGAAATCATACCTGTGCGACCCACCTTGCTGCGCGTTTAGCTGATGATAACACCGAGTAGTAGTGCGGCTATAAATAAAAACGCCGACACAATCGTCAAGCCATAAATGGTTTTGTCGGTTCCCCGCCGCTCGGTGTTGACCTCGCCGCTACTGCCTATTCCGGCGCCAAGCGAAGCACCCCGGGTTTGCACAAGGATTAGCAAAACCATAAACGCCATCGAACCAATAGCAATGTAGTTGTAAATACTCATCGTGATTCTAGTATAGCGGTCACCAAGTAATTTACCAAACCAATGATAAGACCAGCCAAAATAGCGACACTAAAACTGTCGATATGGAGCGGTGCATACAACCGACTCGCCAGGTACACCATGGCGCCATTTATGACTATCATGAATAGCCCTAGGCTGAGCAATATGGCCGGAATACTTACCAGTACGAGGACCGGCTTAATACTGGAGTTGATGAGTGCTAAAATCCCACCGGCGCACAGTACCTCACTGAAACGATCCTGATAATCAACCGCGCCGCCGAGCAGACCCGCTGCTACCCACAGCCCTAGCGTGCAGACAAACCAGCGGAGCAACACGCTATACCAAAAACCCTGATGACGAGGAACTTCCATACTGCCACACAGTATACCCCCAAATGGGTATGAGCACCACCGTTTACGTCGGTCGGGATCAGCCAGCGTACCTTCTAGCGTGAGGTTATAGTACTACACGCCTTCGGCGCCACGGATAGCCAGGCCTCAGGCTATGCCAAGTCGTAGAGACAATGTTCGCTCAGGTTCCGTACACCGGTTTTTGTCACGAGCACATCGTCCTCCAGACGCACTCCGAGGCCTTCTTCGGGTATATATATGCCCGGTTCGCAAGTCAGCACCATGCCTTCTTCCAGTGGCTTGTGGTACTCACCCACATCATGTACATCGAGCCCAAGAAAATGAGACGCCGCATGGGGAAAATAGCGCCGCACGCCCTCCATGTCAGTGCTACTGGTCAGTAGTTTCAGAGCCACCAGCTGTTTACCCATATACTCGACTATAGCCTGTTCGTATTCGCGTAGTACTACGCCTGGCCTCAGCTGATCAAGAGCGAATAGTTGTACCGCACGCACCGCCTCATGCACTGCTTTTTGCCGAGCAGTTGGGGTGCCGACCGCAAACGTCCGGGTAATATCGGCAGCATAGTGCTCGTACTCAGCTCCTGCATCCACCACCAGGCACTCTCCCTGGCCGAGTTGGCCACTGTTTGCCACATAGTGCAGCGTGGTGGCATGTGCTCCACTGGCGACGATAGGCTGATAGGCATGTCCCTGTGCGCCACGGGTGCGAAAACCGGCACCCAGGAACGCATCGATCTCATGCTCGGCATGAAATTGTTTTTGAGCCAGTTGCGTTCGCAGCACCTGTAGCGTGTCAATTGTGATGTCGACGGCACGGCTGATGGCGTGTAGCTCGGCGGGCTGCTTTATACTCCGCAGCGCGACTAGAAAGGGACGAATGTCGAGCACATGCACCCGCGGCTGGAGTCGTTTGAGCCGCTGCACCAGGCGACGTCGGGCTGGGTTCATGAACATACCGTGTCTACTTGCGTACACCGGCGGCACCGGCAAGGTATAGACAGTTGAATGGCTTTTGACTAACGCCCGGAGCCTCGCTTGCGCTTCTCTACCGACTACAATGTCCGTTATACTCGACCGTTCGGTGAGCTCTGCAAAATCATAGGCACCGTCGAACACGTCGCGTACAGCGTCTTGGTCAGGCAGTAGCAGCGTACTGTGCCCTTCGTGGAGCACAAGCAGCGCGTCCGGTGTCGCGAGACCTGTGAGATACCAAAAATTACTATCTTGAGCAAAGGGTTGTGTCGTGTCGCTCGTTCGCTGGAGCAACCCATTCGCGGCAACGACCACTGGGTGGCTCGGCAGAAGAGACCGCATAAGCCTACGACGATTTTCTGCAAAGAACTCTTTTGTACTGGGACTTGTGTGTTGCATAGCTGACAGTATAGCAAGAACGAGCCGATATTTGAGTAGCGACCAATCCCTGTACGTACGGGTAACCTAGCGAATTCTCGTAAGCCGCCACCATAGACTCGGCTTTGCCGCAGGCGTTTCAACGCGCACGGTGGCGCTCGACTGCACTGAGCCCGCGGTAATCTCGACTGCTCCAATACTCTCCGCTCGGGTACCCGTCACACTGTGCAGACCCAGCCGTTTTTGCATGGGTGTACCGCGCCACCGCACCAGACGAAGCTCGTCACGCACTGTTAGTGGCGCTGTCGTGCCCCACGCCGTTCGGAGCACTCCTACACGCTGACCCCTAGCAACATACTGGATATCTTCGAAATTACCGGGGAGGCTTGCAACAATTTCACGAGACTGTTCGATAGCCGCTGCAAGACTGTTTGCCCCCATTACCGCGCCGGTTACCCGAACGTGGCTACGCCCCACGGGTACCGGTGCACTAAACAGGAGCGCCCCCGGGTTTTGTTCGTTATTGCCTGTTTTGATCCCATCGATACCTAGGGAGCCGAGCGCAGTGTTGTAGTTGGCAATCGTACCAATCGCCGGCAGGTCTGCAGTCGTTTGGCCAGCTATTTCCATAAGTACTGGTTCACGGAGCGCCAACAAACCGATCTTTGCGACATCTTCTGCCGTACTGGTTGTGCTGGGGCTAAAGCCACTGGCATCGGTTCCGACATGCGTTTTAACCAAACCATGACGGAGCAAATATTGGTTGGCGTAGGCAGCGTACTGCTCGTTCCCGCCAAACGCCCACGTAGCAAGCGTGTTAGCCATGTTGTTGGCCGAGGCGATCAACACCGCTTGCAAGGCTTCATACTGCGTCAGCTCCATACCTTCGTACACCGACACCCGCGAGCCATTTTGCTCTACTTCATTTTGGTACAGTTGCACATCTGTCGCTGACATGGTTAGGGTAGAGCCGACCTGTTTGGGCTTGAGGGGGTGTTTTTCGAGTACCGCTAGCGCGAGAATTACCTTGGCAATGCTAGCCGTTGCCAAAGGCTGATTTTGGCCATAGGTGGCGAGCTCACCGTAGTCGACGGCAGCCACCGCAGCCTGCCCAGTTTTGGGCCACGCAATCGAAAGTGGAGCCGCCGGAGCAAGCGGTGGCAATGTCAACTCAACAGTGGCAGATGGCAGCGGTCGGAGCGTGTTAAGCGCAAACAACAGAACTATGCCGAACACGACAACGCGCGTAGGAAACCGCTGTTTCGCATGTCGAGATCGTTGCGATGAAAATGCTTGTCTGTGTTTTGTCTGTACAAGTCGCATAATGCCTATGTATCATACCCCAAACTCAGGATGTTCGTCGACATGTAAGGAGGGGGGCTAGGCCAGGAGGGGCTAGCGCCCCTCCTCGTGGTTTCGGAATGAATCCGAAACTCACTC
>CAZIOX010000017.1:0-9038 GCA_964541145.1 uncultured Candidatus Saccharibacteria bacterium
AAGTCCTGCGGACAATCGAGCGATGTATTGAATAATGGGACGATTACTTGCGGAACGTACGTTAGCGTGACTGCTGATGGGTATAATGATAGCAATGTGAACGAGTATCGCGGTGTGATAATAGATAGTATCCCAAAAACAGCTCGGTTTGCTGCCACATCAATTAAAAAAGTAGATCCGACGTACAGATATGGGTATTCTCTGACAGACTTTAAGCTTATCCCGGGTACGAAGTGCTCAATATATGACTCAATCTATTCGGACTTACTACAGTACAATAAGGCGAATGCATCTAGAGAGCGATCTGAATATACGGGAAGCATATATAAGGTACATATTAGTTGCAGCGAGATTGTCGACGACTTCCTCCCCGGCTACACAGTAGAAAAATAACTGAAGACAATCTTGAATCAGCGTTGGCACTAGAGTACTATGAGCTTATGATACTAGGTATGCAGGGGATTATAGTAGTAGGATTTTATGGATTAGCATGTATTGCAGAGACACATCACACTTATTTCTAAAGGGCTATGAGCATAGAGCTTAGGCTTCCTACGGCTCTTATCCTCGCCTTCCGCTTCTTCCGCTGGGAGTAAGCGTGTGCAGGTTTGCATTTTTTAGGCAGCAGCGCCTATACTGAAACCTATGCCCCAGAAACAGAAAACACCAAAGCCGCTTACTCGTCATAAGCCTGTCAAAAAGAAAACACCCCCAGCATCCTCTCTCTCAAAGCTGCACTGGAACTGGAAAGTACTAAAGCAGACACTCCTCATAATCTTAGGACTAGGCATACTATTTCTCATAGCCCTAAACCGCTACCACGCCCACCAAACACACCTAGCCCAACAGGCACAACTCACTCGCCTTAACGCCGCCTCTACTGACCTCAAAAAAGTCTACGACCAACTGCTCACCACCCTCCCAAACATCCGAGAGCATAGCTTTGAGAAGTCCTGCGGACAATCGAGCGATGTATTGAATAATGGGACGATTACTTGCGGAAGTGCAGCCCATTTCTTAATGGATAATCTGTCTCTTGCGTCCTTTAGCTCAGAAAATTATAAAACTATAGAGCTAGCTAAAGGAGAGGGTTTCATAAAGGTAGGACAATTGTCTGTCAATTCTAGTTTTAGAGATAGTCAGCTTGAAAGTCAAACAATTATGTCGAGAAACGATGTCCGGTGCTCCGTAAGTGGAGAGTATTTTAACGAAGAGACATTGTATAGAAGATTACATTACGACGATAAAAAGAACTATGAAGGAGGCATCAATGCTCTCGACATATACTGCAAAGAAACTGCGGCCGACTTCCTCCCCGGCTACACAGTAGAAAAATAACTGAAGACAATCTTGAATCAGCGTTGGCACTAGAGTACTATGAGCTTATGAGACGAGGTGTTGTGGCGCTCTTCGCTATGCTTGCAGTGAGCGTGTTTGTCTATTCTCCTTCTATAATGGCGCTAATATCAGGAGACTCCTACTGGCTAGCTAGTCGGTATGAAAACGACCTTGTTAGCGTGTCGTCTGCCGACAATAAGCCATGTACAAACGCCACGATAACTCTCAGCCGCCCCTTTCTCACGAGGCAAGCCTGCCTTGTGCATGCGGCTTGGGGTGATATTGCCGAAGACGGCTCCATACGGTTTGTCGGAGATACTATGTTTCAAAAGTTAGCACTTGGCCAAAACAGCACAGTTCTTCCTGTGGCGAACACAGACCGCATGTACATAAGAACACCAGTTGATCAAAGTGGACAGTTCAAAGTAGGGTACTTCAGTGCAGATGTCGTGGAAAACCTGCGGCAAAGCCTGCTTTTTGGCGGAGAGTCCGGCGCACCAGAGCCAACCATCATTGGCTATAACCAATCTGTGTACTATGAAGAATTGCGGCAGACCGTTACTAAGCACGAAGATCTCGTATGGAAAAGCGTCGGTTTTTCGCCGAACGGCGAATGGATGGCTGGAGTCATTCAACGTGCCGAAGGTAGTGGATATTGTGTGGGCGCTTCGGCCGAGAGATGGTGTGATTATGCTACTTATACAAATATTTATACACGAGTACGGCTGGTTGATGGAGCACTCGGTGGTTTCGGGGCAGCAGACGGCAAGCAAGTGAATGGACTGACGCTCAGCATATCAAATGATGGTGAAGCGGTCGCTGTGACAGGCTGGCAATACTGGAAGTTGGATCTATTTACTTTTGGGTTTGGGGCAGCACTCGAAACACGCTCTTTTAACACGCAAGGTGAGGAACTACATACATTCGATGACAAGGGCGTCGGTGGCCAGTATGTCAGTAATGCGTTTTTCTCTAGTGACAACAAGTACCTTTACTACAATGTTCGGCATGCCGCGCGCACAGATCTAATGCGTCTGTGGCCGAATGGAGGTGACCAAGTTGCAACTGTCGATAACTACCTCGCACTTGGCGATAGTTTTAGCTCGGGCGAAGGCGAATATACATATCGCCCCGAGACCAATTTCTACAAATCTGCAATTGACTACAATTTGTGCCACCAATCGACATTGTCGTACGGGCACCTCATAAATGCCGTGGCTATTCCTAATACGTTTGGGTCAGTGGCGTGCTCTGGGGCGAAGGTACAGGACGTCTATTACCAGGGCATGAGCGGGCGTGACTATTGGAAAGATCAACCACAGGCAAGAGGTTTTATATACAAGGGCAATGAAGATAAAGTTATCAGTAATTTTTTACCAGGCTATATCGATCAAAATACGTTAGTCAACCACGTCAAACCATCAGTCGCCACAATCTCGATAGGCGGCAATGACGTGGGATTCGCAGACATCGTCAAGGCGTGCGTCATAAACAAAGTCATCAAACCATACGTCACAAAGACGGGGGAAATCATCCCGCGGACCTGCTACGACACGCGCGACCAGCGAGAACGGCTGGCCAACAGTGTTGACGCTCAGATTGCAAGCCTTAGCAAAACGTTTCAGGCGGTGAGAGCAAATATGTCGGGCGACCAGCGGCTTTACGTAGTAGGCTATCCGCAGGCGATTAGTCCAGCTTTTACAGTTCGATGCGATGTGGGTACGCCAGTGGCGTGGGATGAGCGCGAGTTCCTCGTAAACTTTACTGATTATCTAAACGAAGCCGTTCGCATAGCCGCAGTGAACGCAGGCGCTGTTTTCGTCGACAATAGCAACGCGTTCATAGACGGCGACAAAGACTACCGTTTGTGCGGCAACCAAGGCGAGTCAGCCATGAACGATGTGGAACGCAACACAAAATCTGCTCGTAAACCCGATGACAAAGTCAGCAAAGAAAGCTTCCATCCGACACTGCTCGGTCATATTCTCATGACGCGCCAAATCCGTCACCAAACCAACGACCTGACGAGGCCCATGAACGACCCGCTGACGCAGGAAAATTGGGCACATGCGGTGGATGACGGCTACCGCATAAGACTCGTGGGCGATGCCCAAAAGAAAGGCAAAACAACCACTCCTCTACAAGACATCACCCCCAGTACACTCTACAAAAAAGGTGCCCAAAATACCGTGAGCATTGTGCAGTACGATGCAGCCGGCAATGCACGTGCAGTGCTGTACTCTGAGCCCATAGAACTTGGCCCGCTTCAAGTTGGCCCAGACGGGTCTATTAGCGGTAATATTGTCATACCGCCCGATGTCCCAACCGGCTATCACCAGCTTCATATTGTATACGCCACCGCTACAGGCGAAGAAAAAGACATCTACCAGTATGTATTTGTCGGCGAAAGCCCAGACGATCTTAATGGGGATGGCATCGCAGATGCGGGACAATCGTGTATATTTGAATCTCAGGCGGGTATAGATTTGAGCGGATCTGGAACAATGGGCGACTGTGTTTTGGCTGCTACTGATTTGCAAACCAATGATGTTACTGCCGGCAATAATGTCGAGACACTAGCTGCTGTTGGCGCGATTAGCCCTGCAGAAGTGGCTATGGTCCGATCTGCCGCACAGAGACAAGACAGAAAACCTGTCGTGGCAAATGCGCTCAGGGCTGATCCAATTACCGCTGATTTGCCGCAGAACCCCGCGCCTTTACTGCAAAATGAGACGCCCCCTGAAAGCAAAACGGACAGCAACGCACAAAATCCCAGTATCACTCAGTTGTCAAAACAGAAGAGGTCTGCATGGACGCCGGCAGGGATCGCGGCAGGACTGGTTGCGGGAGGGGTTACTTTATGGGCTATACTTCGCTTTATTACACGGCGAACAACGTAGCTCTGTTAGAATGAAGGTAATGAATAGCTATGGCCTGCAAAAGGCGCCGTTTTTTGTGCTGGCGCCGATGGACGACGTGACAGATACGGTGTTTCGACAGATGGTAGTTTCGTGCAGTGCGCCAGATGTGTTTTTCACCGAGTTTGTGAATGTCGATGGCCTCATGAGTCCAGGGAGACCAAATTTGCTGAAAAAGCTGCGTTTTGCTGAAACCGAAGGGAGGGTTATTGCCCAGCTGTGGGGGCTAAAGCCAGAAAACTTTCGAGCCGTCTGCGAGCAGGTTGCTAACGGAACGCTGGCGCACGAGCTTGGACTGCCAGCAGGTGTGAATTTTGCTGGCGTAGACCTGAACATGGGCTGTCCTGCCAAAACTGAGGTAAAAAACGGTGCCTGCGCCGCACTCATCCGCTCAGAAAATCGCGACTTAGCAGGAGAGATCATCACTGCTGCACGTGCCGGCTTAGCCGGACGCTTGCCACTGAGTGTCAAAACACGCACCGGCTTCAATGCTGTCGACATGACCTGGTTTGAGTTCTTGCTCCGACAGAATTTGAACATGTTGACGGTGCACGGCCGTACTCGGAAACAAATGAGCAAGGTTCTGGCCGACTGGGAAATCATTGGGCAAGTGCGCGAAATGCGGGACGCCCTGGGCGTCAAAACGCTCGTCGTCGGCAACGGCGATGTCATGAGTCGCACTCAGGGTGAGCAGCTCGCCGCCCAGTACAAGCTGGACGGCATTATGGTCGGTCGCGGCATATTTCACAACCCGTTTTTGTTCCAAAATACAGAGTCAAAACCGCTTTGGGAGGACTGTCCTCCCAAAGCGCGGGTGGCGCTGTTTCGGAAGCATGTTGAGCTCTTTGTAGCGACATGGCAGCACGGCGAGAGACCCATCCATACGCTCAACAAATTTTGCAAAATCTACATCCAGGGTTTCGACGGCGCCAAAGAACTACGAGAACAGCTTATGTTAGCCGCCTCGGCCGAGCATTTGCTGGGTATTCTGAACGGTGAAGAGGCATAATCGACTCGCACAAAGTTTGCCTCGCCAGGAAAGACCATAAGCCATTTTCTATGGCCAATGGAGCTATAGCAACCTAAAAATATAAACCGTGGAACTGCCGTGTTAGAAAATACGTTTTTTGCGGCCGACGAGATAGGCGACAAGTACGGTTATGACACAAATGACCATGAGTAGTCCAAAGGCCTGACCGTGTTTTTGCTGGGGGAGGCCAATATTCATGCCGTACATGCTGAAAAACATAGTAGGAATCGATATAAAAACAGAGGTAAGTGTAAGAATCTTGATAGTGCGGTCGAGGTTATGCGAGTTCACAAGCGTGTATGCACGTCGGATCGAGTCGAGGAACTTTAAGTTGTCTTCACACGCCTGGATTGACTGGTTGTTGTTGACGATAACGGCGCTTACCAGCTCCCGGTGTCGTACAAATTCTGGACGGTTACGGTCGGCTAAAAGGTGCTGCAGAGCGGTGTTGGTTGGTTTGAGCGAGCTGAGAAAGTTGTTGAGATCATCTTCTATGTGCACGAACCGTATAAACGTCTTCAGTCCCACTTCTCGTTCGCCAAGGCGTTGGTATAAGCTTCTGAGTTGTTTGGCTGAATCGTGAATAAAGCGGTCGTAGGCGGCATCGATATGGAAGAGTACGCGGAGCATGATACGCGTGGGGTCTTTTGCTTCAGTATTTGCTTCGGTGTCGCTGAGAACTTCGGCCAGACTTGGTAGCTGCTGAAGGCTCACCGTTATGAGGCGTTCTGCGCTCAAAGCAAACAGCACTGGCGCGGTTTCGATGTTTTTTCCGTGGGCTTGGTAGGCAAATCGGGTGATCACGTAGGTGTATTCACCCAAAAGTTCGACGCGTGGGATTTCGTCTGGGTCGAGGGCATCGCGGACAAACCGTTCCGCCAGACCGTACTCTGTACACAAAAGACCGATTTCATTTTCGTTAGGCGCCTCGGCATGTGTCCAGATGTTTGGGTCAGATGAGCGGGAAGCATGGGTCATACAAGGTAGTATATCTGCTTATGGTAATATCTCAAGAAAGTTTGCAGACAAAAGAACCCAGCGTATCATGAAGAGATGATTACCGTACAAAACGTGAGTAAGCGCTATAAAAAGAAACTAGCAGTTGATAGTCTCAGCTTTACGGTTCAGCCTGGAAAAGTCACGGGGTTTCTAGGCCCAAATGGCTCTGGTAAGTCAACTACCATGCGGCTAATGTTGGGGCTCGATAGGGGTAGCGGAAAAACATTGTTTGACCAAACACCCCTCTATGAGCACCCGCAGCCTGCAAAAGTAGTTGGGATATTACTAGAGGCCAAAGCATTTCATCCGACACGTTCGGCGCGCAACCATTTGAGAGTGTTGGCCGATGCCGGAGGGCTCCCCCTGGCTCGAGTCGACGAGGTGCTCGATGTAGTTGGCCTGAAAGATGTCGCGAAAAAAGGACCAGGAAAGTTTAGTCTTGGCATGAGCCAGCGGCTCGGCATTGCAGCTGCTATTTTGAGCAACCCAAAATATCTTATTTTGGACGAGCCGGCCAATGGGCTTGACCCAGAAGGGATCGCCTGGCTACGCAGTTTTATAAAAGATTACGCCGATGAGGGGAATGCAGTGTTTGTTTCTTCGCATTTGCTCAGTGAAATGGCGCAAATGGCTGACGATGTTGTCGTCATTGGCAAGGGCAAGCTTATTGCCGAGACGTCCATACAGGGTCTTGTAGCGGGCAGTGCGCATGCTGGCGTGTTTGTACGCACTACAGATGAGGTGAAGCTCAAGAAGGCGCTACAGGCATCCCAGGTGAAATTTGTTGTTTATGACAAGGGTTACAAAGTGACCGGTAAGACAACGGACGAAGTCGGGCAGTTGCTGTTTGCTGCCAAACTGCCCGTACTTGAGTTGGTACGCCATGACGCCTCGCTCGAGGAAGCATTTTTGGAACTCACTGCCGGTGCCAATGAATTTGAGGCCAAGGGGGTGCAGAAATGATCCAGACAATTCGTTCGGAAATACGAAAAATACTGACCCTGCGCTCCACCTATGTCATCCTTGGGCTGAATGTCTTGTTGGTGTTAATCATGGATGGTTGGGCAACCGGCTACAAACATGCGCAGCTTGACGCAAGGTTTGTTTCAGGTGTGGTGACTAGTACGCTGCAGGGCACGAGCTTTATGCTTGGTCTGATTGTGCTATTGCAAATAACCCAAGAATATCGCCACAACACCATCTACTACACCCTTACACTGGCGCGACGACGAACAACGGTGTTTTTGGCAAAGGCAATAGTGGCCTCGGTGTTCATGCTGCTAGGAGCGGCGATGTTGGCGGCTGTGGGCGTACTGAGTGCGATAGTGGGCGTTGCGGCCAGTGGGGCTAGTTTGGGCGCGCAGTCTGTCCCTTGGGCGGAAACTCTTCTCAGAGGCAGCGTATATGTATGGGCTGCAGGTATGTTCGCGCTTAGTATTGGCTTTGTTATGCGAAATCAAGTGGGCGTCATCGTGACGTATTTGTTTGGGATAAGCCTCGCCGAGCAGCTGCTGTCATTGCTGCTAAAAACTAACTCGGGCTATCTGCCATTTCGAGCGCTGGAAGGGGTGATTGCGGCAGGAGGTAGCTTGCCTAGTACTGTTTTCGGTCACGAGAAATCTATGGTGATTGTGTTGGCTTGGCTCGGAACAGCTGGCGGGACTGCCTGGCTGCTTTTTGTGCGACGCGACGCAAACTAGTGGTGCATCTTTTTCGCCTCTTATGGTGGGGGTACTTGGGTTCGAACCAAGGACCAATCAGTTATGAGCCGACTGCTCTAACCACTGAGCTATACCCCCGCCATAAAGGGCTAAACCTACAGAAGTATACCAGATGACAGGGGTGGTATACTAGAACTATGCTCGAAAAAGTTAAAAATTATGTCGTATCTCATACGCTACTCGAGAAGCTTAAGATGTACGTACTGAGTTTGCGCGATCCGCGTAATGTCGGTTCTCTTGCTTTTGTGGTGCTGGTACTGCTCATAACATGGAGTGGTGTCAAGGCCGTGCAGACGAACTACACCTTGCAGCAGCATATTGACCAGCTTTCTCAGGAAAATGCAGTGGCACATCTGAAAAACGAAAACCAAAAGTTGCAAAACGAATACTACACCACGAGCCAGTATTTGGAACTAACGGCTCGCCAAAACTTTGGTCTTGCCGCACCGGGAGAAACCGAGCTGCTAGTGCCCAAAGAAGTTGCGCTTGCGCACACAGTACCAATGCCAGATGCCACAGAAGCCACAGGCGGCTATGCAAAGAAAGCTCCGTGGCGCCAAAATTTTGAAGAATGGATCAACTTTTTCCTCCATAGGGAAGGTTGACTATCGCTTTGACTTTGCGCTCGAGGCTCCTGAAGAAAAATTTGTCTCGAGTGTGCCCGCTGCTGGGAGTATGGCTAGGGGAATTGACATACACTAACACCTCTGGTATGCTTGGTATAACGCAGTACAAGTCGTTTGGATGTCGCGGGATGGAGCAGCGGCAGCTCGCATGGCTCATAACCATGAGGTCCCAGGTTCGAGTCCTGGTCCCGCAACCAAGTTAAAGCCCTCACGAAAGTGGGGGTTTTAACTTGGTTTTGGCCAAGACGAGAACCTGGAAGAGTGAGCGAAGCGAACGACAGGTGCGACGCCAGTGGAGCTGCGCGCAGAAACTTGTTTCGAGCACAGCGCAGCGCGTGAGCCCTTGAGCGAAGTCCTGGTCCCGCAACCAAGTTAAAGCCCTCACGAAAGTGGGGGTTTTAACTTG
>CAZIOX010000017.1:9138-16304 GCA_964541145.1 uncultured Candidatus Saccharibacteria bacterium
TTGTTTCGAGCACAGCGCAGCGCGTGAGCCCTTGAGCGAAGTCCTGGTCCCGCAATCAAGTTAAACTGACGGATGTGAACTAGTTCCAGAATGGTACGCTTCGGGACGGATATGTTGCATGTATTTGGATATAATGATAATATTATAGTATGAACATTATACGATCGGCTCTCGGTCAGTATGAAGCAATTGGTTGCTCCAAAGACGCAGACGTAATAGTTGGGCATTCATTTGGCACCTTAACTTGCGAAGACAGTGCGAATCGTGCTATTGCCGATTTTGCTATTCAGGCAGCCAATGGGCGACCGATTGTAGCAGATCGAATGTTAGTCAATGCTTTCCCTCGTGGCGATGAAGATGTTGATCATGTAGTCGAAGGGCCAATTTCCAATAACATAGGTCAAGGTGTTGGTTCGTGGGGCACGCTTCTAGGGGCTAAGGCGTTTATGGAGCGCGAAGGTTTGGGGGTTGCACTTATGGTCGGACAAGCTCATCACATTGGCAGAGTTGCCAGGCAAGCCAAAAAACTGGGTATCCCCTCGGTTGTGCCAGCAGATCTTCCCAATCGTTTCGACCCTGAATCTGAACAGCGTTGGACACGTTCTGTGGGGATGTGGCTCCCTCGAGAAATCATAGGTTCATTGGTACTTCGAGCGCGGCAGAAACTTTAGGTTCGAGCCCTAGCTCTCAGTCAAATAATGCGACTTTGAGCAGTTTGCTTGACTTAGGTTTGCCGGACATTTCTGGTTTTGAGGTATGTCGTCGGTTACGTACGAAGAGTAGTAGCGATCTTATAATCATTCAAACCGGTGACGGTACCCCTCAAATCCGAGTTCAACTTAATGTATGTTGGCGCCACAGTTTATATGACTAAACCATTTGACCTAGAATAACTGTTGGCATGTCTGAAGGCTGGCCTGCGCCCGCAGCCAGATTACCCTAACCAAACCAACTGCCTCAGCAAGTTGGTGAGCTTATTCTGCGTCCCGCGCGCCGTAGCGGAAAAGTACGAAATCCACTGCGTTGGCTTTGCGCACAAATTACTGCCAAGAGTTGAGAAAAATAACGAGCACTATCGTGACCGTCGAGCTAATGCATAGTCCTAAGATACTGCGCCCAAATACTTCAAGAAAAACTCAACCGTCGTAATATTTATATCGTGAAGAGCTTCAGGGTATTTGTGATAGCCATGAGTGGTTGCAAACTCGCGGTACTCGCTCGGCGTGGGGGCGAGTGCGGCCATTTCACGGATGCCTTCTAGGGAAACAGAGCGGTCTTGGGTGCCAGCGATGAAAAGTGAAGGGATACGTAGTTTCGGCGCCTCGTCACGTGCGTGGTATGTTTCTCGCTCTAGGTAAAAGCTATAGGGCAAACGAATGTTTTGAAAATGGTCGTTGCTAAATGATTGCCAGCCTGTGCTTTCCCAGGCTTCTCGCTCGCCAGGTTGCATTGTTTTGGGTCCGGAAGAAGGCTGGCAGCAGCAGACTGCTTTGAGCGCCGGGTAGCGCACTGCCGCAGCTAGTGCGGCGAAACCACCCATACTGTGACCCCATATGCCAATGCGTTCTGGGTCAATCCCAGGCAAACGCTGTGCCCACGCGAGCACATCGGCCACGCTCTCAATATAATGCGTAAGGGTGTACTCGTGCTCAAACGTGCCCTCGGACTCACCAGAGCCAGGTGCATCATAGCGCAGGGCAGCTAGGCCTGCATGTACTAGTTCCTCGGCCAGTGTTTCAATGTGTTTTTCTTCCTTCCAGCCGGTAAACCCATGGAGCAAAATTACTAGTGGAGCGGCATTTTCCTCGGACGTATGCAGGAGCCCCGCAACGTGCATACCACGCTTCGTCGGTATTGTCACTTCCTGTGTCATAACAGGTAGTATAAACTATTCGCGCTATCCGAGTTTTATACGTCTCTGAGCATAGAGCAGGCCCAAGTGGGGAAACACGTTTGCCATACCAAATGACACGTAGTCGACCTTATCGACCAATGGCAGGGCAGTCTCGCGGTGCAGGACAAGCCCGGCTGTAACGGGAGCTTCTACACCCTTTCTCATAGCAAACATGGCTTTGTCGTTGGCGCTATCACCTAGTACTAAAACTCCAGAAGCATCACGATACCAGCTTGTCTGCCGTATAGCGGCGTCCTTTTCAATTGCCGTTGGTGCAATCTCAAAGTTTGCGTTACCGAGATTGATTATGTTCCATCCTGGTGTGTGCTCGCGCACGAAAGCCAGCAATTCTTGCTCGACCGCTTGCAGTATTTCGGGGTCTTTTATCTTTAGTTCATCACGCTCTTGACCCATGAGATCTAGGTAGTTTTCTGGTGTTGCAGCACCCAGAGCATCTATGCTTAGCATGCTTTGGTGGGTGCCATGTCCGCCCCAGCCCAAAAATATCCCTCCGGAGCGAGCTACCTTACTTTCTATGCTTGGTTTTTGCGCTTCAAAAGCCTCTTTTAGTGACTGAACCGCCAGAGCGTTTTCCTGTGTGGCGAGCAAATATCGTTGCGCAACGCTTCCGTCACGGTTCCTTTCGAGTAGGTAGGCCCCTTTCTCGTATAGCACATCGATAGCTAGACCTTTTGGGAGGCTGTCAACAAGAGGCAGTACTTCTGACAATGGCTTCCCAGTCACAATGACAGTTCTCACACCGACAGTAGCTAAACGGCCAATAGCGGCAACATTTCTATCTGAAAATTCCGTGGCTCCTTCGGGAACAAATGTGCCGTCTGCATCTGTAAAGGTTGCAGTGACATCAAAAAAAGCTTCAGTCGTGGTGTTGTGGGGGCGGAGAAGTAGATTCGAGTTTTTTTCTCCCAAGTGCTCCTGTGCTCCCAAGTGCTCCTGCGCTATGTCACTGAGAGCTTCCTGAGGTGCAGTTACTAGTGTAGGGTGACTTAGAATATACTCAGACATGATATAAATCATAAAGTAAACAAGGAAGCAAGTAAAGTACCAGACAATAATACTTGACAAAACGTAAGCTTTTTGCTATACTGTATTTAGTTTTGAGGGCGCTAACTCTTCCACGAGGTACTACGACAGTAGCGACACTAGTGGCAATCTACGCTCCCGAAAAACAAACACTAAACTCTAAAACATGTACCAGCCCGGGCTATGGCTCGGTGCACGGGATTCTTCAGGGTGCCCTGCACGTGCCCAGAACTCGTCGATAATGGTACAGAAATAGGGTTTTACTACAAAACCAACATAAAAAACAAAAAGAAAGGTGGCAAACATGTTGTTTGCTGTCGGTAGCAGCTGGGCATACGAACTGGTGCCTTGCAGTGACGCAGCGATTCTCGCTGTCGACGAAGAATTGCAGCTTTTGTGATTTTTCGGAAACGGGTGTCCTCTAGGTGGGGCACCCGTTTTTGCGGCGCGGCGTTTTGGGGAACGGGCTTTTTCGGGTACAATAAACAGAAGCAATGTCTCAAAAGCACGATAGTTTTCAGCCGCGCCGCGCGACCACGATAGATGGGTTTTTCAGTGGTGCCGGACAGCAGCCACGGCAGTCCCAGTTCCGCGCAAAGCCTACACAAGCCCAGCAGCCGCTCGCCCCTCAGCCCACAGCAAAGTCCCAGCCAGGACTTGTATCTTCTCAGGCTATGCCCCGTCGTCCCATACAATCAGCCGTACGTGCTACTGCCGAGCCACTACCTACACCTCAGAGCACCTATCCACTAGATGGCAGCCGACCTGCGGCGCAGACTCGACCTACGCCCGAAGCACTACCCAAACCCAAGAAACAAAGCTGGCGAGCTCGTCGCAAGGCGGCAAAACGCGCCAAAGCCGCACAGCATAGCCAAGCGCGGGGCGGCAAAAAAAGAACGAAACGAGTCATAAAAATACTTGGCTTGTTGCTCCTGCTCACCATACTTGCTTTTGGTGCGCGTTTCTACAAAGACATTGCACGTCTTACGGGCAACAGTAACCCATTTAGTCTCATTGGCGTGTTCCGGCCGGCAGATCTCAAAAACGAAAATGGTCGTGTAAATGTGCTTGTCGCCGGCAACTCTGCCGATGACCTCGGCCACAACGGTGGGGAACTGACAGATTCTATTATGGTGCTCAGCCTAAACACCAAAAACAACACGGCCATGATGCTAAGCATCCCCCGAGATCTGTGGGTAAATATTCCCGGATACGGCCACGCCAAAATAAATGCGGCGTTTCCAAATGGTGGCATGGACACGCTCAAAGACGTTGTAGAAGAAAACCTTGAACTCCCCATCCATTACACGGCATTGATCAATTACTCCGCCTTCCGTGATCTCGTCAATGCCGTCGGCGGTATAACCATACATATCCAGAGCGAAGATAGTCGAGGCATATACGACCCGAGTCTCGACTGGACATCGGCCCGTTGCTGCGCGCTTGCCAAATACCCCAATGGCTCAGTAAATCTTAACGGTAAACAGGCGCTCAATTTGGCTCGTGCCCGCGGCGACGCCTACGGTTCATACGGTTTTCCGCAGGCCGACTTCAACCGCACCGAACACCAGCGCCAAATGCTGCTCGCTATCAAAGACAAAGCCTCTAGTCCGGCTGTGATCGCCAATCCATTTAAAATCAGCAATCTAGTTGCAGCCGTCGGCAATAACGCCCGCACCGATCTTCAGCTGAATGAAATGCAAACCTTGTACTACTACATGAAAAAGGTCGAAAACAACAAAATCGACTCCTACAACATCAATACGCTCAAAGGTGACGACGTAACTATGCTGCAAAATTTCACCTCGGCCGACGGCCAGTCGGCACTGGCGCCAGCAGCGGGTGTAGACGACTTTAGTGAGATTGCTGCGCAAATCAAGCGCCTCTTTACAGCTAGCCCGCTCGTAAAAGAAAATGCCAGTGTCGTCGTACTCAACGCCACCGAAACCTCTGGACTTGCTACTCAGCACGGAGGCAAGCTGCAGACTAAAGGCATAAACATCGTGGGCAAAGCCGATGCTCCTGTAAACCAAGCTCAAAATACCCTTATCGACAATTCGCTCGGCAAAAAACCCAACACATTGACGTATCTAAAGTCGACTTACGGTGCTACTGTCGTCGTCGATAGGACTCTTACCGCCAGGTACCCTTCGGCCGACTTCATTCTCATCCTTGGTGAAACGTCAGTGCCCAAGCCAGCTACACCCAAAACTGGCCAATAATACTCCTGCAATCTTTCTGATGCTGTCGTACAATGGGTGTATGAATACACATCGTACCGTAAAACAATTGGCGCTCCTCACTATAGTTTTTGCAACCATGTTTGCTCTCGTTCAACAGCTCAATAGGTTTCAGGCAAACAGCATGCCGGAATTGCTGGCGACACAAACGGCAAAACAGCTTGATGCGGGGTATGGTCTCGCAAGCATCAACATGGGAGCAACCGATATAGCCAATAGCCCAGTGCCATTTGTCATAGTGTATGACAAAAAGGGTAAACCTGTGGCGGGTTCTGGCTATCTCGACAAAAAGCTTGCCAGCATGCCTACTGGAGTCGTCCAACACGCCAAGCCACATAAGCCACATGCTGTTACGTGGGCGCCTCGCTCAGGCGTACGGCTTGCCAGTGTAACAGTCGCTGCAAAAGAGTATTATGTCGTCGGTGGGCAGTCGCTTCGACTCACCGAAAGTCATACCCAGCGCTTACTCAAGCTGGCGCTCGTGGGGTACAGTATATGCGTTGCTGTGGTACTACTAGCTCAGATATGTCACTGTCGACGCTGCCAGAGCCAGCGCTGCGACTGTACGCACGGGGAACGGGAAAAATCTGCCGCCCAAAGCATGCCCCCTGCACACAGACCTAAAAAAGTGGCCCGCAAAGCCGCCCTGTCAGGTACAAAGCCCTCGGCTCGGGAGTAACCCAGCCAAGTGTGGTATAATCAGACATACTAGAATCTCTTAAGACAAACATGTGCCCTCGACAGTTTCCTTAACCGCATAACCCTAGAGCGAGGAGCGCTACTATTATTTCATTTGTATGGCCGCCCGGCGAGCCTATGCTAGCTGGTACTGGCGGCTCAGAGACGTATACGGCAGGTCATGTCCGTGAGCTGCTTCGTCGGGGGATTGCTGCTCAAGTAGTGACTGTCGGGCATGGCCATAAAGACGGCCGCAGGGATTTTCCCGACATCCCGTTTGTCGATTTTGCCGACTCAGCGCAAATCAACACTCTGGCGGGGCATATTGTTTTCGTTAACCGCTCATATCCGGTCGCAACAAAGCAAAAGGCGGCTATTATTTTGCACTGTGTGATTCCTAAGCCAAGTGAAAAGCCTCTCTATAAAAACCACATCCGCGGTAAAATCATTATTGCAACCAGTCTATATAGCGCCCAGCAGTGGGCGTTGTACCTCGGCGTACCATACCGAACGATCCAGATCGTACTACCGTTTGCCGATCCGGTTTTTGGTAGTGCTAGTCGTGGTAAACCGGGCAAATTTACGCGGATTTTGTACGCGGGGCGTCTCCACCCAGAAAAAGGTATATACACCCTACTCGAAATGATGCATGAAAAAGTAATGCGTAAAAACGGTCACAAAATGAGCATAGTCCTCGCCGGGCAGCATGTCGAAACAGGCCAAAGCATAGCCCGCATGCTACAGGGGTATCGGTACGCCGAACTACTGCCTCCTGAAAAAAATGTTTCCGGCATGGCGCAGCTGCTGGCGCGGACTGATATTTTACTTATGCCCTCTGTCTACGCCGAACCATTTGGCATGCTTTCTATCGAGGCGCAACATGCGGGGTGTAGAGTAGTTGCGAGTAATCTCGGCGGTCTTCCCGAAACCAACTGCGGTTTGCTTACCTTGGTAGAGCCGCGTAGCCCCCGGGCGTTACTGCGCGGGATAGAGCAGGCGGTAATTTTGGGGACTGCGACCAAACAGCAACGGACGGTTGCAAAGAAGAGTTTTATGCTCGATGCCTCAGTCGACCAAATGCTAAGCGCCCTACGTCTTTCCTAGATCTGCACCCTTTGCTAGAAATTTTCTACGCAACCTGATACAATCTCATCTGTTCTTCCACAACCAAACCTGGCACCATAGCTCAGCTGGAGAGCCTTCAGCGCAAATCTAATGCGCACGCTCGAACCAGCAAACCCTCTGGTGTCGTGATATGACAAAACTGTCACGTACATTTCACCCCAAACCTGGCACCATAGCTCAGCTGG
>CAZIOX010000018.1:0-15196 GCA_964541145.1 uncultured Candidatus Saccharibacteria bacterium
GAGCTAAGACCAAGCCCAGTACTTACCTCTATTCAGCAGAACAGAAGCGTGAAATCCGCTCACGTAATACAAGGATTGAGGTTCGAAATCAAGCTAGAAACCTGGGTCAGCTAACAGCCGCCGATTTCAGTGCCGCTTTAAAAAACGAAGACACTTATGATGTTGTTGCAGCTGCAGCCAATATAAATTGGTCGTATGGCATGCCCAACAATACAGGCTCTAGTACTGGTATAGGAATAAGCGAAGCTGGCTTCGTTATCGGTACCCCCGACGAAGTTTTATCCAGTGCCCTCACCGATATATCACCAGTAGCAACTACTGCTCTGACAGACCCAACCAAAGTTTTGAGTGAAGCCACTAAACTGGGGCAAAATCTTGATGATGCAACTACGTACCTTACAGTAAATATACCGCGTTAACCCGCTTGCGATAAACAGCAAAGAGAGGTAGCTTGACTACCTCTCTTTAGTTCAAGTCCTATCATCTTGATCTTAGAGCAAACATTGAGTTACCCTTGTCAAAGCTCGTAACTAAACAGTGCAATCGGCTTCTTTACTTTGGTTGGAGCGGCCTTCATGTCGTCCAAAAAGCTCTTTTGGTTGGTATAATCCCAGTGGGTTTTGAGTGATTCAAGGAGTCCGTCTAGCCGTTCGGGCAAATGCCGCCCCTAGCAATAAATCATATAAAAAAGCCCATCATCGATGAGCTTTAGTGCTGGGTTGCCAATGTGATTAACCCTGAAAAAGATCCAAGGTGGGTGCTCGCACTGTGCAACCACAGTCGCACATGATATAAAGCTCCCATATGATTAGTATTCAGATAATCATATATTGGCGACAGTTTCCTGCCGTACCCAGCCCTCTTAGTATACCACCCAAAACTGAAATTTTGGTCTCAGTTACCCTAGGGTAACATGTTGAGTACGAGTTGATTGAGGTTTCCGAGCCAACCACCGAACCCCCCGACAACGAGTAGCCCCATAATAATCATGAAGCCATATGGCTCAATCTGTTCCATAAACCGCTGTAGAGGCTCTGGGGCAAATGCATAGAGCACCCTTGAACCATCCAGAGGCGGTATCGGCAGCAAGTTAAAAACAAAAAGCGAAACATTGAGACTCATGAATATCTGCAGTACAAGCCCTAGTAACGAACTATCCCCTGTCGCCTTAAGCGCAATAGCCGCTAAAAACGCCAGGGCTAAGTTGGAAAGTGGCCCAGCCGCAGCAATCATTGCCGCACCATATTCTTGGTACTTCACCCTGCCCGGGTTAAACGGCACCGGTTTTGCCGCCAAAAACAGCATCTTAAACAGTAGCAGCGAAACAATGGGCAGCAACACTGTCATGTATGGGTCAATGTGTCGCAGGGGATTCAGAGTAAGACGCCCCTCTTCCTGAGCCGTACTATCGCCAAGCTTAAAACCTGCGAGAGCATGCATATACTCGTGCACAACCATAGACACCAGCAAGCACACGAGCAAAATACCAATACCCAGAACAGACCATTCACTAAACATAGCTCCAGTATACCATCTAGCCCCACTCCTGTTGACTTTTGACGACAAAAACTCTACAATTACACCTTGAATCAGGAGAACCACAATGCAAAAATGCGAACTCACCGGTAAAGGAAAGCAGTATGGCAATAACGTCAGCTTTTCGCAGCGCCACACGAAGAAAGTCTGGAAGCCAAATCTTCAGAACAAAACCATTGAGGTGGATGGCAAAAAGATAAAGCTAAAGATTAGCACACAAGCTATCCGAACTCTCAAGAAAAAAGGGCTTATAGCTTCGTAACCTCTCAGGGTTGAGCTAGAGCACTAGAGCTACTTCTTCGTGGAGTAGCTTTCTTTTTTGATGCCATGACATATGTACTGGGCGACCCAGACAAATTGGGCGCATCTACGCCTTTTCGAGTATGATAAGCTGTGTCGACTCCCCGATCTCGCTGGCTTTGAGCTGGAATTTCTTGGTCACTTCCTTCGGTTCCATGCCAAGCACCTTCAGCGCCTCGTCTAGTGTCTGTTGAGGAACAGGGAATGACAGTGCGGGGTCATCATAATGGGTCAAAATAACCAGCTTCGGCTCAACTTGTTTTATGAGCTGTAGCGCACCCACTGCGTCGAGCGTATAGCCGTTCCCTCCCACCGGCACGCACATGAGATCAACAATACCGATGTCCTCGAGCTTTGTCTCACTCAACTTTGGGAAGATGTGCCCCGTTACGAGCACTCTCATGTCTCCGCTCGTAATTTTGTACATAGTGGCTGTTCGCTCTTTTTCTGTGTCGATATGAGCCCGGTTCTGCATGCCATATATCGATACACCATTTACCTCGTACTCGCCCGGCATGTCGATGGTAATCTTTGGTCCAGCAACTGGAGCCTCGTGAAAAGCCGTAAAAAGACAAACATCGCCCTCCCGGACTACGCTCTTCGCCCCAAGCTCACTCAGAGTATCGTCAATCACAATCCTCATTTGTTTACCGCTTAAAACCAGACAGTTTGCACCGTAAAATTGTATGTCCATGAGAACTCCAGTATATAGGTTAATTTGTAGTGGATAGAAGATCCTGCCCCCTAGCCGTCTCCTATACTATAACCTAAAACCAAAATCTACACACTTAATAAGCCGGGCTTATCGAGCAAGACCTGCTTTTTAGCCAGTAGTATATTCGAGATAAAACGATCTTTGATCTGCTGTCGATACATGAATTCTTCGAGGGAAAAAACCGTATAGCGCAATTCCTTGCCCTCTTGTTCCTCTAGGTCTGTCACGTACTTTTGTAGGGCATTTTTGTTGACATTGCCCACTATGAGTACGTCTACTCCACTTATTTCGTCTCGGGTAAACTGACCGGTCAGGCAAGCTATCTCGACATTGCCAAGTAGTTTCAAGTCTGTCGGCTCTTCCACCTCAGCCACTTCACTTACTTGGGCTGGAGCATCTGCGGTCTTACGAACCTTTACAGGCTTGCGAGGTTTTTTGCCCCCAAAGATTTCCTGCAGCGGCATAAAATATCCGTACTTTTGGTTTACCTCGTAATACACTTTGTTGTTGCTCGAGTCGCTTGTAATAATACCTACATTGAGCAAGTTGGCGAGTTCACGCCGAACTGAATTGATTTGCTCGTCGATTTTGCGCGTAATTTCGCGGACGTAAAATGAACGATTGGGATTTTCGTAAAAAAGATGGAGGAGTTTCACTCGCGTCTTTGAGCCGAAAAGTTGCTCTACCATGTTGACTCCTTTTTATGCAGTACTCCCCTAGTGTAACAGGTTTCCAGGCTGAACAAAAATGCTATTTGTTCAAGAATGTTGTAGCAATCTCTACAGCCTCACTGGGGTCGGAAACCCATTGAATACTATTATTACGCTTGAACCAGGTGCGCTGTTTCTTGGCCAGACGCATCGTACCTGCCGTGATGTCTACTGCGATTTCGGCACGCGTCTTATGCCCCGCAAAGTATGCCCGCCACTCCCGGTACCCCACAGCTTTCATCGCCTCACAATCCCAACCGAAACGAGTGCTCAGTCGCCTCACTTCTGCCTCTAAGCCCGCCTGTAGCATGCTTTCAACCCGCAGTTCCACCCGAGAGCGCAACTCCTCTCGACTCATCTGCAAACCGATAATACAGGTTTCGGGGCGTAGTGATATACGCTGCGCTCGCTTACCTCCAGTCTCAAGTGCGCGGATCATACGGCGCGGATTACTCGTGTCTACGCCCAAAAGATTAATCCCCCGAGACCGCGCAAGATCTTGGAGGTCGGAAACGCTCATTGTATTTAATACATCTCTTTTATAGGTGTTAGGTATGGATAAAAACTGATAATCGTATAGGACGCTATCTATATATAAACCGCTCCCCCCAACCATAATAGGTACTTTGCCTCGTGTAGCAATGTCTCGGATAGCCTCTTCTGCTATATATTTAAATGCTGCCGCGCTATACCCAGTTGTAGGATCTGCAACATCAAGACCGTGGTGCGGCACTGTAGATTGGTCGTTTTTACTTGGTTTTGCCGCCCCAATATCAAAACCTGTATACACGGTCACAGAGTCTGCACATATGATCTCACCACCAAACTGACGTGCCAGCTCCATGGCCAGTGCCGACTTGCCACTCGCCGTTTCTCCAACAACTACGAGAAGCTTGGCGTTCATAGTTTCTGGTTTGTTAGGAGAAGCATGTTTCATCTTGCAGCCACTATAAACTAAAAGCTATTCGCTACAAACTGCCCAGGCCACCAAAGCAACGTCTCCACGTCAACTTTCATTTCCTCAGAAACGACAATTCCCTCGCTGCGCAAATGCTCACCGTGCGCCTGGCGACCGCCCGGGTAGCCGCTGGCCAAGCCGCCAGACTTATTTACCACCCGCTGCCAAGGTAAGGCTGGATCCCCAAAATGCGCAATCCCGCCAACAATACGTGCCGCCCTCGCATTGCCGCAGAGCGCCGCAAGCTGCCCATAGGTCATGACTCGCCCCCGCGGGATCTGCGCCACCATTGCCTCCACTCTAGTTCTGAATCCTATATCAGGCATGACTGCTAGCTACAGGCTGGTTTTGCTCACGCGAGATTTAGCTTCATGGGCAACGGTTTTTAGGAACTCTTCAGCAGTATAGGACTTTGTTTCCTCTGCTACAACGAGGTCTTTACGAATACGAGGCGTCAGCTCCCCGCCGCTCACTTCCTTTTCGCCGATGACAAGCGTATAGGGTACTTTCCACATTTCAGCCGCCCGAATTTTCTTACCGACTGATTCGTTGCTATTATCTACGCTGACGCGTAAACCCAGCTCTTTGCCCTCGAACTGCAGCTTCTGGACGAACTCAACCGTTGCTGACTCTTGATTCACGCTCAGCAGCCTAACCTGCTCTGGCGCACACCACACTGGAAATTTCCCTCCCGTATGCTCTATATACACACTCAGAAATCGCTCCAGCGAACCGAGAAGCGCGCAGTGAATCATGACCGGCTGTTCGGGGGTGCCGTCCTCTGAAGTAAAAGACAGCCCGAAGCGCTCTGGCTGCACAAAGTCCAGCTGTACCGTCGCCACCTGCCACTGTCGTCCAATGGCGTCCGTTGCCATGAAGTCTATTTTCGGCCCATAAAACGCGGCTTCACCTTCTTCGATATAGTAGTCTAGGTTGTTTTCCTGTGCCAGCTCGACAATCTGCTGCTGCGCTTTCTCCCAGAGCGCCAGGTCACCCAGGTAGCCTTCGCCATCATCACGAAAACTCAGCCGAAAGGCCAGCTCCATGCCAAACACCTTGTACATATGATTGGCCGCCTCTACCAGTTCGCCAGCCACCTGTTTTATCTGGTCTTCACGCACAAAGGCGTGGCTGTCATCCTGGGTAAACGACCGCACGCGGCTCAGGCCATGCAGTTCCCCAGTTTTCTCGTCTCGGTAGTCGCCAGCATTTTCCATAAGCTTCAGCGGCATATCGCGGTAACTGCGCGGCTGAGAGGCATAGATTTGCACGTGGTGCGGACAGTTCATTGGGCGCAGCACAAACTCATCGCTCGTTTCCTGGCTTTTGACGAGAAACAGCTCGTCGCCAAACTTATCCCAGTGGCCACTAGTCTTGTACAGATCCGTTTTGGCGATCACCGGCGTCCAGACGCGCTGAAACCCATTTTTCTCGCGAAGCTCCTGCGTAAATCGGCCAATTTCCTCGCGCAGCACCGTTCCACGAGGGGTAAACAGTGGCAACCCCGACCCAACCAGGTCTGAAATGAGGAATAGGTCGAGCTCCTGTCCAAGCTTACGGTGGTCGCGCTTTTTGGCTTCTTCGAGCATGTCTAGGTATTGGCGAAGTTCTTTCGGTGTCGCAAAAGCTACGCCGTAGAGCCGCTGCATTTGTCGGTTTGTTTCTTTGCCTCGCCAGTAGGCTCCCGCTACGCGCATGAGTTTGAAAGCGCCAACCTTGCCCGTGGACTCCACGTGCGGCCCTCGACAAAGGTCAGTGAAGTCACCATCAGTGTAAAACGATACTTTTTCTACGGCACTATCACCGTCAGCTTCCACCCCGAGCATGTCTGCCTCGAGCTCCTTTGCCACAGTCGTACCGGCGCGCTTCAGGTCATTCAGTAACTCTTCCTTATACGGCTGCCCTGCCTCTCGCGCCCAGGCTAGCGCGTCATCTACGGTCTTTTCACTTCGTTCAAACAGGTAGTTTTCGGCAATGATTGTACGCATTTCTTCTTCTAAGCGCCCAAAATCTTCCTCGCTCAGCTTTATTTCTGAACCCAGATCAATATCGTAGTAAAACCCATTTTCCACTACTGGCCCCACTCCCAGTTTCACTTCTGGCCACAGCCGCTGCACCGCCCCCGCCATAATATGCGCCAAACTGTGCCGCATGGCATAAAGATCATCTTGTTTATCGCTCATATTTTCTCCTTAACATTTTCTTAAAAGCGTAAATGGAACCACTCGCAATGAACACGTTTAACCCACTACCTACCGGGTACAAAGTCTCATAATTTACTGAGCTGAAGGGGTAGCATGTCTCATCATCCAAGCTTGCGGCTGTTATGAAAGGCCAGCCTAAAAAGTGTTTATTGATGGTTCGTTCGGTCTGTACGCAATTCTGGGCTTCTATTGATTTGCTGCCTGAAGCTACAATCCTTGGGCCTATAATAATTGCAGGATTTGCCATGTATTCAGATGAACTAGCCTTTCGATTAATCATACACATGGTCATACTAAGTATTACTGCTAAGAATATCCAAAGTCCATTTGTAACTTTAAACTTTGACATTCAGCGACCTTTCTACTTACTAAAAAATAAAAGCACGTAGAGCTAATGATAAATCAGTCAGCTCGTACGTGCTTGGGTCCGGTTTTAACGGAGGTTCCACCTAAGCTTTTACTCTTGTAGCTTGCAGTTCACGTCTGTCGCTACCGCCCGGACGAAGCTCAATGGTTGGTGAGTCCACTTCAGCGCCTACCCAGCAGTATACGCACAACCCCCCACCCCGTAAACCCCCCTTGCTCAAGGACAGTCCTTGAGCAAGGGGGGGATGAAAAAAGGAGGGGGTAGATTGGAGGCAAAATAAAAACGCTTGGATAGTCTCGCAAATATATCCAAGCGTTTCTGTGGGGTCTGCGTCGCAGCGATAAAACGCTCTCGGCAAAACCTCACCTCAAACGCTAGTATACACGGCCTAGCTGCATTGTGCTAGTACTTTTTTGGGTATCGTTCATTATCAGCTGTGGATAAGTGGATAACTCTTTTTTAGAGATTTATACTTTTTCTGATATGCATGCACGACTCTCTTTTTATTTGTCAAATATATCTATGACGGCCGCCCAGCACTCCCCTCGTAAGCCTCCGTGTTGCCGTCGAGGTGAATCTAGCGAATTGACACCCCTTCTGCTTGTGCCAGAGGTGGTTTTTTGGTATATTCATGTCTGTCCGCTACTACTAGGGCGATTAGCTCATTTGGCTAGAGCGCCACATTGACGTTGTGGAGGTGATAGGTTCGAATCCTATATCGCCCACCACGAAAGAAGGTCAGCATTGCTGGCCTTTTTTCGTGGTGCGATTTTACGCCAAAATCCGAACCCATTTCCGAGAAAATCCCTAAAGCTCAGCCCCGACGCCTGCGGGCGCGTAACGCCCGCTCGCCCCACCAGAAAAACCCTTTGCCTATTTTTTTATTTCCCCCCGCCGAATTTCTTTTTTGAAACTGAAAAGGGTGTTTTCTGGTGGGCGCGTTCACGCTGTCAGCGTGATATAATAACAGATATGGACTTCGATATGATTACAGATAGGCATAGCTATGGTGGTGGCTACATTTCTCTCAGAAACTTTGACCTTCAAAACCTGCCTGAAACAATTAGTGTCGATAGCTATGAGCTACTCAAAAAAGGCGAATTTCATGTATCAATCATGGCACTCAAAAATCTTGCTCCTATGCTAAATCCAGAGAATCCAGAACAAGCCAGCGAACAACTAGAGCAAGACTTCCTTGAGTTTGTGAAAACCCACGACCTCGCAGATTTTCGCTTAACTGGCGAGTATCGGCTAGTAACGCGCGACGAGCGTGTTACGGTTGTTGCGATGGTGGAACTAAAAAACATCAACGAACTATTTGACTATTTGCGTTCGAAGCACGGCGTTGATTTTCCTACCCAACCCACACATATCACGATGTACACGCTCCAGCCAGAAGTGGGCATTGGCATACTATCACAAGAGGAACTAACCGATAGCAGCTCGTTAGTAGACATCCCTGTGCTCGCAAATGCGGAAATAGAGCATGTCTAAAATCGACACTGTTTTCTTTGACTGGGGCGGTGTGGTCGCAAACGACCCTAGTGATGATTTCTTGGGGCAGTTACTCAAAAACGTTGGTGCAACCGATGAACAAGTTGCTGCGATTTTCGAAACCTACATGAAACGCTTTATGTGCGGACAAATCACAGAACAAGAATACTGGCAGGAGATTAAAAGTAATTTTGGATTGTCCATACCTGACAGTATCTCGGATGAGTTTATGAAATGGAACGGACTTACAGCCAATCAAGACATCCTTAACCTTATAAGTGAGCTCCTGCGGCACGGACTGAAAGTTGCAATTCTATCAAACGTGATTGAGCCAACCTACAATGTTTTGTGGAAGGCCGGCTATTATGACTTATTCGACGAAACCATAGCTTCATGCAAAGTGGGCTTTGCAAAACCCGAACGAGAGATTTATCAAATAAGCATCGACAAACTCGGTACAACAGCTGATAAATCATTATTTATTGACGATAAGCAGCGTAATCTTGACCCTGCATCGCAGATGGGTTTCAGTGTTATTCTCGCCGAAAATCCAGAGCAAATTATACGTGATGTAAGAAAGGGATTGACTCGTGCGTAGACAATTTCGAGTCTCAACAAAAGTAGCTCTCTTCGACACTAGTCGTTTAAGAGTCCTTGTTATTCATATGGATCAAAATAATGACTGGGGACTTCCTGGAGGTCATATTGAGGAGGATGAAACACCTGATGAGGCTATGATTCGTGAGTTATACGAGGAATGCGGTGTAAGCTCTCCGGATTTACAGCATGCCGATTTCTTTATGCATAGCGAGGGCAAGTTGATTCTTTCTTACGTAGGGACAACTATGGACGAAGTGCTGAAGTCTCCTCAGAATAATCTTGAGGGCATACCAAAGTGGTTGACTAAAGATGATTTTCTAAAAATAAACATCGAACCAGCATATAGAGAGCTTGTGTTAAAAAATTGGGTATCATCGTGACAGATTTTGAGAATGCACAGATAATCTGGGACTACATGCGTTTTGAGCAGCCGCTTAAAAAAGCCGATGTCATTATTGGTCTTGGAAGTACGGATGTTCACACCGCCGAGTGGTGTGCAAAGTTATATCACGACGGTTACGCGCCTATTATTTTGTTTACGGGCGCGAGAGGTCGTATGACGCGCGAAGCATTTACTGAGAATGAAGCTGAAGTATATGCAAAGCGTGCGCTTACTCTAGGCGTACCAGAAGAAGCTATTTTCAAAGAAACCAACGCAACAAACACCGGCGAAAATATTGTATATGCGCACCAACTCTTACGAGCAAAAGGCGTCAAGGCAAAAACTCTTATAGTTGTTACGAAACCGTATATGCTACGCAGAGCCTATGCGACTTTTATGAAGCAGTGGCCTGAAGATATAAAACCAGATATTAAATGTTCGGCTATCGATGTCTCATTTGATGAGTATTGTAAAGACGAGATGTATCCGTTTGATTACGTAACGAATGTTATGGTCGGTGATTTACAACGCATACGGGAATACCCAAAACTTGGATTTCAGATTGAACAGGAAGTACCCAATAAGGTCATTGAGGCCTATGATGCGCTCGTCAAGCGCGGGTATACGAAGCATTTGCTATAACGAAGTTGTCGGCTGTGCCGACCTGCGAAGCCCCGACGCCTCTACTGCTTGTCAGTAGTCGAACCACCAGAAAACACCCTTTTCAGTTTCAAAAAAGAAATTCGGCGGGGGGAAATAAAAAAATAGGCAAAGGGTTTTTCTGGTGGGGCGAGCGGGCGTTACGCGCCCGCAGGCGTCGGGGCTGAGCTTTAGGGATTTTCTCGGAAATGGGTTCGGATTTTGGCGTAAAATCGCACCACGAAAGAAGGTCAGCATTGCTGGCCTTTTTTCGTAATGACACAGTGCAATTCTCGCGTAGATACCGCCAAGTCATGCTACATACCTTCAGGTTTGTGGCATATAACTAGTGTGGGCGCGCTAGGCGCTGCGTCTACATCCCGCACTCAAACCCTCTCCATTACCTCTGTTATAGTGCTTATGTATACAATGTTTGTGGTTGACTTGCAAGTAGCTTTTTGGTATGATGGTCGGGTTAAACGAGGTGTTTTAGTGAGTAGCACTGAAGCGAGCTCTCTCCAGGGCTTTCAGTTGTTTTATGAAGAATTGCCTCAGGTGAAGCGTGTTACACGCGTTCGCCGGGCAAGGACATCAAACTAAAGACATAGCTTCTCCTCTGCCCCGACTCGAACAATCAGCTGGGATCGGCAGTGAGGGCGACAAGCCTTTAGTCCATTTCATAAGACAATGGATCGGCTTTTGAGCGGTATACCGCTCAAAAGCCGAATTTTTTTTCACCAGAATTTATATTTTTAAACAAATATTTTTTTAAAGGTTATTTCAATATGTAGTCATGGTTTGCATATACTGCTCTGGCGAAACAGGTGTCGTAAATTCCCGACATCAAAAACGTCTCAACAACGTTTGGCGTCGACGTCGATGCCAAACATGTACAGCCATCTTCACAACTATCGAAACTCCAGAATTATCTGGAAGCCTTCGAGTAGTACAACCAGATGGGCATATGGAGCAGTTTAGCCGAGATAAACTACTGTTTAGCGTCTATGCGTCGCTGGGACATCGTAGCGACGCGCCTGAGGCCACATCTCATCTAGTATCCACTGCTATCGCCCGTTTGATGAAGAACCATTCCAGCGGTGTCCTGAGACCCCAAGGCATTGCGCACGCGGTACACGACGTGCTCCTTCATTTTGACGATGCAGCGGCAACTTACTACGCTGCCTACCACGTAAAAAAGCCTAGCTAACCCTAGTCAACATATGCGTTGCCGGTAGAGCAAATAGGTATCATAGGTGCTTACGTGCTTGTAGTGAATGAGGTTCGCCTAGAGTTTTGTCGTCCGACCCACGCCATTGCCCCCTCCTGTAACCACCGCTTTCTCGGTAACGTCAAATTTTGATATATATTTTCCAAGCATTAGGCGTGTCTGTGAGTACAGTGCCGCAAAGGAGTTAAAAACTAGGGTTGTGACGGGCAAATACGCCCATTGGAGCACCATAAAGATAGACCGGTGCCGTTTGTAGCGAGCCGGCTTAGGAGGTAATGTGCGCAGTGCCAAAAAGATTGTGACGATAGCAATCATAAGCGCAATGGTTTGAACCCTACTAACTATCAGGGGCAGTTCAAGTGCAGCGTAACTTTTGTCGTGGAACAACGAGGGAATAAAACCCCCAAATAGTACCAAAATAGGACCCACCGCCCAAGTCACGTGACCCTCGAGCAGCCGCCAGATTTTTCCGAACAGATCTCGTTTGGGGACGGTGTTGTGCCGAAATAGACCCATATGCACCACGTACGCGACGTCTGAGGCGCCATATGTCCACCGACGATATTGGAGAAACTGCGCGCGAATAGTCTTGCGGTAGGTGTCCGAGAGCACCGCATCTTGTGAGATAGGGAGATGGAGTGGCAGTACCCGATACTTCCCTTCAAACCGGAAGTACGAACGCCAAAACTGATGTCCATCCTCGACAATGGTACGGACGCTCCAAAAATCAGTTTTTTGCAGGGCGACCATGGGTTGGGCATGAGACGAAAAATTGCGCAGAGCGTGTGAGCGAAGGGAGTTCATGAGGTGCGCAATAGAATTACCCGTCGCGAGCACCCGCATGGGTGCAGGCACATCCCAAATATTGTTCGAAAACTGCGCGACAGGCTGAAAAGCAGTGTGGATCGGGTCTGGACAGACGATATAGGCATAGCTCAGTGCGGTCAAATAGTGTTCGCTCGGGCGATTGTCGGCATCGAGTGTCGTGACAAGTACTCGGAGCGGGTCGATTTTGTGTTTTTTGAGGTATTTTTCGAGCTCTCGAGCCGCATAGGTAACGTTGCCCCCCTTGCCTATCTGCTCGCCGGGAATGCCTTCTGGATGCTGTACCGCAAAAGCATCTCGGAAACGATTTTTGTAGGTCTGCATAAGCTCTTCCGCTTGTAGTTGCGTGCGTGTACCAGCGCGCTCTTCGTAGGCAAGGATAAGGATAACCTGCTTCATGTTGTATTGCGAAGCCAGCACCGCTTCAATGGTGGGTGCGAGAATTTCTCGAGATTCTTTGTATGTGGCGATAATGATGGCATGAACAACCTCATTAGGTGGCATAAGTAACAGTTTTTCCTGAGTACGCTGGAGTGCGTAGTTGTGCCATTTTGGACGTTTCGCCCGGGGAGAAGCGTACCCTTCGCCAAGTTCTTTGAGCATAGCTGGCCATGGAAGCTTCTGATGCTGTTGCATGGTGCGGTAGCCCTGAAGAGAGCGGATAGCTCCTGCCATACCCCTTGAAAAGTTGATCAGCACATATGCAAACATAAAGTACGCTGCGAGCTCCACGCTAATAAAACTTAGCACAAACGGCAGCGCCAACATTCCCCAGCTGAGTGCGCCGGGAAGGATTTCGAAAAATCTGTAATGTCCGCGGCGCTCGTTTTCGTAGGGTATTTCAATATCAGTCATACTAGCGCAGAACAAGCAGTGCGTTACTCACGATAATAAGCAGCGCCAGCAAAGGCACTGTAAGCGCCAAAACGGCGAGCGATAGTTCGCGCTTGATGACATACACACGCTGCGCCAGCACAACCCCCAGTGTAAAAATAAGGATTGCTGCAACAATAAAACTCGCAATATCCCAAATAGTCCCCTGCATATACCCATCAATTCCCAACGATGCTCTATAGGAGATAATGTAGCTAGCCGTCCCCTTGGTAGCATGAAGCTTCAACCCGATCAGCACCGAAGCCACCAACGTCAAAAAGGCGTTTAGGCTAAGTAGCAGCAGTGCTGTTCTGTCTTGGATAAAATGAGTAGGCGTTGACATAAATACTGTCAACTATTGTAACAGACTGCCCGTACGCACACCATGAGCGGTTTTAGGCAGTTTGTTTGTTTGCTATAATCTACTCACTGGAGCACATCCCTGCGCCACCTTAGCTCAGTTGGTAGAGCATCTCATTCGTAACGAGAAGGTCGCCGGTTCGATCCCGGCAGGTGGCTCCAAGCTATGTCGGAGACAAAGCAATTCACAGTTCTCATTTTACAATTTTCATTTGAAGAAAAGGTTAATTGAAAAATTGCTTTTGTCTTATTGGATAACAGTGCGGGTGTCGTATAACGGCCATTATGTAGCCTTCCCAAGGCTGAGACGGGGGTTCGACTCCCCCCACCCGCACCATTGCAAAAGAGTAATCCAACCACTTATTTCAGACCTCAAAACATATTCGAGAAGCTTGCACTCGCTCAAAGCGCGACCGCCTCATACCAATCATTTGCCGTGTAAGATAAGCATAGTAACCAATAAATTCCATGAAGCATGTACAATCATACCTGGCACAATACTAGCCAGCCTCTCATACATATAGCCTAAATATATACCTATCGGTACGGCCAAAAGCCCAGCCCTGGGATCCAGATGCATTATGCCAAATATCAACCCGCTTGTAACAGCGCTAAACAATACTCCGTGACGTCTCCGTAGCGCCGTATATACAATGCCACGGAACAATACTTCTTCGATGATTGGGGCTAAGATGACAGCTGTAATAATATTTGGCCACATGCCCCCGATAGCCCGAATTGTCTCATGTGAGGGGCTTTCTGGAGAGCTATTTTGCAGACCTAGCACATTGATTACCGCAACAAGACATACCAAAAAACAGATGATAATGACGTAATAGCCAAAAAAGTACTTCACAGAACGACCAATTGGGAACCGTCGAACACCTAAATCTGCCCAAGAGCTCTGTGTCGCGGCCAATCGTTTTCTGATAAAAATATAGCTATAGCCTATGCCGATAAGCTGAGCCACTATCACAAGAGGAAACAACATGTCCTTGGTTAACCCTATCTGGGTCACCTGCGAAACATTGAATTGTTTGGCAATGTAAAACGGTAACACCAACAAGATAAAAACCAGAAATTGCACTATTTGTAGACAGAGAGCTAGTCTGATTGGGATAACCTGCTTATCGGCACTGTTATCTTTCTGAGATCTTTGCAAATGTCGAATACGCATACCACACATTATAAACGTAAGCTGGTCAGTGATATAACACAGATCAACTCCCGTCATCTGTGTCTGGCTCGCTTGTACCTTTTGTACAGGCATAGCCACTAAGCGATCATTCTCTGCCTAGGCAAAACCGAACCTCACAACCATCTCAGCCGTGCTGGCTATCACCCTAGGTGCAGGATCCAAAGAACAAGCCAGATACCCCCTAGCTAGAAGAGTGGGCGATACCGTCGTTCCTTTAAGCCTAGGCGTGCTACGTTGCGCGTAAGGAGCTAATCTTTCTTTTTGTCCATGCGGTCAAGCTTCGCTATGTGTACGATCTGGTAGACCACAAACGCGGTTGCAAGTAGCGTAATGATTGCACCAAGAATGGCGCCCCAGCCAAAGACAAGATCTTCGCCGCCTCGGCTTAAGCCTGTGTTCCACTCGAGGCGCGAGAGATCAGCCCCTCCAAGGATGAAGCCGACAATTGGGCCGATAAACTGATCGACAATCTCTTTGACTGCCGCGCCAGCTGCCGTACCAATAGCCAGACCAACCGCCAAGCCGACGACACCCTGCTCGCGCACAAAATCCAAAAAGCCGCCTGCGTGTCCCCTAACACCTTTTTTTTCTGCCATAGAGTTTGTCTCCTTTACCTCTGTTGTAATTCGCAGTATACGTGAGCGGTTTCGAAAGCGCAAGAATATTTATATCCAAAAGCATCGACACAATTCCCGGCTCGACCAGATGGCTGCACATGACAATACGCAGGCAGGATGGCCAAGGCAAGCTCTTGTGCGCGTCCTCGCTCCGCCGAACAGGCGATCTACGCTCGCTTTGCTCGCTGAT
>CAZIOX010000019.1:0-2863 GCA_964541145.1 uncultured Candidatus Saccharibacteria bacterium
CGCAGACCAGATGTTTTCTTGGGGGGAATGAAGAAATTGCCGCGCCTGGGAAGCGCGGATTTTTGTTTGTTGTCGGCATAGCCGACACGCTTCGCGTTCTCCGCTCCGTGATATAATAGACTTGCACACAAATCATAGGAACAGGTCATTTTTATTGGCTCAAATGGCCACTTCGTACAAATTGGACTTGTTCTGGTTTGTGTGCAACGAAGTGGCCTTTTGAGTTCATAAAGAAAGGTAGTGCGAGATGCAATATTTCATTTATATTCGTAAATCGACAGATGTCGAGGACAAACAAGTTTTGTCTATCGAGGCGCAACTGGTCGAGCTGAAAGAATACGCCGCAAAATACGGCTTACAAGTAGTGGATACCTATATTGAAAAGCGCACCGCCAAAAGACCAAGCCGTCCAATCTTTAATGAAATGCTGCGCCGTATTTCGCTCGGCGAAGCCAACGGCATATTGTCGTGGTTGCCCGACAGATTGTCGCGCAACTCGATAGATAGCGGACAAATAATCTACATGCTCGATGAAAATATTTTGCTCGACCTCAAGTTTCCGCACTTCTGGTTTGAAAACACTCCACAGGGTAAATATATGCTGGCTAACGAGTTTAACTCGTCCAAGCAATATGTAGACAATTTGTCTGTCAACACCAAACGAGGCTTGCGACAAAAAGTTCGTCGGGGCGAAATGCCAGGCGTAGCACCGATTGGCTATTACAACGATATGCGGACAAAGACCGCAAAGATAGACAAGAAAACCGCCCCGATAGTCGTGCAAGCATTTGAGCTATATGCTCGCGGTGATAAGCGACTAGACGAAATTGCGGATTTTTTGTATGCCAACAGCATACAGACAAAGGCTGGAAAGCTACTCGGCAAAAAGACGACAGGCAAAAAGCCGTATCATAAAAATCGTATAAAACGAATTCTATCGAACCCGTTTTATTATGGGCATTTTTGCTATCTTGGCGAAGTCCATGAGGGAAAACATAAAGGCATTGTCTCGAAACGGCTTTTTGACGAGGTGCAAGCGGTGCTGGCTCGGCGTGGCAAACCCCACCGAAAAGCCAACGATCCAAAACCGCTCTGCGGTTTGGTCTATTGCTCGTGCGGTATGATGTTTACCTCAGAGCGTCAGATAAAACGACAATGTGCATATTTATGATTACTATCGTTGCACTCGCAAGAGCAAGACGGTGCGTTGCATAGAACCACATGTCAGAGCCGAGGCACTAGACAAACAGTTGTCGGCCTTGCTGCTTGGCTTTTCTTTGCCCACTGCGTGGGCGGACAAACTGCGCGATCTAATGCGTAAAGATGAGTTGAGCGAAAAAGCCGAGTATTCTGCCAATACTGAACTCTTGCGTAACGACACCGCGCAGTTGTCCAGCAAGCTCCAACGCTTGCTCGATAGCTACCTTGACGGCGATGTTGAGCGCGAACTGTATCAAGACAAACGCGCCGAGATACTTGGACAGAAGAAACGGCTGGAAGAAAAAATAGAGCAAACGACAGTAGGCGTTTTGATATGGGTCGAACCGATGAAAAGATGGATAGAAACTGGCGTTTCTATCTGTAAAGTCGCAAAGAGTGATGATTTACTCGCCAAGAAGTCGCTTTGTCTCGAAATCTTCGGGTCGAACCTAAAAATGCAAAACAAAAATGTCGTCGTAAACGACGACCAATTTCTTCATTCCCCCCAAGAAAACATCTGGTCTGCGCTCCGCGCGGCCAAAGAAAAAGCCGCCCGACAGGGCGACCAATTCCAATTTTGTTCCGAATTGGTGCGAGTAAGGAGAGTCGAACTCCTGTCTCAACCTTGGGAAGGTCACATAATAGCCGTTATACGATACCCGCATCGATATAAAATAAGTATAGCAGAGTTCGACTCGAGAGTCGGCCACGATCTCGGTGATATATGCTATATCAGCCGAGTCTCTACCCCGCCTCAACTCGGTGAGGATAAACCTCATCCGAGTTTCCGGCCTTGCGAACTGCCACTGGCAATTCTCACTCCTGTCTCAACCTTGGGAAGGTCACATAATAGCCGTTATACGATACCCGCTAGTGGTTTTATGATAGCAAAACTTTAGTAATACAATCTAGCCGCACCGGCATCGAGTTTAAGCGATAATAAGCAGTACTCATACTAGAGCGGTGACTGCAGCGCCGATGCGTGCCGCCAGATGTGAGCGCTCGCCGAGTAATAAGAAACTAGCCAGTGCGATGGTGACGACTTTTGCCGCGGCGAGTGGTGCGATCAGCGAGATGTTTTGTGTTGTAGCGAGTGCGTACACAATGCACACACGCGCTATACCTCGCATCAGCCCAATTATCACCAGTGGACGCGCTTGGACTTTAGATGGTCGCAGGCGGAGTATTGACTTTGCAGAAAGTATACCAAGGAGCAGCGCCTGTAGGCCCCAGCCCAGTAGGATACTTACTGGTGTTGATCGTTGTGTATAGCGACGCGTCGAGTTTTGTGTAGACGCGAAATATCAAGATATTTGATGACAAAACATATCGACGCGCAGGCAATCCAAAGCGTAGCTGGTGGGGTAGGGATGGAAAGCTGCGCTCGCTGGAGTAGTGCATAACTAACTGCAATCGACAGCACTCCGAGAACGTAGGTTATCGCAGTACTGATGAGGGGGTTGAGTGTCGTTTGCTTCGCGGTGCGCCGCAAATACAAGGCGATGGCCGTCTCGAGAACGATATCAACTACGACTGCAAGAAGCTAAAGTATATGCTTAGTACTATAAAGCCTATGAATGAATATAAGCAACTACGCGCCAGTAACTCAGGGCAGCAATCCATTACGTAAAGAGCCTTTGTATCCCTAGCAAACAAAACATCC
>CAZIOX010000019.1:2963-9977 GCA_964541145.1 uncultured Candidatus Saccharibacteria bacterium
CACCAAAAGTGAGATATATTGCATGGTGGCGCCACCTGGATTTGAACCAGGGACAGAGCCCTCAGCGTCAATCATTCGCTCTGAAGGCCTAGCCTGAAGAGTCTTTGTGTTCCTAGCAAACAAAACATCCCACCAAAAGTGAGATATATTGCATGGTGGCGCCACCTGGATTTGAACCAGGGACACAAGGCTCTTCAGGCCTCTGCTCTACCGGGCTGAGCTATAGCGCCATGTCACTCAACATATTTTACAAGAGGTCAGCAAAATAGACAAGATGCGCCGGCGCCTGGTATGATAGAACTAATGCAACGGAGGGCTCTCTCACCACTTGGGTTGAAGCGACAGCGTGTTGGCCGCAAGGCTATCGCGAGTGCGCGTATGTTGCATGGGATCGAAAAAAGACTTCCAAGACCTACGGGCAGTAGAGAATCGATAAAAAACAGGCGTAGTAGGCTCCCCCAGTACCGCTTTCGTCGCTGGCACGCTTTTATTTTGCTGGGGGTAGTGGTCTTGGGGATCGCCGGAAATTTTGGCTATATGCAGTACCAACAGGCACAACAGAAAGAGCGACAGAAGCAAGCTGAGATTAAACAACAGGCTGAGATAAAGGCTTCGAACGAGCGTCAAACATGCTACAAGCAGGTGGTCACAGAGAAGGCGGCGCAGATCGGCACGCTGACTTATGACCAGCTCTATGGTGGGAAGTGTCAATAGGTGAGGACGATAACCGACGAGACATTCCAACAGCTGATCGAAAGGGCTCTCGGGGAGCTGCCTCAAGAGCATATCGACAACCTTGACAATGTGGCGATCACATTTGCTGAGAATCCGACTTCCCGTCAGCTCCAGCATCAAGGCGTGCGCAGAGGTGCCTTACTGCTCGGGCTCTACGAGGGAATCCCCCTGACCAAACGATTGAGTTCGAGTTATAGTGGTGTGCTTCCAGACAGGATCACGCTTTTTAAGCAACCTATTCTTACAGTCTCGACCACTGACGAGGAGTTGTTTGAGCAGATTAAACGTACCTTATGGCACGAGATCGCGCACCACTATGGGCTTAGTCATGATGATATCGACAAACTCGAAAATAAAACACCAAAGAAGGAAGAGAAATAGTTTAAAAAAATACTATTGACGTACAATCAATAATATCTAAATGTCAATCGCTAAAAGAGGGCCCGCTGCCCGCGTGGGGTAAGGTCTGGCGATGTGCCGTACGTAGAGATGTTGCTCCCAGAAGGGGGTGACGACCACGCTCTCTACAGGATGGGTCGTAGCGGGATCGCGCGGCTCATTCGGTCTCCAGAGACTGACACACCTCAGCGAAAGCTGGTGCCGGCAGTGGCACACGGGTTGACCTGCGTAGCCCTACCAGGCTCGCAGATGGATGTAATCCACACTGCCTCAGTCCCCGCGGCTGATCTCTCCTACCCAAGGAGATCGATCAGCCGCGGGGCAGCAACACTCCAGTACTCTCTACGGAGAGTTTTTATTATGTACGAAAGACAATATTTGCCAAGTCGCAGCGGAGTTGATTGACTGATTCTTTGTCTGTGTGCCGCTGTGGATACTGAGCATTGGCCAGTAGCACCATTGCAGTTTGCCTTGCTCTATCGATCAAAACAACACAACCAGTGAAGCCTGTTTTACCAAACATCTTGGCATGTGCATAGTTGCCCATAAACCTCGGTTGATGAAGCTCCCAGCCAAGCGAGGCGGCTTGGTGTATGGCGCTGAGATAGTTGTGTTCGAACGATTCAATCGTCATAGCAGAAAGCAGCTTCACACCTTCAGCTGTCTTGCCTCCGCGTAGTACCATCTCGCAGTAGTTGAGTATGTCGCTTGCTGTCGAGAATACACCCGCATTGCCGGCAACCATACCGTGCTTTCGCAGTACTTTCGCTGCTTCATCGTGAACAACCTTATGGACGTCGCCACGTTCTATGCGCTCAGTCGGTGCCACTTGGTCGTCGGGAAGGGCGCGTGGGTCAAATGTCGTATGTGACATATGCAGTGGACCAAACAGCTTCTCCTGTGCAATCACATTGAGCGGCAAGGCGTAAATTTTCTCCAACATCAGGCCAAGCACTAGTGCGGGTGCATTGGTATAACAGTATGTTTCACCTGGTTTTGCGACAAGTGGAACTGTATAGAGTGCTTGCAATAGAGCATCTGCTCCATTTTTTGCAAACTGTGAAATCCCTTCGGGCATATCCCATATCGCAGTATAGGTGAGGAGATGCTCGACCGTGATTAGCTCGTGGTAGTTGCCAGTTAGTTCTGGGAGTATCTCATGAGCCTTGGTGCTGAGCTGGAGTACGTTTTCCTGAAGTGCAATCTGCACCAAGCTCGAGAGTGGGATCGACTTGGTCACCGAAGCGACGTCGTAGAGAGTATCTGCCGCGACAAGAGGTGCATCTGCCTCATAGGTAAGTCGTCCCGAAGCTACTACATGACGCTCACCGTTCTTTATCCACCCGACGACCGCACCAGGCGACACTCTAGTATCGCGAGCAACCCGCAAGATTTCTTCGATCTCTTCTCTCATGACCATATCATAGCATCAAATCAAACCGGCAGGCTCGACGGTGTTGTCTGATGACTTTGTGGCAGCAGCGAACAATCTGTATTTTGATCGGACCAATAAAATGTAACCCAGGCAAGGTAAATAAAACTCTGTACTGTCAATCAAAACACATATCCCAATCTAAAATAGTTAAACCGATACATGCTTTGCAACTAACTATTCAAAAAACCACATAGTATCTCAATACATAATATATGAACGAAGAGCTGGCTCGCGCCTGTAGTAGTATTTAGCTGGGCTATGGCTCTCTCGGGATTCATAGGCCCTTCCTGCCTACGGTTCCACAGGTGTCGATCACCACGCATACACACGTTATAATCCTGTGTTTCGTGTTGGTTGAGCATCATTGTTTATGAATCTATTTCAAGTCTAACCTTCACCCGAACCCTTTACGTATAGCCCTTTACTCCTGAGGGAGCTCGTCGGACAGTTTAATCAAGACGATAGTCCTATTTAATAATCGTTTTATAATAGTGATATGGAAATTACGTTTATAAAATCGGATGATAATTTGGCTGCTATATGTGATGAGCTGAGTGCAGCTAGGTGGGGCGCCGATAATGATATGGCGACATATCACCCGCAATCCCTACGGCAGTTTCTCAGTAGTGATAAGAATATTCTAGTTATCGGGAAAATGAAAGATGAGATTGTGTGTGCAGCATTGTGTTATGTATTGGACCATCCAGATAAGTCTCGTACGTCTCTGTACATAGATGAACTAGACACTCATCCTAACCATCGTCGTAAAGGTTACGCTTCGAATATGGTTGTATGGCTCAGAGATTATGCAGCTAAAAACGGATTAAATGAAGTTTGGCTCGCCACTGAATCCAAAGACAATGAATCCGCAAATAACTTCTATGAGTCCCTGGAGCCAGCAGAAACAGTGCAATCCACTGTATATACATATTCTAAAAAAGAGCTAAGCTAGAAATTATCGTTTAGTTTTCCTTTGGGGCATTTCCCGCCCATATCTGATAGTCCTGAAAACGTATCAAATACCCAATCGAGATTATTCACTGAGTTACGATATAGTAGCTAATACGCCTATGACTTCACGGTCAATGTCTAGCGTCTAACCATGTATTCTCCACTTACTATCAAACAAGAATTGCGAACGCCACCGCACCAAAACAGCTCACCCCAGTGTATCTGTTTTAAGGTAAATAGGGGCAGCTCAATAAGCCACCTCACCTACTCCCAGCGGAATAATCGAATTGCTAGCCCATATATAATTACCGCCCACAAACTAATCAAGCCAATCTGCGACAGAAGCTCGATAACGCTCGCGTTTTCAGTCATAGCCGCTCGTAAACCATCGATCACAGGTGTAAGCGGCAAATATCCTGTAATACTTTGCATCCACTCGGGAAACATAAAGCGCGGGAAAAACGTACCAGAAAGAAACATCATGGGAAACGATACGAGATTTGAAACAGGCGCCGATTGATTCTCATTTTTGGCCCAGCCGCCAATTGCTAAGCCGAGACCTACCAACATAATAGCCGATAGCACCGTGAAGCCACCAACTACCCACCAACTACCGCGAATCTGAAAATGGAATACGACTATACCAATAATGAACATCAGCAAAATACTAAGCAATGTGATTGTGAGATAGAACAACCCGTTAGCTAGTAACAATTGGCTGGCACGAAATGGTGCGGCCTTTAGGCGTCGAAACGTGCCGGTCTTTTTTTCTTGCGGCATGCTGTTAGCTAGCCCAAATATCGCCATGCTCATAAGTGAAAAACCAAGTAGCCCCGAAAACGTGTAGTCAAACTGACTTAAGCCTTCTTGGCCGGTCGACTTTTGCTCTACAGTCAGCGGCGCATCTGGCTGACCCATTTTTTTATTAATGTCAGCTAGTACTGCCTCCATAACTGCTGCCACCGTTTGGCCAGATTGTTCAGCACCTTTTTTGGTATACACGACTACCGATCCGCTCGGTTTGCCGCTGGCATTCGCTTCACCGAAATGCTTTGGTAGCTCAATAATCGAATCGATTTCGCCCCGTGACATGCGTTGCTTAGCGGTGTCAATATCTTTAATATCTTTGTTAATCTTAAACGTTTTGTCGCTCATTGCGCTACTTACAAAACCACTTGCAAACTGACTGTCTGAATGGTTCAATAGGGCAACGTTAAAGCTGATATCGGTCTTATTAAAAATCGAGCCAAACACAAACAAAAATATCAGCGGAAACAAAAACGTAAAAAACAAAGCTGTTTTATCGCGCCAAAATCGTTTTAAGTAGGCGCTGGCTACACCAATAACACCGAGCCAATATCGTTTCATATTATTCCCGTATCGCCTTTCCTGTTAAGTCAATGAATACATCTTCAAGGTTTGCTTTTGCTACGTCTTGTTTTTTTGTGAAACCTCGTTTTAACAGGGCGTTGATCAACTTTTTGGGTGTATCAATGACCAAAATCTTACCATTATCCATAATGGCAATGCGGTCGCACAGCAGCTCTGCTTCGTCCATATAATGCGTAGTGAGTACCACTGTTATGCCCCGCTCTCGAATACGCTTGATGAGCTCCCATAAATTTCGCCGTGACTGAGGGTCAAGTCCGGTGGTTGGTTCGTCTAAAAACAATACTTTTGGGTTATTTACTAAAGCTGTTGCTATTGAAAAGCGTTGCTTCTGACCACCCGACAATTGTTCGACATAACTATTCGCCTTTTCAGCTAGCTGTACGTCAGCCAACAATTGGTCAACGTTGGCGTCTTCGCCGTAAAGGCTATTGAACATGTTTATTTGTTCGCGCAAATTTAAATGATCAAAAAAGGCCGAGGATTGCAACTGAATGCCAATGATTTCTTTCACTCGTGCTGGTTGACGGGCGACATCTATGCCCCCCACCATAATCTGACCGCCATCGATGGGGCGTAATGCTTCAATCATTTCGAGTGTCGTTGTTTTGCCTGCGCCGTTGGGGCCTAAAATACCAAAAATCTCACCCTTTTTTACCTGGAAGCTAATGTTGTCAACCGCAACTGTTTCACCGTATCGTTTCACCAAGTCCATTACCTGAATCATGTTCATGGGGTATATTATAAACGAAATTATTTGTCCTGACGATTCGCTGTTACATTGCCACCCTGTAAAAAGTTCATCCAGTCCTCAAATGTTTGGCTCGCCACTGAATCCAAAGACAATGAATCCGCAAATAACTTCTATGAGTCCCTGGAGCCAGCAGAAACAGTGCAATCCACTGTATATACATATTCTAAAAAAGAGCTAAGCTAGAAATTATCGTTTAGTTTTCCTTTGGGGCATTTCCCGCCCATATCTGATAGTCCTGAAAACGTATCAAATACCCAATCGAGATTATTCACTGAGCTACGATATAGTAGCTAAGATGCCTCTGACTTCACCTTTGATGTCTATTATCTAACTCTACTCTATCTCAATCATCAAATCAGCGACATTGCATCTGTTTAGGGTTTAGCCTCGTATTGCTGTACACACTAACCCTGTATTTAATTATCTCTTGTGCAGGTAAGGGGACTCTACTCATCTTTGGCGAGACCGAAACTTCGTCTTTGCAAACAAGTTTTTTAAGAGAAGGTTTCCTTACAATAGTCCACTGGACTATCTCGCCCTAGACCTCGCTCGGTCCAGGATTAGAGAATCAAACATATACATACCAAATGTAAAACCCCAACGGCGAGGTTGGGGTATTGCATTTGGTGCACATTTACAGAATCTACTTAAACTTTTTGGAGCACTCGTGGATGGTCGACTTCCAGTATTACCGTCCATGCCTGAGATTAACAAGATGCGTAAAGTTACTATCTATTAAGCGTAGAACCTTACTTTTCTGTCTTCCACAGAATTTTGTCTACCGGTCCCTTTTCAGAGATTGACTTAATATTGTCGTAAGATTGCTGTAAAATCTGCTCAAGGACCGGTAACTCTATATCGCTAAGCCTTTTAAAAACAACACAGTATCCAGTGGATGTGTGTCTACCTAGCTTATCTAGTAATGTAGCGTAGCGTGCCGTCCCATCCATTAGATAGACGGTGATTTTACCTTTCCTCGGATAAAAGCTGAGGATTTGGCTATCCCCCTCGCGACCACTGTCATACTTATAATGGTACGAGCCAAAACCTATAGTGTGTTCGTTCCATATTTTGGGCTCGGCATCGCTTATTCGTTGCATTATCTCAAAAAGGACCTCGCTATCCTTTAATGTACCCTCATCTAATGTTGCGAGTAAATCCTGAACGGGTTTATTTGTATTTTTCATAAGATAAGTATAGCAAAAATACGCCTGAAAGCGTATTTGACAGATTGCTAAAAATTGGTGGCGTTTTACAACCAAGTTCGAACTGAATTGGAGCGCGAGGGCTGAAGCGTAAGCTCAGCCCCGACGCCTGCGGGCGTGAAACGCCCGCTCGCCCCACCAGAAAA
>CAZIOX010000020.1:0-5715 GCA_964541145.1 uncultured Candidatus Saccharibacteria bacterium
TGGCGGAGAGAGAGGGATTCGAACCCTCGCAGGGACTCTCGCCCCTCTAACGATTTAGCAAACCGTCCCCTTCAGCCACTTGGGTACCTCTCCTTGGCTGCATGAGAAAAACTCTAGATTTTTCTCATCGCGCGGACAAAATGGAGTGCATGGTGTCCGGCTGCGCTTTTCCTTTTTGTAGGAATGCTTGAGTATATTCTATCAGAAAACATACGTAAGCGAATGTAGTGGAGAGAGTGGTATGATTTGCTTCGCACATGCTTCGCCCGTCCCCGGGTTTAAATCTCGACCACTTCTCTACGAGAAATATTGTGCCATCTTGAGGGAGGCAGCACAATATTCCTGGCGGAGAGAGTGGGATTCGAACCCACGGTACCCTTGCGGGCACGACGGTTTTCAAGACCGTTACCTTCAACCACTCGGTCATCTCTCCGTGTAAACGCCAGTATTGTAAATGTTCGATGTGCGCCGGACTCATTTGCCTGGCTGTTTTCCGGGTGAAATGAACAGAGGTGATTATACCAACTGAGGGTAAAAATAGCAAAGTGCTCGAACGGGTGTAGTACAATAAGCTTATGGAAGAAATGCTACCCGGGCAAGTTGTTACACCTGGTGCGCGCGCTCCGGCGAGTCCGCCTGTCGTCGCACCTGTAGCGCCCCCGTCAGAGCCGCCCGCGCCCCCCGCCCCAGATCCCCAGCCTGCGCCAGTTCTGCCCCCAGTCCCTAGCTCCACTCCACCCGCGCCCACTACAGCTGGGTTGTCTCAGGCGATGGTGCCCGAGCCCCCCCTTCCCCTCCAGCCCCACTTGTCACCGCAACCAGCCGCCACTATCCCCGGGGTGTCGCCCGCTCTACAGCAGCAAGCGACCCAGGAGATGTCTGTTGATGGCATGAGTTGGACAGCGACCGAATTTGTTCACAACGAAAAAAACTCAACGTGGTACGGGGCATACACCCTTGGTACGATATTGCTCAGTGGGCTCATCTTTCTCATGACGAGAGATTTTGTGTCGACGGGGGTCGTTTTGCTCGCAGTGGCCGGGCTTATCATATACGCTGGGCGCAAGCCGACTGCTCAGTCATATATTTTGGATGGTGATGTGCTCCAGGCGGGAAATCGACCGTACTACCTGGGGGACTTCAAGGCATTTTCTATTATCGAAGAAGCCGCCATCGTGAGCATTGTTCTCCTTCCGCTGAAGCGGCTCGTACCACCGCTGACGGTATATCTTCCTCGTGAACTCGAAGAGCAGATTATTGAGCATTTGAGCGACTTTTTACCAATGGAACCGCACAAACCAGACGCAGTAGACACACTGTTGCGACGAATCCACTTTTAGGGTCGCTCGAGCATAATCATACCGAGTTGTTGCATTTTTGTAATTATTCTGCTATCGTACAGATATAACGTGAGAGGTTTACGACGCTATGTACGAGAAAAATAAGGTTTCAATCGTTGGGAGAATCATCTGGCTTTTAGTAACGCTTTTGGTCACAGCTGGGCTTATTTGGCTCGTATTGTGGCTATTGTTTTGGCGTCACCCCAAGGTTGACACAGCTGTCGAAAAGGCTAAAAATGCTGGCTCAACGGCAGTGCAGGTCTCGAAAAATGCAGCCGAGGAAGCGGCTCAGACCGTGTCGGAAAGTGCTGAAAAAACAGCTGAAAACACCCCTAGAACAACAACCCCCACCGTCCTGCCAGGCGACGGGACTCCAGCCAGCACGGCAAGTTCAACTGCTTCAGCACCCGGTGCAACTGCCACAACCCCCACGGCCGCAAACCAAGGTCAGACGAGTTCTACTGCCACTCAGACGCCAAGTGGTCAGCTTGCAAACGCCGGCGCAGGCAATGTCGTTGCACTGTTTGCCGTTGCTGCCACCGGCGGAGTTGTACTGTACCAAGTACGGTTGCGCCGCAAACTCTTGGTCTAGTCTGATTCCCCCGACACATTCTCCGTTTCTGGCTCTATCTAGTAGCGCTTTATTTCTGCTGAAGGTATACTGAGAAGAACGTAAAATCGGAGAGCCCGAATGGAAACAATACGAAAGTTCATGCATCGTCGAAGCACGCGGTATCTCGTAGTGGGAGGTTCGGTGTATGTGCTCGAGCTGATCGTCATCGCTGTGGCGCAGTCGTTTGGAGCTACGGCGATAGAGTCGGTGACGCTTTCGTATGTCGTTGGGCTCATTGTGTCGTTTCTACTACAAAAGCTATTCACGTTTAGAGACAAACGGCTCCACCATACTATTGTGATTCCCCAGGTGATTGCCGTTACGCTGTTGGTGCTTTTCAATCTTGGTTTTACGGTGCTAGTCACCAAGCTCCTGGCGCACGCCTGGTCGCCGGTCGTTACCCGTACACTGGCGCTCGCTATCACGACCATCTGGAATTTTTACTTGTATAAGACCCGCATATTTACCCCTTCTCACGAACAGCAAAGTGAGTAGCTCATGAAAGACGACCAGCCTCAAAGCTCTCCTGCTCCGCTCATGACAATTCGACCAGGCACTATTATCCACGACATCTTTCCGCAGACTACAGAGGTTTCTACCGCAGAGGTAGCCGTGCACGATCGGTTCTTATCTGGTCGTGTTTCTCGGCAGTTTTCCTTTATGCTATTGGTGCTCGTAGCAGTAAGTCTCGGTATAATAGTGAGCCTTGACAGCATGCAGGCGCGGCAGCTTCATAGAGAAACTCTCGTCAGTTCAAGTGGGGACGGCCAGCTAAAGAGAGCGGCATATGCCCGCGAGCTGGAAACTACCTGTCAGGGGAAAACTATTCTGGCTGTCGTAGCGCACCAGGATGACGATTTGCTCTTTATGAACCCGTCTCTTCAGACGGCTTTGCGGGCACGAGACTGCGTGCGCGTGGTTTATCTTACGGCTGGAGACCATGGCGAAGGCAGAGCGTATGTGGAACAACGGCAAAAGGGTCTGCAAGCAGCCTATAGCCTCATGCTCGGCCAGCCAGATGTGCCGTGGAGCACAAAAACAGTGGAGCTTCCGGGTCACGACAGTGTTGTCATCACTCGGCCTGAAGGCACCTCGCAAGTAGCGCTACTGTTTTTTGACCTGCCAGATGGGAACGTCAATGGTGATGGTTTCCCGGAGACAAAATTCCAGACTCTCCGCAAACTTGCCCTGGGTAAAATCCAGAACCTGACCAGCCTAGACGGTCGTTCGACCTATACCTACGAAGAGCTCATCCGGGTACTAGCTCAGGTCATCGCGGTTTACCAGCCGGCCAAGGTGTTTACGCTGAGCCCAGACAAAGAATTGAGCCAATATGACCACAGCGATCATACGGTTGTCGGGATTGTTACAGATCGAGCTGTTGCAAAATACGCCCGCCGCCAGCAAACAGTACTGCCCATAACGTTTTACGTAGGCTATGCCACCCGACAATACACAGCAAACCTCGACGAACCTACGACTGCCGAAAAGCTGAGCGTTTTTTCAGCCTACGCTCATCACGACTCAAACATATGCCATGTGGGGGGTGATGGGTGTCATGTGCAGGGTACTGAGTATATGCCGTATATTTCTCGACAGTACATGACACAGGAACAAAAGGAGTAGGTCGGCGTATTTTCAAGGACGGGGTAGGTGCTTCCAAAAGTCTTGGGGGGCATAGTAGTACAGCTGTCCGGCATTTGGTAGGGGTTCAGACCGGTGGGTCGCGCCAAATTGTACCAGTATATCCTCTGAGGTGCAGATAAATGTACCAGATCGGACTCCCTCTCCTGGCACGAGCAGTGCAACTGGCTTTCCGGCAATATTCCGGTCACCATACCCGGCTTTATCGTAAAAGAGATTGCTCGCCACCAGGCGATGTTCGGGCGTGCAGATTGTTGGTACAAGAGTAAAGTCGTACCCAGCGTAGTAGTTGGCTGGCAGGGCAAGTTGTCTTGAGGTGACGATAACTGTGCCAGGGTGTGAGCGAGCGTAGTCTGCTGCGGCTAGCATGGGGGCGTCAGTACGAAATCGAGAGGGCCAGTTGAGTGCCAAGGCGCCTGCCAGCATGACAGCACTGATGGTGACCAGGCTAAACCACAGATGTCTTCCGCTCGTTTCGTACTTTCGGGGTATGGTACTGGCCTGGATGGCAAAAAGCAGTATGACATACAGGGGTACGAGTATCAGATAGCGCTCGGTCAGTGGTGTAAGCGCATTGCCACTGAATACATATACTGCATAGCTCCAGCCGATAAGCCCAAAGAGCAGCCAACGAAGCTCGCGTGTGGGTTTTTTTGGCGCAAACCGCACGACGACAAAGACAGCTCCCAGCAAAAGCGCGAGCCCGCAGAGCTGCCGGAGGGTGTTGGCTCCAAAGGCTTTCGTAAAAATGTTTATGTCGAATATCCGTGCCGTGCTGAGCGCCACCGACTGCATGCTTTGAACCAGATTGTCTATGCTGAGTGCAATCTGCTGGCGAGGGGGGCTGAGAAATGTCAGTGGCAGCCATATGCCAGCCAGCCAAAACAGCGCTTTCGACCCAGCAATAGCTCCCAGGAGTGCTCCGGCACTAGAGACATACCCCATACGTCTTGTTTGTATATAGCGTGCTATACTCCAGGCGAACAGCGGTAAGCCAACCAGGTACAGCTGTAAGGGGTCAGCAAAAAATGTTGCCGTACCAACTGCAGCGAGGAGCATACAGCGGCGCCAGGTTGGAGCCCGCCAGGCCAGCAACGTCACATACAGCACAGCGAACCCGCCTACTACCTCGAGGTTACGGGAATTGGCGTAATCCACCCAAAAAACACGTCCGCTCAGCAGTGCGAGCCAGAGCATGCCGAGGTTGAGCAAACGAGTACTACGGACTCCATAGAGGTGGAGTATTGTGCGGAATAGCCAAAAAAGACCCATAAACAGTACAAGGTTGAACACCAAAGCGAGCAACACGAGACGGGTTTTTGGGGGTATGATGTCAAAAAGGTTTGCAAACGCGTACAGTGGCATTTTGAGCACATAATTCGTTGCCCCTAGCTCTGCCCCGCTCTGCATGCCACGTGCCCACTGGTCTGCCAGGCCAACCTGCCCTATCACATCAAAGTTGATACCGTTAGTGCTATGCCGCAATACCGTCCACACACTCACGATCCCGCAACCGACCACATTCACAACAAGCGTCTCCCGCCTCTGTAGCCACCGCTTAAATTGTGACAGCTTCCTCATAGCTCTAGCATAGCAGAACCGCCCTCCCGCCCAATGAACCAACGCGACTACAAAGTTCCTACAGAACTGTCCTCTGTTCCTACAGGACTGTCCTCTAACAGATAAGGAAACATCAAATATTGTAATCCACCTCTGTATAATTATTCCGCAAAGCTGTAAAATCAAAATCCAATCGACAATAACTCATCCAGCCTAACTTTATTTGACTGGCAATTCCCTGTAGGATGGTTGCGTTTGGCCAACATATAGTCGCTGCATTCGGGACAAAACTCCCCTTGCGCGGCTCCTTGGCGTCCGAACCGCCGGGCTACATTCACTGTGTTCCCTGGTCGTAGGTTTGGACATGCACCAGTACCAAATTAAAACGGCCAGTTTTAACTGACCGTTTTAATTTGGTACACCACTGATTCTAAAGTTTACACACAACTCAAGCAAGAAGGTAGACGCTGGAGAGAGATATTAGAACCGATGTACAGAGAGTATAAATTACAGATAGAGAGACGTTATTAGTATATTCCCAGCCTGAATGTACACCTA
>CAZIOX010000021.1:0-2500 GCA_964541145.1 uncultured Candidatus Saccharibacteria bacterium
ATCTTAGCCCGTACCCCTTCAGGTGCCAAGCCAATTGCCGTAGGAAAAGCATTGACAATCTTCACACCGTCAAGCCCAAGCGCCGCGAAGTTCTCCATCTTAGCCCGTACCCCCTCACGTGCGTACCCAATTGCCTCAGGATGAGCATTCACAATCTTCACACCATCAAGGCCGCAACTTTGCAAATAGGACTGTGTTCGAATAAATGTATCTATCGGTATAAGCCGTTCATGGCATGCTTTAAAGTCATTATAGCTTGCTGCTAACGGATGCGAGGGGTCGTCCCACCCGAGCATCTTACCAAAAAATTCTTCACGGGCGTTCATGACAGATTGCACTGTCTCTGGGTCGGTAGACTCTGTCAGTACAAGTGAGCCTGTGACAATCATACTCTCAAGTCCTCTGAGCTCGTCAGGCGAATATCTACCACCCATAAAAACATGCAGCGTATCTTCTAAAGGCTGCAAATGGTCTTCAAAATTAATAGCTTGTTGTGCTGAAACAGTTTCTCTTGAGACCATAAATATAATGTATATTAGCAAAAAATTGCAGAAAAATCAAGATTATTTTCTATAGTTCAACACTCACCGGGCAGTGGTCGCTGCCCATGACGTCTGGGTGAATGCGTGGGTTACGTACACGTGGGGCGATTGCGGCGCTGGCGAGCCAGTAGTCTATGCGCCAGCCGACGTTGCGGGCGCGGGCGTTAGCCCAGTGGGTCCACCAGGTGTATGCCTCAGTTTTTTCTGGGTTGGCGGCGCGGAAGGTGTCGACGAAGCCGGCGTCGAGGTAGGCTTGAAAGCCAGCGCGTTCTTCGTCGGTGAAGCCATGTTTGCCGACATTCGGTTTTGGGTTTGCAAGGTCTATTTCCTGGTGCGCCACGTTCATATCGCCGCAGTACAAGACGGGCTTTGATTTTTCGAGTTCTTGTAGGTAGGCCAAGCAGGCTTTGTCCCAGTGTTCATGGCGCAGCTTCAGCCGGCTCAAGTCGCCTTTGCTGTTTGGTGTGTAGCATGTCAACACCCAGTACTCGTCAAACTCGGCGGCGATGATTCGCCCTTCGGCATTTGGGTCGCCGTAGGTGTCGCCGCTCACACCATAGCGTTCGATGATTTCACCGGGGAAGCCGTCTAGATATCTGATGGGTTTTACTTTGGAGAGGATAGCTGTGCCGCTATAGCCCTTTTTGACTGCACTAAAAAAGTGTTCATGGTACTGCGGCCAGTCGTAGGGGATCTGGCCGCGTTCGGCTTTGGTCTCTTGTAAACACAGTATGTCGGGGTCGTGTTCTTCGATGAACTTCTGCAGCAATCCTTTGTTCAGTACTGCCCGCACACCATTGACATTCCAGCTGTAGAGTTTCATGCGTATCAGTATACGACATATGCCTCCCATTTACCCGGAGACTTTGCGGGAGATGCATTCCCTTGAACCAGCGTGCTATACTCGAGCGTATGTATAAACGAATTTTACTCAAGCTTTCAGGGGAACAGTTGCAAGGTGACAAAGAAGGCGGTTTTGACGCCGAGACGGCTAAATGGATCGCGGGACAGATCAAACCTGCGGTTGAGGCTGGGACGCAGGTTGCTATCATCGTCGGTGGTGGCAATTATGCTCGCGGCGCGCAGCTGATGGGCAATGGTATAGTGGACGTCACTGCACACAATGTCGGCATGTTAGCGACCATCATGAATGCTGTGACTTTGGCCGATGTCTTCAACGAGGTTGGTCTGGAAACACGGGCGCTCAGCAACATCAAGGTCGAGCAGTTTATAGATGACTACACCTACCGCCGGGCAGTTAGCCACCTAGAAAAAAACCGCGTTGTGGTGATAGGCGGCGGCACTGGCCGGCCATTCGTCACTACCGACACCGCGGCAGTGAACCTGGCGCTGGAGTTGAAGTGCGACGCCATTATCAAAACGACCAAAGTCGACGGCGTATACGACAAAGACCCTATGAAGTTCCCAGACGCGGTGAAATTTGACCACCTCAGCTACGATGACGCGCTCTCAAATGGTGATATTCAGGTGATGGACAAAGCTGCCCTAGGTATGGCACTGGAAGACAAAAAGACGCTCATCATCTGCGACCTTCTCACCGAAGGCAATATTGCCCGCGCCGCTGCCGGAGAACCTGTCGGCACCAAGATTACTGGGTAAAGCTGCTATAAACGTTCTGGCTTTAAAATAGATTCACTCTATGGGGATGATGTTGGCGGAGGGAGAGGGATTCGAACCCTCGATGCAGTTGCCCGCAAACCGCCTTTCCAAGGCGGCGCCATAGACCACTAGGCGACCCCTCCGTATGTACTGATGGTAATTAATTATCACTCAAAGAGCAAGGAGAGGGATTCGACCTACCTCCGGTAGGCTCGGAACTTCTCTGCGTCAGGCATAGCCTGACCCGGAAGGTTCCCCTGCGAAATGCCACAGGCATTTCTCGCCTCGATGCAGTTGCCCGCAAACCGCCTTTCCAAGGCGGCGCCATAGACCACTAG